>SVQX01000045.1 GCA_015065065.1 Oscillospiraceae bacterium
TGAACCAGGTGCAGGGCCACGTGGGGTCGGTACGCATCATCAGCGTCTTGGTTACGTCGTCGGGAAGCTGTACGGTCCAGCCCTCAGCGATCTGAAGCACCGGTCCGAGTCCCTTTACGAGATTAAGGCGGATCATAGTTGCGGGCATTTCTGCACGGGTAGTGAAGGAGGAGGAGAATCCGCCGCCGCGGAAGTAGCCGTTGTCAGCTGCGGGCCATGTGGTGGCCGCTGTCATAGCCTCGATATCCTCGTCGGTTACCTCCCACCATTTTCTCATGATACCGTTACCGTTTTCGTCCTTGCATTCGCCGCAAGCGTCAAGCGCGGTAGCACCCGAGTTGATAAGGTGGATAAAGCCGCCGTTTTCCTTTGCAACGCCTGTGATATCGTAACCGGAAGCGCGCTTGCACGCTTCGGGCGACCAATAGGTGCGCACGTCGGAGAACATCTGCGCGCGGTTAGTGAGCAGCTTCATAAAGAGCATGCCCAGTCCGTTGAGGACGTCGTTCTCGGTTGCGAGAATGTAAGGCTCACGAGCGCCGTTGTGGTCAAAGGTGGAGTTGAGCAGAGCCTCGGGAAAGTCACAGTTGGGGTAGAAGTCCGTCCACTGACGCTGTCCCTGGAAGCCGCCTGCGATAGCGTTGTGTCCAACCATCTCCTCCTCGCAGCCCTCGGGAAGATTCTTGTTGCCGTTGAACAGATCCTTGATGATGCAGTACATCTTTGCAAGGAAGTCCCACTGCTCAGCCTTCTTTTCGTCGGAGGTCTTAACAAACTCGGGGTTCTTGTCCCAGCCCTCCTTGCAATGCTCTGATATCCAAGCCTTTGCTCGTGCTACCTCGTCTGCATCGTAAATGCCGAGAGTCATTCGACGAATGATCTCAACCTCGTCTACCGACTCAACGCGCATGCCGAGATAGGACTCGATAAAGTCGGGGTCAATGATAGAGCCGCCGATACCCATACAAATAGAGCCGATCTGGAGGTAGGATTTTCCGCGCATGGTTGCAACAGCAACAGCCGCGCGAGCAAAGCGAAGCAGCTTTTCCTTGACGTCGTCGGGAATAGTCGTTACCTCGTCAAGATTTTGAACGTCGTGACCGTAGATGCCGAAAGCGGGGAGTCCCTTTTGCGCGTGGGAAGCCAGCACGGATGCAAGATATACCGCACCGGGACGCTCTGTTCCGTTAAAGCCCCATACGCCCTTGATGGTCATAGGGTCCATATCCATGGTCTCGGAGCCGTAGCACCAGCAGGGAGTAACGGTCAGTGTGATATCGACGCCGTTTCTCTTGAATTTCTCAGCACACGCAGCTGCCTCGGCTACACGTCCGATGGTGGTATCTGCGATAATAACCTTTACGGGCTCGCCGTTGGAATACTGCAGATTCTCCTCGAACAGCTTTTTAGCCGCCTCAGCCATTGCCATGGTCTGCTCCTCAAGGCTCTCGCGCACCTTCAAGGGACCGCGACGTCCGTCAATTGTGGGGCGAATACCGATAACGGGATACTCGCCTATGTATCTGTTTGTTGCCATAATCATACCTCCTGACAGTAATTTGTTTTAAAAAGGTCTCTCCCCAAGGATTTCAGGGAGAGACCAAAAATTCATTTAATCAAATCAGATTTGATTTCGTTCTTTTTGAGCTTGCGCCCTTGTTTAATTCAGATTGGAATTAACCCTCGTATACGAGATTGTCCTTGATCATCTGGTCAACGTTTTCAGCGTTCCACCAAGCACCTGCGATAGCAACAGATTCGGTAACAGTCTTGCCCTCGAGAGCGAATACTGCCTGCTCAACTGCCTGATAGCCGATCTGGAAGGAGTCCTGAGCCACTGCGCCAACGAGCTTGGGACCTGTGGTTGCCTTCATCCAGGTGATCTGCTTTGTACCTGCGTCGTATCCGCAGAACTTGATAGCGTCGTATTTGGTTCCTGCTGCGCCGATTGCATCGTAAACCTGCTTAACAACACCCTCGTTGCTCATGAAGATAGCGTCTGCGCTCTTCTCGTAGAGAGCCTCGAGAGCGGTCTTGTATGCCTGATCTGCATCGCCTGGCTTAACCTCTTTTTCAATGGTGTACTTGCCCTTGGTAGTAGTATCAGCGTCTGCGAGTGCCTTGAACTTATCCTCAAAGCCCTTAGCTCTGTCGATACCCGTCTGGGTTTCGTCGTGCTGGATAATGCCTACGACGTATGTACCTTCTGCTGCAGCGATATCAGCCTTGATAGCTTCAAAGAAGTTGGTGGCTGCAAGCTCAGCTGCCTTGTAGTTACTTGTTGCAACGTGGGAAACAAGGGGGTTCTTGCCTGCCTTATCAAGAGCGGCAATATCCTCTGCCCAAATACCGGAGTCGAAATGAACTACGGGAGTTTTGTTGTTCTTTGCGGTGGTGAGCATGTCAACAAAGCCTGTACCGATAGTTGCAAGAACGATAGCGTCTGCCTTGTTGGAGATAGCGGTCTGAACCATTTCCATCTGAGAGGGAAGGTCCTTTGCGGACTCGCTTGCGGGACCGCGGAAGGTGATCTTGTAGCCGTACTTTTCGCCGGCTGCCTCTGCGCCCGCCTTAACGGACTGCCAGAATGCATGCGATTCGCCCTTAGCAATAACAGCGATAGTCTTTTCGTTGTCAGCGTTATCACATCCGGTGAATACTGCAGCTACTGTGATGATCATGATGAGTGCAAGGATGAGGGATAAAGCTTTTTTCATGGTGTTTGCCTCCTAAATTATTTTTTGATTATTTATCTGCTCGGCTTGCGCCGTAACATTCAAGGATTGGCTCAAAGAGCCTTGATCTCTGCTTCAATAGCCGAAATTTTTGCGTTCTTTTCGTCCTGAGTGAGATCCTTGCTTGCAATTACGTTATCGATTTCCGTTTCCTTGTCTGCAAGAGCCTGCTTGCGGGCACGCTTGGCTGCAGCCTTCGGAGTTTCGATCTTGACCTTAGCCGCATTCTTATTTTTGAGAACGTCCATCAAAACTGCAACTACTACTATGATACCCGTGAGAACGAATGTAACGTAGGTGGAGTTGAGGTTGAGATCGAACTTCGCAAGAACGAAGTTAAGTCCGCTTCTGATGACCACGAGCATTATATTACCGATTACAGAGCCTGCAATGGAGGCTACGCCACCTGCCGCGCTTGTTCCGCCGATATAAACGCCCGCTATGGTGTCAAGCTCCATTCCGTTACCTGTTGCTGCCGCAACGGTGGGGAAGGATGCTGCCCAGAATATAGCCGCAATACCTGCAGCCATACCGCCGATGGTATAAGCTATAACCTTGTATTTGTCTGTATTGATACCCGAGAGGCGGGTTGCTTCTTCGTTACTACCGATGGAAAGTATGTAGCGTCCGATCTTGCTCTTGTACATGAGGTACATACAAATGAGAGCGAGACCTATGACCCAGAAGAGCCCTGTGGGGACTCCGTTAGCGTTGGAAAAAAGCTGCTTGAACCATACGCCGTCGTCCTCGGGTCTGGAGAAAAAGAATATGTTGGGGATAGCGGCAATTATCGCGCTAAGACCTCTGGAAAGCATCATAGTGCCGAGGGTTGCGATAAATGCGGGAAGCTTGAGCTTAGCAACGAGAAGTCCGTTGATAAATCCGAAAAGGGTACCGATGGATATCATTACGGGAATGGTAGCCCAAAGCGGCATGCCCTCCATATAAAGCTTGCCGGCGATAACCGCAGACGCGATACATACCGTACCTATAGACAGGTCAATGCCGCCCGTTGCGATTACAAAGGTAACGCCGAGAGCCATTACAGCATACGGGGCAAGTGACTGAGTCATACTTACAATAGTGTCCGTGCTCAAGAAGTTTGAGTTGAGTATTCCGAACACCGCGACCAGCACGACGAGAGCGCCGACAACTATAAGGTTTTGCTTTCCCTTTGTGGACATGAAGTCTACAAAGGCGTTTTTAGTTCTTCTTACGCTTCTTCCGAAGCTATTGTAATTCGCCATTTTATTATTCCTCCCTCATCGTAGCGTATTTCATAATGGTTTCCTGAGTTGCATCCTTGATGTCAAGCTCTGCGGTCACGCGTCCCTCGCACATAACGATTACGCGGTCGCTGAGTCGCTGTATTTCCGCAAGCTCAGAGGATATCATGATTACCGATTTTCCCTGAGAAGCAAGCTCCTCCATGAGCGTGTACATTTCACTTTTTGCGCCGATATCAATGCCTCGTGTAGGCTCGTCAAAAATAAATATGTCGGAGTTTTTCAGAAGCCAACGGGCGATGATCACCTTCTGCTGATTTCCGCCCGACAGATTTTTTGCAAGCTGCCTTATCGAAGGGGTCTTTGTCTTAAGCTTTGCGTTTTCTCTCTTGGCGTCCTTTTCGATAGCGGCGTCGTCTATCCAGCCTGCCTTTATATAATCATCCAGCGAGGCGAGAGCCGAGTTTTCCGCAATGGATTTGCCAAGGAGAAGCCCGTATCTCTTTCTGTCCTCGGAAAGATAGCAGATTCCGTGCTTTACAGCCTGCTCGGGAGATTTGATGTTGACCTTCTCACCGTTTATATATATGTCGCCGCCGGAAAAGGGGTCGGCTCCGTATATTGCGCGGGCAGTTTCGGTTCTTCCTGCTCCCATAAGACCCGAGAAGCCGAGGATCTCTCCGCGGCGAAGCTTGAAGCTTACGTCCTTAAGCTCCTTGCCTCGGCTGAGATTTCTGACCTCAAGAACGACGGGAGCGTCTTCGGGGACGTTGCTTTGCTCCTTCTTATCACCGTAGATAACTCGTCCTACCATCATCTTTACTATTTCGTCCTTGGTGGTATTGGCGGTATCTACCGTACCAACGTACTCGCCGTCGCGCATTACCGTGATCCTATCCGAGATAACGTTGATCTCGTCCATACGGTGGGATATGTAGATCATGCCTATTCCCTTAGCTTTAAGATCTCTCATGATCTTAAACAGCTCTTCGACCTCAAGCTGAGTGAGTGCCGCAGTGGGCTCGTCGAGAACAAGTATTTTTGCATCGCGCGATACTGCCTTTGCGATCTCCACCATCTGCTGCTTGCCGACGGTGAGTGTGCCGAGAGTGGCGGCAGGATCAATCTTAACGCCAATCCGCTTAAAAAGCTCCGAGGCATCCCTCTCCATTTTCTTGTCGTCGATGCAGGGACCGTTCATAGGCTCGCGTCCAATGTAGATGTTTTGTGCAACAGTAAGATGATTCATCATGTTAAGCTCCTGATGGATCATACTTATTCCGGCAACCTGCGACTCCTTGATGTTATTAAAATTGACGTGCTTTCCGAAAAGCACCACGTCGCCATCATCTCTTTTGTGAATGCCGCAAAGTACTTTCATGAGCGTAGACTTGCCTGCGCCGTTTTCGCCCATAAGAGCGTGGACTTCACCCTGTTTAAGATCGAAATGAACGCCCTTCAAGGCGTGAACGCCGTGAAATCGCTTGTCGATGCCGTTCATTTCAAGCAGTAAATTCTGCATTTAGGTTACCTCCTTTCGGTACTACAAATATATTTTACTCGCTTGTGCATTCTTTTTCAATAGCATAAAATACAAAAGAATTCACAAAAATAAACACAAAAAAACTGATAAAACTATTGCCAAAGCCTCGGAATTGTGATATAATTTGCTTGTGGAATTATAAAAATTATCAATAAAAGCGATTTTGAGTCTGCATTTTAGAAATTTATTTGACTAAAATGTCAAAAAATAAGAAAAGCAATAAACGACACATTTATTGGCTATTTTACATAAATTCGGGCGCCGCTATTTGGAGGACTTGATGAAAGAAAAGGATGAAAATGTAAAAAAAGAGAAAAGACAGCTGAATTACTCCAAGGTGGACGTGATAAAGCTGGACACAAAATGCCTGTATGCAGGCAAGCTGGAGCGCATAAAGGAGTGGCATGAAAGCGCGCACAGCCACCCCTTGTGTGAGATAATGTTTGTGTTTGCTGGTAAGGGAGAAGCAATCGTGGCAAATAAGGTATACAGTATTGAAAAGGGCGACCTGATCGTGTATAATCCGTACACCGTCCACGAGGAGCGCACAACGGGCAAGGAGGGACTTGAGCTTGGCTTTTTCGGTATTACGAATTTTCAGGTAAGTAATTTGCCCGCCGATTGCCTTATCGCGGCGGACGCTGAACCTATCCTTCACACCAAGGGAGATGCGCATAAGTTTGAATTTTATTTTCGCTCGCTTATAGAAGAGGTTTCGGTGGACAGACAGTACAACGAGCTTATGGCAAAGTATTGGGCGCGGCTTATCCTTATCGGTATTTTGCGGCTTGCAAATATTTCCGAAGCCAAATTCGTCACTAACGCTATCTTTACCCGTATCCACCAATATCTTTCCACTCATTTTACCGAAATAGAGTCAATGGACCAGATATGTGAGGAGCTTAACGTCAGCAAATATTATCTGTCCCACGTGTTCAAAAACTATATGGGAGTGCCGCCCATGCAATACATTACCACCAAGCGCATATCCTACGCTAAAAAGCTTTTACAGGAAACAGATCTTACCGCCACCGCGATAGGTGAGGCATGCGGGTATAGGGACCACGTGCTGTTCTTTAAGGCGTTCAAAAAGGTGGAGGGCACTACACCGCAGGCGTTCCGAAAGCAGGCGGGCGGTCCGCGTATGACGATACAGTAAATAAAAATGTCCACGCTAAAAGGCTGTACCCTTAAGGACAGTTTTCAAAAACACGGCATATCTCGAAAGAGGTATGCCGTGTTTTGCATTTGTGTCCACAAATGCAGTGCTTGTCAGTAAAAATGACAAGGCATAGATGAACGTAAAAAAGGCTCCCTTGTGCAAAGGGAGCTGTCAGCGAAGCTGACTGAGGGATTGTTCTACGAGGTGATCAATATATTCGCAAACACCCCGAAAATTTTTATGTATTTCTGTATTTGGTATTCTAATAACTGCTAATCCGTATTCTTCGAGAAAAGCAGTTCTTTCTTCATCGTATTGCTTTCCTTCCTCGGTATAATGTCCTGAGCCGTCAAGCTCTATGATGAGTTTTGCCTCCGCACAGTAAAAATCCGCAATATACTTTCCGAGAACCTTTTGCCGTGAAAAGCGAATGGGATATAGGCGCAAAAAATCATACCAAAGTTTCTTTTCTTCTTTTGTCATATTTTTTCGTAGCATTCTTGCGGTAGGAACGATATCTTTATTGTGTTTTCTCTGCATCACAATCCCTCCGTCACGCTTCGCGTGCCACCTCCCTTTACACAAGAGAGGCTTTTAGCAATCAGCATCCAATATTTATTCAAAATTGAAAATTATCTGTCATAAGCAATACAGTGAATATGGTGCATATTTCGTACTACCTTGATAATCTGTATAGGTTAACCCGCTATTTTTTGAAATCGCACTTAGAATTAATTTCTTTGTAAGCTCCGGAACATCATCTCTTGATAATGCTTCGTCAATATCTATCCATAAAACTTCACTGTTTTCATCGTTGTCAGAACTTGCTTCGCCCGAAATATATTCAGCTCGAAAAGCAATATACCAATCATGCATATTAAATCTAATGCCAATAATATTGAGCGGTTTAATTTTTATTTGAGTTTCTTCTATATATTCACGCACTAAAGCATCTTGAGGTGTTTCACCAATATTTACATATCCCCCTGGAATAATCAGCATGTCTTTTCCACTGCCATATGTATGACGTGCAAGCAATACCTTGTCGTCCCTAATAACCACTCCAGTGACACTTTGTCCCCAGTTTGTGTTTTCATTTCCCATAGCTAAGCCTCCATCTAAGTTATATTCGGTTAACTTCACTTCGTCAAATTCAAGTTTATCCAACACTTACATTATAGCATAAAAGCCCCCAAAAGTAAATAGGACGGTTTGGGTTTCCACCCAAATCGACCTATTTTATTAGTAAACTTTACATATCGACCTCTATTGATCTGATCATTCTTCTGTCGGTAGGTAAAACTGTCCTTTAGAGTGACGCTCTAACAGCGCGGACATTTTTATTTATGACTCGGTCTGTGGATTCTTTTTCCGTCTTACAAGATATATGAATGAAGACACCATGTTGAAGCTCTCGCACAGCAGTCCTCCTATCGACAGGTTGAATATGTTATGTATTATCCAACCGGGGGAGGAGCAGGTGATCTGGCAGAGGCGGATGTGTCCCGGGTCGCCAAGCCACATGAATACGCTCATAATAAGCAAAGCCACGCAGGGAATAGCCACGAGGATTATTTGCTTGGGAGAATGATCAAGATAGACGGAAAAGGCGAAGCAGGAGGCGTAGGCAAGCTCAACGACGGCGAGCTTCCACGGCTTGCGCGCGTCCTTCATGAACACAAGTCCGCGCAAAAGATTGCAGAGATTGAACATAGCTCCGCCGTATGCACCAATGAGGATAAAATTGAGGAAAAACATAAATCCTCCCGCGCCCTGAAGCAGAAAGAAGGTGCTGTTCTTTTTAAATTGGAAGGAAAGGACTATAATGCACAGTCCCACCAATCCCAGCGCTTGTGCTATAATATCTACCATATCTGGCATACCGTCAGATGACGCCCTTCTGGAGCATTATGTTGGCGTAGATAGCGCTCTCGCCCGTTGCGATTATGCAGTAGCACTTTTTCGCCTCGTCGTAGAAATCGAAGCGGTCAATATTGCCGAGAGCATCCCTACCGCGCTCGTCGTGCTTGGAAATAATGTCGGCATACTCGTCCCAGATAGGGGTCTTTACACGTCCGACGTCGCGGTCCATAAGCTGCATAAGCACGGCAGGCTTTTCGACGTAGGTGTCGAGCGGGAAAACGGTAAGAATAGCGTCAAGGATTTCGGGCACGCCGTGACCGTCCATGCGGATAACTATGGCGTCCTTACCCATGGATTCGGAGGGGAAGTTGCCGTCGGCTATGCACAGTCTGTCACTGTGTCCCATCTCGCAAAGCACCTTGAGCAGCTCGGGGGGCAAGATCTTCGGAATACCTTTTAACATAATACACACCTCACAAATTTATTTTTGGTCGTATTTTCATTATAGCATACCAATGCGTGTTTTGCAAGGGGAAAAATAATTTTTAAATTGCGGGTGCATTTTCATTATTCTTGAAGGCTTATTTGAAAGACAGATCCTGCAGTCGTCTTTTGGAGCGCTCCACGTCAACGACCGCGGCATCGCCGTCGCTGTAGCCCCATTCCTCTTTGATACAAGCTATCATTCTGTCGTATGCCTTTATTGCCTGCGCGTAGTCGCCCAGGATCTCGCAAATGATGGCGACGGAGTGAAGCGCATCGGTAAATCTCGGCTTTTCGTCAGTTTCCCACGACCTCTCGTAATACACGATCGCTTTTTTATATTCGCATTTGCGGGCATAGTATTGCGCCGTTTCAAAGAGGAAGCCGCTGTTGTCCGAATATTCCTTCATGGCATTCTCCATTATGACATCCGCTTTTTTTACGTCGTACTCCGCAAGCGCAATGCTTGCCTTGTATACGGGAATTAAAAACGGCTTGTGGGCGGGGAGGGTTTGGTAGATCTCAAGATATTTTTCCGCCTCCTTCGTGCGGTGGTCGGCAATCAGATTATCCATCAGCTCGTAATAGGGCAGGGGAGCTTGGGGCTTTTTTGTGTCGTGTTCAATAACCTTCTTATAAAAGTCGATTACCTTTGTGTGATTTGCCGCGTTCCAATCCCATACGTGCGCGCCTTCCGCCTTTTGAAGCAGCCACTGGCAATTTTTCTTTTCGGGATTGCGCATTATCGCCTCGCGCGCAAGCCTGCTGACTCGTCTTGCATCTGCCTCCATACGGTGATGATAGAGGTGCGCGAGCAGACCGAGTATCGTTGTTCTGTCCCCGTTTTCCTCAAGCTGATTTTGCAAAAACAGCTCGTATTCCTTGAAAACGTCGGAGGGTAGTTCCTCCTCCAGGTCTATTCTTTTTTCGATTCGCTTCAGCCGCTGATCGGTGGTCAGGTCAAACAGGTCGTCGATAGTAACACCAAGCTCGCTCGCAAGCAGGGGTAATAAGGTTATGTCGGGCATGGTAACGGCTGTTTCCCATTTTGACACCGACTGCGCGCTGATGCCAAGCTTGGAGGCGAGCTGCTCCTGCGTCAGCCCCGCCTTGTACCGAAGCTGCTTTATCTTGTTTCCAATATCCATTTTATTTCTCCGTTCCAAGTAGATTTAAATGCCCTTGTGCCTATATTATAGCACTGCGGAAATTCAAAATCAACAACTTATATTTATTGCCCGCTCAACCATCGGGTGAGCGGGCAATAAAGGTAAATTAAAGATGTGAAAGCTTAATTATTGCTCCGGGTCGGAAGCGTTTTCTTTTTTCTGCGTGCGTTTAATACCATAAAGGGTAGCTGCACAAGAAGCACCAATACGCAGGCAACTGCCGCAAGAGTCAGAAAATAAACGTACCAGCCGTTATCGAGATTGAGCAGAGGCAGGTTATCCATAGGTGGCACGCGCAGGAATAAAAAGTTGGTTTCGTACTGCTCAAGCACGCTGTTCATAAGGAAGGCGACAAGCGTTACGCCGAGCAGCAATTTCAAATTATTGAAATACGCCCGGAAGGAGAGGTCGACCCTTTCAACCGCCGCAAGATAGATTCCGTAAAATACGAGGACACCGTGAATGAGCATGTACTGCCAGACTCGCGGGACGGTGGGGTCTGCTCCCTCCGTCGGGATAAGCAGTGCCATTGCTGCGCCGATAAAAAGGCAGGGAACCATAAAGCTCTTTAGCGTGTCAACCACCTTTTTATTGTTGATCATATTGGTAAATATGACCGTGTATATCATAATGGAGCAGAGGTGGAAGGAGAGCTGAGTCTGGTTCAAGACGTAGCCGCCGAACTCGGATTTCTTCATAGACAGGGACATGTGAAAGATTTTAAGTATGATAAGCGTTATCATCACCGCCTTACCGACGGCGCGATCGGAGATTTTGAGCTTTTTTAAAACGATCAACGCAAGGGCGATCAGCAGAGCAATAGCGCCAAGCCAAATGAAATGGTTTGTGGTAAACATATCAGCCTCCAAGTGTTAATTTGGGAATCGTCGAGAATAATATAACATATTTTGGAGAAAAAATCAACACTTTTGTGAAATAGACGGATTTTTTGAAATCCAAGCGAAAAATTTGAAAAGCTTTAAGTAAGGGAAGGAATCAGGAATTTGATATGCAAACGTCAAGCGCCAGCCCGGCGACTTAAATTAAGGAATTATTCATTCAAAAGCTATTGACAACGGAGCTGTTTTATGGTAAAATAATACGGTCGTGGAAGCGATGAAAAGAATATTGGGGTGTCGCCAAGCGGTAAGGCACAGGACTTTGACTCCTGCATTCGTCGGTTCAAATCCGGCCACCCCAGCCAAAAATCTCCTCGGACGAAGTTCGGGGAGATTTTCAGGTTTTATGGTATAATATAAAAAAACTACGTAAATCATTACACACTTTCAGTTTTTTTCGTACTATCATTTACGAAGGGCTCTTTAATACGACGGAAAGGAGGCTTACTATGGAGATAAAACACAGGCAGACCGCGAAAACACCGCTTGATGACGAAAGGATTATTGAGCTTTATTGGGTACGCGACGAAAAGGCGATTGAAGAGACAGATATCAAATACAAAAGGTACCTGTTTTCAATTACGTATAACGTCCTGCACGACAGGCTTGACTGCGAGGAATGCTTAAACGATACATATCTTGGCGCGTGGAATGCTATTCCGCCAACAAGACCGCATTCATTGAAGGTCTTTCTTACCACCGTTGCGCGTCGGGTGGCGATCAAACGCTATCACGGCAATCGGAAAAAGCATGCAATACCGTCCGAAATGACGGTGTCGCTGTCAGAGCTTGAGGATTTCATAGCAAGCGACGAGGAAATAGGTGCGGATTTTGACGCCAAGCGGCTGGGACACATTATCAGCGATTTTGTTCGCTCGCTGTCAGAGCGCAGACAGTTTATCTTTATGAGTAGATACTATGTCGCCGAGCCCATAGACGTGATCGCAAGAGACCTGAGTCTGAGCCGTTCAATGATAAACAAGGAGCTTGCCGTTATTCGACGTGCCTTGAAGGAAAAGCTTGAGAGTGAGGGGTATGTGATATGAAAAAAAAAGAATGGAACGAGGGTCTCAATAACCTTGAGCCCGACATTGTAGAAAAATACGTAAATCAAAAAGGAAGGCTTGCGAGCCGAAAAAAGCAGAAAGGAATATGGATTCGCTTTGGCGCTGTTGCAGCTTGCTTTGCCGTAATAGTGAGCGCGGTTATCATTGTGCCAATGCTGCACGGCGATGATACGGGTATTATTTTACCTCCCGACACAACGGACGGCGGGGGAGAGCTGAAAAATCCGGATACGACTGACAACGCCCTCGAATCTGAATCGATAACGGAGGGGGATACGACGAGTGGCACAAGTACAGGGAACAATATCATTCAATTAAGCTCTAAATTTATCACCGAGGTATATGGAAATACCGAAGGTATTCTTGTCAACTCTATTGACGGCGACCAAATATTGCCTGCAAATAAAGAGATTTAT
>SVQX01000046.1 GCA_015065065.1 Oscillospiraceae bacterium
ATGTTGCTGATAAGATCGAACAACGGAATCTAAATTTAATCAATCAAAAGCTTAGTGAGAAGAATAAAGGTAATATAGAATAAAAATCGCCCCGCCTCGCGCGGGGCTTCGCTTTTGTGTCCACAAAAGCAGTGCTTGTTCAGGAAAAGCAGACGGACTTTCGGGATGAAAAACCAAAGGCTCCCTTGTGCAAAGGGATCTGTCACCGAAGGTGACTTAGGGATTGTTTTGTGGTATAATCTTGCTTTTACAATCCCTCCGTCTCGCTTACGCGAGCCACCTCTTTACCACCCGACTGTACACCTCACTATACCTTGTAAGGCGTGAAAAAGGACAGAGACCTTGAAATTCTCTGTCCTTTTTGCGGTAGGGGCGAACTGTGTTCGCCCGCGGGCGTTCGCAGAACGCCCCTACGAAATGGATTTATCGGCAGGTAAAACCTGCTTTATGGAGGGCACCACTTGGGGTGCTTTTTCTATCACAATACCACCTCGACGTCGCCGTTGATTGTCAGTGTATTCTCTGTCACTTTGCAATTAAGAGCGCGGACGCAAACTCCGTTTTCCTTTGCCTCCCTGAGCGCTTGTGCAAACTCCGGATGGGTATTTACGTTGGGAGTGAAATACTTGCATTTTTCCATCTGCACCACAAAGAAAACGTATGTGTCATAACCGTTTTGCGCGGCGTCCGACAGCTCGCGAAGGTGCTTTATTCCGCGCTCTGTGGGCGCGTCGGGAAACATTACAACGCCGTCAACTTCAAGGGTTACGCCCTTGACCTCGGCAAATATCCTTCTGCCGCCCGCTTCAACGTAAAAATCAAAGCGCGAGCTGCCGTATTTGCACTCCGGCTTGACCAGTGTAACACTTTCAAATCCGCCGGCGGTTATCCACTCACCAAGCACTTGATTGGGCGCCTGACTGTCCATATTGATCAGCATATCGCCCTTATACACCGCCACAAGATCGTAAGCGGTCTTTCGCGCAGGATTATCCGAAACCTCCAGCACCACCACAGCTCCCTCGGTAAGCAATTCCCTGCACCGCCCCGTATTCTTGACGTGACAGACGCACACGCGCCCATCTATCTCCACATTGGCAATAAATCTGTTGGGGCGGCTGACAAACCGCCCCTTTACCGTGTTGTTATATCTCACAAATCCCGCTCCTCCGTCGATATCTCGGTGGCGGGTGCGGGGTACGGCTCGCCCTTGAATTTACGTTCAAGCGTAAAGCCTCTGCCGTGTACCTCTTTTATTTTCGTCACGGTGATAAACGCCGTAGGGTCTATCTTGCGTATCAGCTCGCTTGCGGAGTACAGCTTGCGCGGCGGAATAACGCACATTACCGCCTCCCAATCGTTGCCCGCGTGTCCCGTTCTGATCATATTCATGGTAACGCCCGCCTCCAGCCTTGTCAGCAGTGCTTCGCGGATCTCATCATATTTTTCGGACACGACGAAAAGCTGTATCTGCGATTTTCCGAATATCATTGCTCGGTCAAGTGCAACCGTTTCAAGCACGAGAAGCACAAGCCCCAGAAGTATTCCGTTTGAGGACGTGAAAAATGCCTGCGCGCCGAGAATTATGAAATCCGTAATATACAGGAACACCGCCACGGGCAGATGAAACCACTTATGGAGCGCGAGATTTATCACGTCCATTCCTCCCGTTGACGCGCCGACACGGAACACGAGCCCCCCCGATATTCCAAGCAGACAGCCCGCGAACAGAACGGCAATAAGCGAATTGTCCGTCAGCTCCTCGATATGCGGAATACGCTGCATACCTGCGAGAAAAACGGGATAGATTATGGAGCTTGCGATGGTCTTGAAGAAAAACTCCTTGCCAAGAACTAAAAGTCCCATAAACAGCAAAAGGATATTCAGAACAAGGATAACGGTTGCCGGCTCAATAGGCAGAACGTCGCCCCACAACTTATCCAGCAATATTCCGATACCCGTAGTGCCGCCCATGATAATGTCGTGAGGAATGATAAACGCCGCCACCAGAAAGGCAAGCAGGGCGTTTCCCGCCACGATACACAGGCAAGACCACAAGGGACGTTTTATCTTTTCAAAAAACGCTTTCATATTCACCTCAAACGCTTAATTTCCGTTAAAATATTTCACTCCCGACTGAGGATCCCCGATAAGCTGACTGACGGTCACCACCTCGTAGCCCGCCTCGTGCAGCTGCTTCAAAATGACCGCAGTAGCTTCCACGGTGCTGAAATATATATCGTGCATAAGGATAATACTGCCATCCTTCACCTGCGACATGACGTTCTCTACAATAGCGTCTCGTTTTTCTGCCGCACCCTCGGCGTCAGCGGAGCTGTATCTATGCTCATAGTCAAGAGAATCCACGTCCCACATTACGACCGAGTACTCGCACTCTGCCGCCCGCTCTGCGCTGATAGCACCGCCAATGGGACGCATGAGCGACACCTCGTATCCCTCGGCGGCGGCAGTTATCGCCTTTTTGGTCTGCTTCAGCTCATACTCGTATTCCTCATCGGAGCAGGAATTATAGTATACGCCGTGGGTATATCCGTGTATGCCAACCTCGTTCCCTTTTTCTATTATGTAACGGACGGTCGCCTCGCAATTCATCTCCGTGCCGTCAACTCGGTTTCCAACCACGAAAAAGGTTGCGTTAAATCCGTATTTTGCAAGCTCGTCAACGATAGCGCGGGTGCGCACGTTGTGCGGTCCGTCGTCAAAGGTCATGGCGACTCGCTTCTTTGGCGTATCCGAGGATGTTCCCGTCCCGTCACCGCCTCCCGTCGCCGTACTGTCACAGCTCACCGTCGCAAACGCAAGCGCCGTTACCAAAATGGCGCACATCACCCTCCAAAATGCCGTCCTTTTCATTACAAGTCCCCCAACAACTTATCTGTTAGTTATAGTATACCATATTCTCGGATTTTTTCAACAAGGATTTTTTAAATTTTCCTTTACAATTCAAATTCGGACAAAAAGCCACAAAATTGTTTTTTTTACGTTTGTTCACAGCAAAGTAATAAGTATGGTTTATAATTTTAGCGGAAAGAAATTGCCGCCCCCCTTCTGCGGTAAGGCACTTTTAAGAATAGGAGAACGAATATGGCATTGCATATTTTAGACGAGGCGAACCGTTGCCTTGAATGTAAAAAACCCACGTGCATCAACGGATGTCCGATAAGCACGCCCATTCCTGAGGTCATAAGACTCCTGAAGGAGAACCGTTTGGACGAGGCGGGCAAAATGCTTTTCTTTAACAATCCGCTCACTACTATCTGCAGTCTTATCTGTAATCACGAAAAGCAGTGCGAGGGGCATTGCGTTTTGGCAAAAAAAGGCAACCCCGTACACTTTTCGGCAATCGAAAGCTATATTTCCGGCGCTTACGCTCCTAAGATGGTAAAAGGTCCTGCCGAGTCTAACGGCATGAGAGTAGCCATTGTCGGCTCAGGTCCTGCGGGACTGACTATCGCCATAATTTTAGCGCGCTACGGCTATCAGGTCACCATATTTGAGGGAAAGGACAAGATAGGCGGAGTATTGCGATACGGAATTCCCGAATTCCGTTTGCCCAAGAGTGTGCTTGACGATCTCCAGCACAGACACATTGAGCTTAAGGGCATAAAGATACGCCCCAATATTCGCATAGGTGATGCGATCGGCATAGACGATTTGTTCCGCGACGGCTACAAGGCGGTATTTATAGGCACGGGAGTCTGGCGCGCAAACACCTTACACATCAAGGGAGAAACGCTCGGAAACGTGCATTTCGCCATAAATTATCTGACCAACCCCGACGTTTACAGGCTGGGTGAGCGTGTCAACATTATCGGTGCGGGCAACGCCGCTATGGACGTGGCGCGGACCGCCATTCGCAACGGAAGCCGAGAGGTTACCTGCTTCTCTATCGACGGCTGTGTGGCAGCGAGCGACTATGAATTCAAATACGCAAAGCTTGAGGGCGTGAGATTTGAATATAACCAAAAGCCGATTGAGATTTTGGACAACGGCGTTGTATTTCGCAGGGTCGAAAAAGACGGGAACGGCAACTACGCAGAAATTGAGGGCAGTGATACCTTCTATCCCTCCGACTCGGTTATGATCGCTATCAGCCAAGGACCGAGAAATGTTATCGTGTCCTCCACCACGGGGCTGGAGGTCAACGAGCGCGGACTTTTGCGCGCAGACGAATTCGGCAACACCAGCCGTCGCGGAGTGTTTGCATCCGGCGATGTGGTCAACGGTGCAAGGACGGTGGTCGAAGCGGTAGCGCACAGCAAGATCGTTGCAGAAACAATGCATAAATATATGCAAGAAACGAAAGAAAATTCATAAATATAAAAGGAAAAACACGGGCGCACCGATGCGCTTCTGCGATAAAGAAGGATTTAATCCCCCCTGCGAGATCCTTCGCGTCGCCGCCCGTTGTCATCCTTGAGCGTAGCGAAGGATCTCGGGGCGGCTTGCTCAAGGATGACACGCAGGGGAAGCATATACCGACAAAAAGCAAAAGGCGTGGCGCACCTGCTCTAGAGCAGGTGCGCCACTGTGCGTCAGTGCTTGATTTTGATCCAATTAAAGCTGAATTTCGCTGCGCTTCTCTGCGGAACGGTAGAGATAGTCAAGCAGCTTCATGCTCTCCAGAATATTGTCCACGTTGTTCTTGTTCTTAACGCCGGTGTTGAAGGACTCGATAAATGCTCTGTCCTCGCACTCGTACATATCAGGCATATCGTGGCTGGACTCGTAGGTTTCAAGAGTCTCGGCATCGGTGAACTTGAACTGACCGCAGTATGCAAGCCGTGCGCCGCCCTTGTCGCCCATAAAGTCTATGAACGCATCTCTCTGCTCGATATTCTGCGCCCACGCGCCGTTGAAGGAAATGCTTGCCTTGTCGGTTCTTACGTATCCGGAAACGAAGTCGTCAACGTCGTTAGTACCGTCAAGGTCCATGGTCTCCTCTGCCCACATATCGTGGTACTTGTAGCTCTTCATATCCTTTGCCATCTCGCAGTATGCGTCGGCAGTTACGTTCTCGATCTTTGCGCCGCCGAGAATGTAGAGGATAAGGTCAAGGTAGTGGATACCCCAGTCGATAAGCACGCCGCCGCCCGACTGCGACTTGGTGGTAAACGCGCCGCCAAGACCGGGGATGCAACGGAAATCTCTGAAGGAGCAGTAGATGTGGTAAATCTTACCGAACTTGCCCTCTCTATTCATCTGCTCAAGAATCTCAACAGACTTGTTGAAGCGCAGGCAAGTACCGATATTGAGTATCTTACCCTGCTTATCCGCCTCCTTTGCCATCTCAACGGACAGATCGTAGCTGACGGTAACGGGCTTCTCGCACATAACGTGCTTGCCTGCCTTCAGCGCGTCCATGGTGATGGTGTAGTGAGCGTAGTTGGGGGTCAGCACGAACACAGCCTCCACCTCTGGGTCGGCAAGTGCTACCTTATAATCAGTAATGACCTCTTCTACCATATCGGGATAAGTATCCTTCATCTTCTGTGCTTTTTCGACGAGCAGATCGCAGGCATACTTTACTCTTACGTTTTCAATGTGGGAAAGTGCGGGAAAATGCGCAAACTGCGCGATACGTCCACAGCCGATTATGGCAAGAACGGTCTTCTTTTCTGTACTCATAGCGTACCTCTTTCGTTAAGTATTTCAGTGACTATATTTTATCATTATTTTCCAAATGTGTAAATAGACACATTGTACAAAAAGAAATTGTTTTTTTGTGTTTTTTGCCAAGTGTCAGACACGCGCGGGAACCTTGGCGCGAGCGGTGTAAGATGTAACCCCGAGAATGGTCTCGCCGTCTACCTGAAGCGCGCGGGGACTGTCAAATTCGACGGTAATGCTTTGTCCCTCAAGCACCTTGACGTGCTTTTTATGCTTGATATGCTCCCCCTTGAACAACGAAGGGAATATCATAAGGGTATGCAGCTTGCCCGTGCCGTGGAATATCATGACCGACAATTTTTTGTCCTCGGAAAGTCTGTCCTGCGCGGGAGCTGGCATCATTCCTCCGCCGTAGAATCTGCCGTTCATGGTTGGAGCTATCCATACCTTTTTAAATCTGTACGTCTTGCCGTCCACAGTGACCTTTGCGCCCGTGGGCTTGTAGTGGAACAAGAGTCCCTTTATGGCAATAGAGGTATAGTCTATCCTTTCAGCAGACTGCGCGCGGAGCTTATCTCCCTTCTCACAGCAGTATCCGTCGATACCGTAGCCCACGCCGTTGATAAACTTATACGTGTTTCCGTTGACCTCCACCTCGGGAAGGTCGCAGAGATATTTCTTTATGGAAACGGGCGCATCGTCAGCAGTGACACCTATATCGTGGGCAAAGTCGTTGCCGCTTCCGCCCGGGTAATAAAGAATGTCGTTTACTATTTTAACGTCGCCGATATCGTTTATAAATCTGTTCAGCGTGCCGTCGCCGCCGCAAATAATTACGTAATCCTCGGCATCAAGCGCATCTCTGAGTTCGGTATAGGTCTTTCCGTCCGTAACGCTCCAATATACCGCCTCATCAGTGAGCATCCCTGCGAGCCGCCTGACGCTCATTTCACATTTTCCGTTACCTGCCAATGGATTATAGACTATGTATGCCTTTTTCATAAAGTCCTCCGAAAAAAGTTTTTGTAAAGCCTACGCTCTCAATTATAACTCCGAAAAATAAATTCAAAATAAAGTTTTCGCGTTTTTTGTCAAAAAATATGCCCGAAATGCAAAATGCACTTCGAGCATATCTCTTATACATTTAATTTACTGCCGCCGGCTCCTCGTCGGCTATCTCTGCCTCCGCCCTCGCACGTGCGGTCTGCACCGAGTAGGAGGTAACGCCAACGACAGTCTCGCCGTCTATCTGGAGCGCGGTAGGACGGGAAAATTCCACACTCACGTTATGCCCCTCGTAGAAATCCACTATCTTTTTTAGCTTGACGTGCTTGCCCTCGTAAACTCCCGGGAAAGCCATAAGTATACGCAAATTGGAGCAATCGTGAAGCACCATAAGGGACACTGTTCCCTCCTTGCCTGTCCTGTCTTGATTCGGCGTTGCCATCATACCGCCGCCGAAATATCTGCCGTGCATTGTCGGCGACATCCATACCTTTTTGTACTCGTACACCTTGCCGTCAACGGTCACCCTGGCCGAGGTTGGCTTATAGTCGTAGATAAGTCCTTTAAGCGCGATCGCGGTATAGTTTATTCGCTTATTACTTCTTTGGCGTATCTTGTCCGCCTCCTCACAGCAATAGCCGTCGATGCCGTAGCCTATGCCGTTTATAAAGCGATAGCTTTTGCCGTTCACGGTAACGGTGGGAAGATTCTTCAGATAATCCTTTACGGAAAAGGGCTTATCCTCTTTTCCCTTTCCCAGGTCGTGGGCAAAATCGTTGCCGCTCCCGCCGGGACAATACAATATTTCGTTTGGGATATCAAGTCCCTCTACGGAATTGACAAAGCGGTTGAGCGTACCGTCGCCACCGCAGAGGATGATATAATCGTCCTCGGGTAGCTCGGTCAGAAATCCAAGGTCGTCGCCGTACTGTGTGACGTCGTGCAACGCTATTGCGTCACTGACCAACCCCTCAAGGCGCTTTACGTCCTCGCCGCATTTTCCGTTGCCCGCCTTGGGATTATAGAGCACGTGTGCTGTTTTCATATTTCCTCCGTTGTAGAAAGCTTATTTTTTATCAGCCGCTCGATTTTCGTAAACACAAGCGGATACAGAAACAAAATGTATACGAAAGCTATAAAGAAAAAGCAGAAATTGCCCCAATGCTCGCCCGTCAGCGCAATAAGTCCTCCGCGCACGACAAGCGCAAGCACGGCGAGGATCACAGTTCCGACAGCGCCGCGCAGGACGCGAACCGGCACGTCACCCTTCGTATCAAATGCCACCAGCCGTCTTTCAAGCAGCCAGCCAACACAAAAGCCCAGCACACAGCCCGCCTCCGAGTAACAGTCTACTATCATTTCCACGGGCTCGACCAGCAGCTTGCCCGCCGCGTCATAATCCATGGGGTACGGCTTGAAGGTTCCGTAGAGCAGAAAAGCGATTCCAAGCAAAACGCCGACCGCCGAGAATATAACGTCGCGGCTTTTGCCACCGTCCACCCACGCCATAAGCTTGTAATTTATGAATATCACAGCTATTGATACCGCCAGACTTACAAGCACGTCCTGAGGCGTATGAACTCCGAGGTACAGTCTTGTAAACATAACAAGTATAGTGAAAAAGGAACAGAGTGCTATCACCCATTTGCGGCGTTTTTGCCATACGGCAACGCTTAAAAACTCGCATGACGCCACCTGCGTGTGACCGCTCGGGAAGGAATATCCCGTGGCGTTGTGTATGGAGTCACCCGCGGGGACGATACGCGGATCTCTTATCCACGGGCGGTAAACGCAAAAGGTGTTTTTGAGTGCTTGATTTACCATAGTTCCCGACGCGATATTGACAGCGATAAAGGTTGCCGCACGTTTGTTTATGCACCAATAAATTATTGCTATCACGGCGTACATTGCCGTACTTGTGACTATGTCCGTCACAGCCTCCAGCACCGTGTCAAGAAAGGGTGTTCTCAACCCCTGAAGCCACAGCAAAAAATCAATATCCATAAGTAAGCTCCTCAAACTTTCAGCCTTCTGCTACATTATATAATAAATCGTTCCAAAAGTCAAGGGCTTTATTTTTATGGTAAAATTGCACAAATTCAGTCACTTAATTTCTACGCCCGATAGTAAAAAAGTTCATACCATATTATTGAAAAAAAGCCCGAAATAATGTATAATAGTAATATGATGCTGATTCAAGGTAGATTTTTACTTGGGCGCACGACGCATTTCTCGATAAAGGAGGATTGCTGCTCCGCGCCATGCCTTTACAGACTCAAATTACTTAAAATATAAAAGAAAGGTAGTCCTACCGCCCCAACGGCGGTGGATATGTGTACACAGAAATGGCTGAGTTTAACACAAAACAAATCAGAAACGTCGCGCTCTTGGGCCACGGCGGTTGCGGAAAGACCTCCCTCGCCGAGGCTATGCTCTATGTATGCGGCGCTACCGACAGACTTGGAAATACCTCTCAGGGTAACACGGTTTGCGATTACGACGCAGAAGAAAAGGCGCGCGGCTTTTCGCTTTCCGCAACTCCCGCCCACATGGCATGGAACGACGTTAAAATCAACATTATCGACGCCCCCGGCTTCCTTGATTTCGAAGGCGAGGTAAAGCAGGCTGTCCGTGTTGCCGACAGTGCTATCATCTGCGTTGACGGTAAGGCAGGCGTTGAGGTCGGCACCGAGCTTGCTTGGGTAAACGCAAAAAGCTCGGGTATTCCGCGCGCGTTCTTTGTAAACAAGTGTGACGATCCCGAAACCAAGTTCTCCCGCGTGTTCGGTCAGCTTCACGCGACCTTCGGCGTTCATGTTTGCCCCGTTTTCATTCCCGTTGAAACCGGCAAGGACGTTACTATGATCGACCTTATCGAAATGAAGGCGTTCAAGTACGACGATAAGGGCAAGAGAATCGAAATGGACATGCAGCCTGCTTGGGAGTCCATGGCTGAGGAATACAAGAGCGCTCTTGCAGAGGCTCTTGCAGGTACGTCCGACGAGCTGATGGAAAAGTATTTTGAGGGTGAGCCCTTCACCGCAGAGGAATCCGCAGAGGCTCTCCACAACGGTATCATTCAGGGTACTATCGTTCCCGTTTACTGCGGCTCTGCAGTTCACCTCTGGGGTGTTGTAGCTATGCTTAACGCTATCGCAGCTTCCTTCCCCCGTCCTACTGCACGTATGGTCGAAAAGGATGCAGAGGGCGAGGCTGTCGAGATCGATCCCGATGGCGACACCGCTATATTCGTATACAAGACTATCGCCGATCCCTTCGTAGGAAAGATGACCTTCTTCAAGGTCATGAACGGTTGCGCGAAAAAGGATATGGTGCTTGTAAACCGCCGCTCCGGCGCACAGGAAAAGCTCGCGCACATCTATATTATGCGCGGTCAGAAGCAGCTTGAGGTAGACGAGCTGGCTTGCGGCGACCTCGGTATGCTTGCAAAGTGCAACGACACCAACACCGGTGACACCCTCACCTACTCCGAGGACGTAACGTATACGCCTATCGCATATCCTACGCCTTATATGTGCCGCGCTATTGCTCCCGAGACTGCAAAGGACGAGAGCAAGATCTCTCAGGCTATCGCGAGAATGCTGGAGGAGGATCCCACTCTCAGATACGAGAACAACGCAGAAACTAAGCAGATGCTTATCTACGGTACGGGTGACATGCACCTTGCAGTGCTTGTGTCCAAGCTGAAATCCAGATTCGGCGTAAGCGTTAAGCTCACCGAGCCGAAGATCGCTTACCGAGAAAAGATCACCAAGAGATGCGACGTTGAGGGCAAGCACAAGAAGCAAAACGGCGGCTCGGGTCAGTACGGTCACGTTAAGATCCGCTTCGCTCCCGGCGACGACGAAGGTCTGACCTTCGTCGACGCAACGGTAGGAGGCTCCGTTCCGAAAAACTTTATCCCCGCGGTTGAAAAGGGACTTGTTGACTCCATGCTCAAGGGCGCTGTAGGCTTCCCGCTCGTTCAGCTCAAGGCAGAGCTTTACGACGGTAGCTACCACCCCGTTGACTCGGATGAGCTTTCCTTCCGCACCGCAGCCTCCATCGCGTACAAGAAGTGCCTTGAGGAATCCGCTCCCGTGCTTCTCGAGCCTGTCGGAACTCTGCTTGTAACCGTTCCCGACGCGCTTGTGGGAGATATCATGGGTGACCTCAACAAACGCCGCTCCAGTGTGCTTGGTATGTACCCCTGCGAGGGTAAGAACAACGGCTTTACCGTTATCGAGGCAACCGCTCCCAAGGCAGAGATTGCTGATTACACCATCGCACTCCGCGCTATGTCGCAGGGACGCGGCTGGTACTCCTACGAGGTAACCGGCTACGATACCGTTCCCGCAAACGTAGCGGCAAAGGTCATCGCGGCTTACAAGGCTGAACAGTAACAAATCACTTATGCCCCGCGACGACTTGTCGCGGGGCGTTGATTTCAGCAATTCTGTTATAGTAAAATCCAAAAAAGCCCTTGAAAAAGGCTGGCAAATCCTGTATAATTATATAAAGCGAAATGAAAGGATGCTCCGTGTGAGCGATGCAAAATTATGGCAAGACTTTTTGACGAGCATAAGAAAAGAAAAGTGCAGTGCCTTGACGGCATTTGGAATTTTAAGATTGACCCGCAGAACGTGGGCGAGAGCGAGCGTTGGTTTGACAGGCTCGACACCGTGAACGTCTCCGCCGTTCCCTCTATGTGGAACATTGAGAGGGGCTTGCTCGAATACGAGGGACTCGCTTGGTACCAAAGAGATTTTTATACCGAGGGAGGCACGCTCAGGCTGTCCTTTGACGGAGTTATGACAAAGGCGGACGTTTGGCTGGACGGCGACTATATCGGCTCACACTACGGCGGATTTTCCCACTTTGATTTTATCGTTACAAGCGTTGCGTCAGGCTCTCACCGATTGACGGTGCGTGCCGACAACCGCTTTGACAAGCAGTCCATTCCGCAGGTGTGGGTGGACTGGTATCACTACGGCGGAATCACCCGCAGTATTTGTGTGGAAGCGCTCAGCGGCATTTGCGTGCTTGCAAACAAGCTGGAATATACGCTGAACGAGGAGCTGACGTCGGCAGAATACCGTTTTGTAAGTCAGCTTTACAACGCAGAGGACAAATCGGTCACCTCAAAGGTGGAATACTCTCTTGACGGAGAGGTGGTATACGCCGAGGACGTAACCCTTGCCTCGGGCGAGTACCACGAGCTTATAACACCCTCCGCGACGCTTGACAATGTGCGTCTGTGGAGCTGTGAGTCCCCTGCCCTGTACGATATTTCAATCGTAACCGACACCGACGACCTTATCGACCGCACGGGCTTCCGTCTTGTCGAGGTCAAGAACAACAAGATCCTGCTCAACGGCAAGAGCATTGAGCTTCGCGGAGTCAACCGCCACGAGGAGCATCCCGAGTTTGGCTTTGCATTCCCGCAGTCGCTCATGAAGCGGGATATTGACATTATTTTGGACATGGGCTGTAACACCGTTCGCGGCTCTCACTACCCCAACTCCAAGCTTTTCCTTGATATGCTTGACAAATACGGTATTCTGTTCTGGAGTGAGATACCGATCTGGGGCTGCGGCTTCTCCGAAGCGGCACTCGCAGACGAGGTAGTCCTCTCCCGCGGACTTGAAATGCACCGCGAAATGGTTGAGCAGTACTACAACCACCCCTCTATCATATTCTGGGGTATGCACAACGAGATACACTCCGACACGCAGGCGGGCTACGAAATGTCGAGGCTGTACTACAATTTCCTTAAGGAAAATGGCGGAAACCGCATAGTCACCTACGCATCAAATGTTCCCATGACCGATATCAGCTTTGAATTCTGCGACGTTATATCTTTGA
>SVQX01000047.1 GCA_015065065.1 Oscillospiraceae bacterium
GGTCCATATATTCTTTTATCGATATTTGATCTAAGGCGAAGTCCTCTTCAAGTTGGGTGCGTATATATTCTGCAATTACTTTCTTGTTGCGTCCAACTGTATCAACATAGTATCCTCTGCACCAAAAATGTCTTGATCCATACTTGTATTTTAAATTTGCATGCCTATCAAATATCATTAAACTACTTTTCCCCTTGAGATATCCCATAACTTGTGCTATACTTATATAGGGTGGAATACTCACGAGCATATGTATGTGATCCGGACATGCTTCTGCTTCTATTATTTCTACCCCTTTCTGTTCGCATAATTTCCTCAATATTTCTCCGATATCTCTTCTTAACTGTCCATATATTTCTTTCCGCCTGTATTTCGGCGCAAATACTATATGATATTGACATCTGTACTTTGAGTGCGCCGTACTTTTAATTTCATTATTTTCTTTCATTTTTACCTCCATAGTTTTGCGGTGTCAAACCGTTTTTATTATACCATGGAGTTCTCGGCTTGCATATAGCTCGCCGTTTTTTTCATCGCTGAAGCTTTTTGTCTTCCCCCAGTAGAACTGGGGGTTTATTTCCACGTCTGAAGACACCAAATTAAAAAAACGCTCTCCTCTTTAGGCTCGTGCTCTAAAGGACAGTTTTCAAAAACACGGTACATCTCGTAAGAGGCATACCGTGTTTTTGTATTTGTGACCACAAATGCAGTGCTTGTCAGGAAAATTGACAAGTCATAGACGAACAAAAAGAAAAGGCTCCCTTGTGTAAAGGGAGCTCCGCCGCAGGCGGTGAGGGATTGTTTTTAGTCAAATCTAATTTTTACAATCCCTCCGTCACGGCACGCCGTGCCACCTCCCTTTGCACAAGGGAGGCTTCTATCGATTTGCATTCCAATTTTCCAAATAATATTAAAATTGATAACGTAAACTTTTTAATCGTGCGATAAAGGATATTCTGTATATACAAACGTGTAATTTCCATTATTTTCAAGATCAAATTTTCCATCGTTTCCTATCCACGAATAATAAGGCGATATAAAAATCTCAATTAAATGAGCTTCCTCTCTATTACCGTATAAAGTATTGCTTTGGTAATTGTATACATAGCGAGTAGCATCATGTCTTTTATCGTTGTTTTCAAACAACACAATATTTAATTCATCTTGGTTAACAAAAGACAAAACAACAGCATACTCATCATTTACAGGTATATTTACTTGTTCAAAGCATCCAAAGTCATAATCAACCTCTGAACACTCTATTGAGGTAGTGAGAATAGTTTGAGATCCATTTCTTTCGGAAATGACCATATTATAAATTTCTTCATAAACGTTATCGACACGATAAAGTTTACCCGTAATTACTCCTTTGGTGAACATATTTGTCAAAACGAGTATAGCAACAACTATTATAGTAATTATAACTGCGCTAAAAATAATTATTTTCTTTTTCATAAAAATACCTTTATGTTAAATTCTTATTTGTCATTCGGATGTATCACTTCGTTTAACAATCTCATAGATTTTATCCACACTTCTATTATAGCACAAAAACCACAGAAAATCAATCTGTGTTTTTTGTGTTTTAGAGTTTTTTAGCAACAGTGAAATTCATTGTCTCCTGTCGGTAGGTAACAGATTGCAAAAACTGTCCTTTAGAGGACGTCTCCTTATGCGGAGAGCGTTTTTTTGTTAGTTTTTGCTTCTGAACTTATCCACCACTGCAATATTTGTTCTCGTTGCTACAAGAGGGGTGACGGAAATATATCCGTTTTGCACCGCGACGGTGTCGCGGTCAAGGTCGTCGGGACACTCGTCCGCCAATGTGGTACACAATCTCTGCGAATACAGGTCGTTCCCTATCGGCACGAAGGAATCCGTAAAATACTGCGAGCCTTGCTCTGTCATTCGCACGCCCTTGTGCCCGTTTTTCGCAATATCATTCGGAAAATTGACGTTATATATAAGATTTTCGTCAAAAAGACCGTTCTCAACGAAATAATTCCAAACGTCGTCCATATATTTCACCGCGTCCGTCTGCTCGTCGGGATAAGAGGAGATCGCGATAGCCTTAGTACGGAGTCTTGCCGCCTCAAAAGCAGCGCCCACCGTTCCCGAGTAGACGATTTCAGGACCGATATTCCATCCGCGGTTGATACCTGACAGGACAAGGTCAAACTCATCATCAAGCCCCGCGACGCCAAAGCGCACGCAATCGGCGGGAGTGGCATCCATGGAATACGCCGTGACGCCCTCAATGTAAGGCACGCGCTTGATCTCTATATCGTTCATAAAATCAATGGCGTGGCTCTTGCCGCTCTGCTCGTGCTTGGGAGCGACGACCGTGACCTCACCAAGCCTTTTCGCCCACTCGGCAAGGCACCTGATGCCGATAGCATTAACGCCGTCGTCGTTGACTATAAGTATTTTCATATCAGCTCTCCGTGAGTTTTCTTGTATTCGCGCAGCATCGCGTCAGCCTCGGCTACAAGCTGCTTTACTTCCTTTTTTGAGTAAACGGTGGCGCCTGCGGCGCAGGCGTGACCGCCGCCGCGATACTTGTTTGCAAGCTCGCTGACGGTTATAAATCTGGAGCGCAGACGGACTCTTATCGAGCCGTCTTTATTTTCAATAAACGCAAGCCAGATGGGTGCGCCCTTGATGGAGTCCATATAGGAAACAGACGCGCTCGCGTCCTCGCCGGAAAGTCCGAATTTCTTTTGTGTAGCTTTAGAAATATACATCCATGCCACACCGTTCTCGGTTATTTTCATTTTCTCGTGAACGAAGGACTCAAAGCGGAAGGTATGGAACTCCTTGAGGTACAGATTTGCGTACAGATTTTCGGTGTCGATACCGATATCGAGCAGCATACCCGCAAGGCGCAAAGTGTTACCTGAAACGTCGCGGAAGCGGAAGCGTCCCGAATCGGTGACCATACCCGTATAAATATAGTACGCCGCCTCCTTATCGATCTTCAATTCGTCGCGGAAGCTGTCGTAAAAATGAGCTATCATTTCGCAAGCAGAGGATCTTTCCTCCTCCACCCATTCGACCGCACCGTATGACTCTATCGGAATATGGTGGTCGATCTTTACTATCTCGCGGCAGAGCGAATACTTTTTATTGGAAATTCTGTCAGACGTCGCGGTATCTACTACAATGCCAAGAGCATCGGCGTAAGCCTCGTCGGGCTGCAGCTCGTCCTCTCCGCCGAGAAAGGACATATAGTCTGAAAAGTCGGCGTTCTGCAAGCGGATCTCCTTTTCGGGATAAGTCAGCTTGAGTATGCGTGCAAGTCCCTTGGTAGAGCCTGTGGCATCACCGTCGGGGCGGAAATGGCGGAAAATAAATATTTTGTCGTACTGCTTGACCTTTTCAAGCACCTTTGTCATATTTTCATTCATTGGTATTGTCCTCCGTTTTATTGAAAGCATTAAGGTCGTCCAGCATAGCCATAGCTTCGGCGCGGTCCTTGAGTGTCGCTCCGCTCGCCTTTGCGTGACCTCCACCGCCGTATTTTACGGCAATGGGATTGATGTTGAATTTGTTTGACCGTATCTCAGTCAGCACACCCGCCTCGGTTTCGGTGAAGTTCACCCATATATCCACGCCGCGTATGTCGCCCATAGTATTGACCATTCCACGCGAAATCGTAAAGGTATCGAAGCCGTAGGACTCCGCCTCGGCGCGCTCGGTATAGATGTAAGCCACGCGATAATCGGTAAACTGTATTTTCATTACGAACTGCGCGCGCAGGCGGATGTATTTGAAATCGTCGGCGTAGAGATTGGAATATATATCCGACGTATCAAATCTCTGCTTCATAAGCTCGGAGGCGAGGCGGAAGGTATTTGACGTGGTAGAGTCGTAGCGAAAGCGTCCCGAATCCGTCACCATTCCCGTAAACAGCGCCTTTGCGGATGCCGGCGAGAGCTTCAGTCCCGATTCAAGCGCAAATTCTGTAACAAGTCCGCAACAGCTCTCATAAGACGTATCCGTAACCTCAATATCCGCGATCCTCTCGCAGAAAATATGGTGATCCATACGCGCAGTGACTGCCGCCTTTTTGTATCTGTCGTCGCAAATAAGGCTTGATGCGGACGTATCAAGAACTATTGCCATGGCGTCCTCGTATAGCGAGTCGTCGATCTCATCCATTCCGCCGTCCTCCATAAAGCCATAGCGCTTGGAGGCATCACCCACGACATATATCTCCTTGTCGGGAAAATTATCCTTTAGAATGTACTTGAGTCCTATCTGGCTGCCCAGCGCGTCACCGTCGGGATTTGTGTGGCGGTGTATGATTATTCTGTCGTGATTTTGTATTTCTTTCAGTATTTTTTCAAACATTCTCGTATTTCTCCAAGTCATCAAAATATCCGCGGTATATCACGGGGTACTGCGCATTCGGGAACATATATTTATGAAGGTCGATAAAATAGTCATCCGTCATGCTTGCGATATAATCAACCACAAGCTGGTTGGGCTCACCGCTCTCATACGGTACGGCGTGGCGATAGTAGGACTTATTCACCACGTTGATGTGCTGAGTGTATATGGGTGAATACTTGCGTCCGTTTTTAAGATCGTCAAGCAGCTGTCCGTATATCTCCGCCATCATGGGCTTTACCGTTACGTCAAGTCGGGCGTATGCCGCCGCGTGATTGTATATCTTTTCGTAGTTCTGCTGCTTTGCACGGCGCAGAGCCTTAAAATGCTTTGCATCCAGCCTGATACAATTCCTGCCGTAGCTGTTTTCTATAATGTTGACAACGAGATTGTTGATTATCTCCGCATTTATCGAGCCGATATCCTCGTCCGTAAAATCCCCTTCCGTTGCCGCCTTCGCGCGAATGGCGTCCTGACGGTCCTTGCCGAGATAAGCTATTATATCGGAAATGCGCACCACCGCGCCTTCAAGTGTACACGGCATAATGTGGGATGCGAATTCAAGATCCTCGTAGCACCTCTCTATCATTTTGTCAAGCTCGTCAAAGCTCGTTATCTGCACGGGCACGTACTCGTCCAGCTCTATCTCGCCGTTGTGGGCGGCAATATCGTTGAGCGTTTGCAGGCTGATGTTATAAGGGTGTATCGTGTCCAGCACGCGGACAGAGTGAATATTGTGCAGAAAATACCTTCCCGTATGCTTATGGTAAAGCTCACCCAGGTATTTTTCGCCCGTGTGGGCAAAGGCGGGGTGACCCAGGTCGTGACCGAGGGATATTGCCTCGATAAGGTCGAGATTGAGGTGAAGCGCACTGCCGATAGTGCGAGAGATGCGCGACACGAGTTGGACGTGGAGATTTCTCCTTGTCATATCGTCGTTTTTGCACAGCGAATACACCTGCGTTTTATCCGCATAGCGGTTAAAATACGGACAGTGCATAATTTTGTCTATATCTCTGATAAACGGCTTGCGCCACACGTTTGCAACGTCGGCTTCGGGACGTCGGCGGATAACGCTTTTATCGTCAAACGCCATGTCCTTATAAGTCAGTGTACGGTTTTCATGCTCTATTTTTGCGGTAAGCTCGGGGGAAAGATTTTCATACTTCGGTAATCTCGGCATATATTTCTCCTTTCGCATGATTTCGCCTGTCGGCGACTCTAACATTATATTATACCACATAGTTTGATTTTTTTCAATGCTTTTTTCGGATTATTAAATGGCATTTTTAAAAACGGCAAATCCTGCGTAGCCTTTCCTCGTTATTATTGACAAATAAAGGAATATGCTGTATAATATACGTGAACGCAATAAGCCGTTTACTGTTCATTACCGATTTGAAATTTCAAAGGAGGCTGAGTTTTATATGAAAAGGACTGCATACGTTATTGCGACAATTATCGCCTTGTCGGTCTTACTGTCCGCCTGCAATACCGGAAATCAGTCGGACACCACGGACACCGCCGCCCCGACCTCCGACACCGTCAATACATATGACGACGTTTTCAGCGATGAGGAATACAAAAGTTACACCTCGGGCGTAAAGGTTGATTTTGCCGGCAACCGAGAAATTTTTAACGCGCAAATATCGGGCGAGGATAACGCAGCTTACGTTTCATTTATTCCAATATCCTACGACGGCACAAGCTACGAAAAGGACGACAGAGTGTGCTACAAATTTGATAATTGGATATTTGATAAACAAACAGACGAAAAGGTATATTTTGAAGGCAACAAAACTCTTTCCGTCATTACACCGCAAGCCATGCTGTCAGCTGTTTTTAAGTCATCCAACAGCGTTACAAGACCCGAGGATTACGGCTACGTGCGCGATACACTTGCACAGCTTACTTTTACCGAAGCGAGCCAAAAAAGCCATACTGACCGCGCAGGAAATAACGCCGTACATCTGACCGTCCTCACATGGGACGGCGACAAGAGCGTGCAGAGCATGCGCTACACGGTGAATTACTCCACGGGGAAAGTGGATCTCGTTAAGACCGAAGGAGATATTGTAATCTATTATTCCTCCGAGGAACGGATACCCGAGGAAGCTATCGCTTACTTTATTTTGCTTGCCGCAGACATGGACCACGGTGTTTCGACATTATACAATTCCGACAGCAACCTAAGGCTTGGGGAAAGCGCCGTTTACAAGGACACCGTAGTTAATTATGAGGATATAAAAGCAGCGCTTCACTCCGTAATGTTTAATGGTAACCAAGAGATACGCTTCCCTACGGTTATAAACAATGTAACCGATATCGACACCTATACCGACAGCGAGGCAATATATTTCCCGCTCGGTGATGCTCTTTATTATATGCTAACTCCCAACGGCTCGCTTTACGAGGTCATGGGAATAAGAACGTGTACTCCGTACATTGCGCCGGGTATGACTCATTTGAGCTATATCCACGCACCTATCGTAAGGAAAGCGGAGGGTAGCTTCGGTTACGAAGCTGTCAAGGCACTCCTGACGGGAACAGCTGCCGAATAAACAACACGCCGCGCGAAATTTTCGCGCGGCGTGTTGTTTTCAACTTTCAACCTTCATCTATTACTTCGTCCTCATCGCCGCCACCCGCTCCGCGTCGGGGGTAACGTAGGCAGTCCAGTTGGTGTGGTAGGTGACAAATCCGGGCTTTGCACCGGGCACACGCTTGATATTCTTGACGAACAGATAGTCAACTGCGACCAGCGCACCGCCTGCCGCCTTGGAATACTGCGCGGCTATCATAGCAGCCTCGGTAAAGTCGATTTCAGCAGGCTCTTCCCCATTTGTTATCAGCAAAACGTGGGAGCCCGCAACGTTCTTTGCATGGAACCAATAGTCCTGCTTCTGACCTATCTTGTGGGTTATATATTCGTTCTGCACGTTGTTTTTTCCGCAAAGCACGCGATAGCCGCCGCTCGTTGTGAACTCCATAACGGTGGGCGTTGGCTGCTTCTTTGGCGCGGCGTAGCCCTTCATTCGCGAGGCGTAACCCGAATGATACAGCTCCTCTCTTATTTGGGCAAGGTCGGCAGAGTTTTCCGCGTGGCTGAGCGCGTCGAAAACGGTATAGATATATTCAAGCTCGCGCTCGCCTATCTCGATCTGACGTGCAAGCTCCACCTTGGCGTTTCGCGCCTTGGCGTATTTTTTGTAATATTTCTGCGCGTTGGCGGGGGGAGAAAGCCGCGTGTCAAGCTCAATAACACACTTGCCGTACTCGCCGCTCGCTTCGTCCCACGCCTCGTAGTCCACTATCTCTGCTCGGCTCATTCCGCGGCTCAGAGCATACAGATTTGCCGTTATCATATCACCGTACTTCTTGTACACTCCCGCCTGCTCGCACTCGTCAAGCTCGGCGTGCTGAAGCTGTATTTTTTTTGATATTCTCGCCTCCGCATGCGAAAGTATGCGCAAAAGGTCTGCCGCGCGTTGCTTAATGCGCGCATCTCTGTCCCTGCCTTCAAAATATGCGTCAAGCAATTCGCCAACGCTATCAAAGTGTTTTACTTCAAGCCCCGCATACTGTGTTAAGGGGCAAAAGGCGTATTCCACCGGGCGCTGACCGTCAAGGACAGCGGTGGGCGCATAGTCGTTGTTCCGTATCCTGTCCATCACACACGAAAAATGACGGTAAAGCAGCTCGGGGTTGCAGTATCTCATTGGCGTGTCGGTGTGGCGCGTGGCGAGGAACACTATCTCCCTTGCCACGGCAGAGGAAATTCCGCAAAAGGCTGACGTGATGAATTTTTCGCACGGGCGCTCGTGCGGCTCGGCATTGTAAAGTCTTGCAAATGCTTCTCCGTCCACCTCGCGGGGGTCGAGCTTGTTTTGCGAGGGCGGCAATTCATATCGCATACCCGGCAAGACCTGCCGCTGCGAGCTTGTGGAGAAATCCACAATTTTCAGCGCTGAAATTATTTTTTTATTTTCATCGGCAAAGATAAGATTGCTGTACTTGCCCATTATCTCGGCGATAATATATTTCTTGCAAGCAAAGCCCATCTCGTCGCGGCAGTCGAAGCCGAGAGTGACGACTCGCTCAAAGCCCTCCTGCTCTACGCAGGCAAGCGTAGCACCCGTCAGATGCTTGCGAAGCAGCATGCAAAACATGGGGGCTTGCGGTGGGTTTTCCTTTGTCAAACTTGAAAATCCTATTCTCGGATTTGAGCCCGCGTCAATAAGCAAACGCCTGCCGCCCGTGAGCGTGCGCATCTGCAAAACTATCTCGTCCCTCTCGGGCTGCATTACCTTTTCAATTCGCCCACCGCCGCCGAGTGACCTGATCTCATGCACAGCCGCAGCGAGCATTCCCGCATCAAATGCCATTGTAAATTCCTTTCAAAACAGACGGAGTCGATCTCCGAAAATTGCCCGGTCCACCTCGTCAAGAGAGGGGAAAATATATTCCGGCGCGTCCTCGGGCGCAAGTCCTTCGAGGTCTGCCTCCACGGTTTCTCCCGACATCACCAGCACCGCGCACATTCCGTTATGCGCTCCGAGGGCGATATCTGTATACAGTCTGTCACCGAAAATACACATCTCGCTACGGTCATATCCCTTTACAAGCTCTATCATTTCCACAGTTTCAGCATAGGGCTTTCCGAGATATCTTGGCGTCTTACCCGTAGCCGCCGTAAGCATAGCACAGATAGCTCCGCTGTCCGGAATGGGCAAGCTCTCTGTGGGACATACAAAATCGGGATGTGTGGAGAGAAATGCAGCTCCCTTTAAAATATATTTACACGCCGCTGCGACTTTCTTATAGGTCATTTCGGTATCGAAGCTGGACACCACCGCGTCAACATTATCCTCGTCCTCACCCGCAAGCAATATTCCCTGCTCCTTCATAAAACCGTAAAGCTCGCTGTTGCCAAGCAGGTAAACACGCTTGCCGGCGTAATGCTTTTTCAAATATGCCACGGTTACGTCGGCAGAGGACATAATTTCCTCTCTGCACGTTTCAAAGCCCATACGGTTGAGTCTTTCAACATAAGTACTTACAGAACGGGAGGCGTTATTGGTAAAGAACATGACCTCCCTACCGTCGGCGCGGAGATTTTTGATAAATCTTATCGCATAATCAAAAACGCGGTTTCCAAGATATATAGTGCCGTCCATATCGAATATAAACAGCTTTTTATTTGCAAGACCCTCAATCGGTTTATTCTGAAACTCCATACTTTGCCTCTCAAAAATATTTTCAATAAATATTATAACATATCCTTGATTTTTTTGCAAGAGTGTGTTATAATGTTTTGTCTGCAATTTTTCATTTGCAATTTTCCATTTTTAATTTTTACGGAAAGGTTGGGTAAGCTATGGCTCAAAATATAACCAATAATCCAAACGTAGTTATCGGTATCGACGTGGGCGGAAGCACCACGAAAATTGTCGGCTTCAGACACGCCGAGGGGCAAGCTCCCGCGCTTATCCCTCCCATGTTCGTGCGGGCGACCGATCCTATTACGTCTATATACGGCGCGCTCGGACGCTTTACCTCCGAGAACGGACTTTCCCTTTCGGATATCGACAGAGTTATGATGACGGGGGTTGGCTCGTCCTTCCTGTCAGGCTCTATATATACATTGGATTGCCGCGCCGTGTCCGAATTTTCGGGCGTCGGTCTTGGCGGACTTTACCTGTCGGGGCTTGACGAGGCTATTATCGTCAGCATGGGCACGGGTACGGCTCTCGTCCATGCAAAGCATACCGAGGACGGCAAAACGCAGATGAAATATCTCGGCGGTACAGGCGTTGGCGGCGGAACTCTGATGGGACTTGCCAAAAAGATGCTTGGCGTTGACAACGTCGAGGACATGGAAAAGCTGTGCGAGGGCGGCGACCTTTCAAAGATCGACCTTAAGATAAGCGACCTGTCGCGCGGCGACGAGTTCCTTAATGTGAACACCGACCTCACCGCATCCAACTTCGGAAACCTCAGCGGACTTGCCGAAAATCACGATATCGCGTTAGGAATAGCCAACATGGTAGCGGAGACCATCGCCATGATATCTATTTTCGCCGCGCGAGGCAACGGCATCAAAAATATCGTGCTGACGGGTAATCTTACCAACATCACTCCCGTACGCCGCGTTTTTGAAGGTCTTGAGCATAATTTCGGTGTCAATTTCATTATTCCCGAAAACGCACAGTTTGCTACCGTTATCGGCGCGGCACTGTACTCCGACGACACCGCTCAGTAAGTTTAAAATTAACCGCATATAAAGAAAGGCATTTTTTATGAAATGGACAGGACTTAACGAAGTCAGAGAAAAGTATCTCGCATTTTTCGAGTCGAAGGGACATCTTCGCCTCCCCTCCTACTCCCTCGTTCCTCATAACGACCCTTCCCTCCTGCTTATCAACTCGGGAATGGCACCCATGAAGAAGTTCTTCACGGGCGAGGAGGAGCCGCCTCGCCGCCGCGTTACCACTTGTCAGAAGTGCATCCGTACTCCCGACCTGGAGCGCGTAGGTCACACTGCTAGACACGGCACGTTCTTTGAGATGCTGGGTAACTTCTCCTTCGGAGATTATTTCAAGCCCGAGGCTATTGAGTGGGCGTGGGAATTCCTTACACAAACCCTGGAAATCCCCGAGGAGCTGCTCTGGCCTTCGATTTATGAAAATGACGAGGAAGCGTTTGAGCTTTGGAACAAAAAGATCGGCGTTCCCGCAGAGCGTATCGTCCGCCTCGGCAAGGCTGATAACTTCTGGGAGCACGGCTCAGGTCCTTGCGGTCCCTGCTCCGAGATCTACTTTGACCGCGGCGAAAAGTACGGCTGCGGCAGCCCCGACTGTAAGCCGGGATGCGATTGCGACAGATACATGGAGATCTGGAACAACGTATTCTCCCAATTCAACAACGACGGCAAGGGTAACTACACCGAGCTTGCTCAGAAGAACATTGATACGGGAATGGGACTTGAGCGACTTGCTTGCGTTATGCAGGGCGTTGACAATATGTTTGAGGTCGACACTGTGCGCAAGATACTTGACAAGGTATGTGAAATCTCGGGCAAGACCTATGGCGACGACAAGGAGAAAGATATCTCCATCCGCGTTGTCACCGACCACATCAAGAGCGCAATGTTTATGATCTGCGACGGCGTTATTCCCTCCAACGAGGGCAGAGGCTACGTCCTCCGCCGTATCATCCGCCGCGCTTGCCGCCACGGAAAGCTCTTGGGCATTTCCCACGAATTTCTCCCCGAGCTGTGCGTTGTCGCTATCGGTGAAAACGTAGGCGCATACCCCGAGCTTGGTACAAAGCAGGATTATATTCTCAAGATAATCGAGATTGAGGAAGGCAGATTCAACGCCACCCTCGACGCGGGACTCAACATTCTGTCCAACATGATACGCGATTCCTTCACCACGGGTAAAAAATCCTTGTCGGGCGAGGACGTATTCAAGCTGTACGATACCTTTGGATTCCCCATTGACCTCACTCGCGAGATCGCCGAGGAGCAGCATATCTCCATTGACGAAAAGACCTTCAAGGAGCTGATGGAGCAGCAAAAGGTCCGTGCAAGAAGCGCGCGCGCAAACATTTCGGGCTGGTCCAGCGACGCTAAAAATCTTATTGAAGGATTTGACAAGACCGAGTTTACGGGATACACCGAGAACGAGACCGATGCCAAGGTCGTTGGCATTATCGTTGACGACATTTCCGTTGACAGCGTAAGCGAGGGCGATTTTACTCTCATCCTTGACAAAACCCCCTTCTACGGTGAGGGCGGCGGTCAGGTAGGTGACACAGGTACACTTGGTTGGGACGGTCTGCTTATCAATGTTTCCGACACCCAAAAGAGCGATGGTGTTTACATTCACATCTGCTCTATGGTAAACGGAGAGGTTAAGGTTGGTGACCCTGTTCACGCAATGGTAAAC
>SVQX01000048.1 GCA_015065065.1 Oscillospiraceae bacterium
TGCCGTGTACGTGATAAAGGGGGGGGAGCACTCCACCTGCGAGTGACGGAGGTTGAGACCGAGCGATATACGTTTTTGGCGTATACGTTTGAGGGGCTCAAAGAGGGTAAAGAGTACGAGTTTGTAGTTGAGAGTGGAGAGTTGACAATTGACAATTGAAAATCGCACCACGCTTCGCGTGTGCAAGAATTGAAAAACACCTCATCCACCGCTACGCGAAAATTTTCAATCTGAGCCTTCCTCCGGGAGGGAGAATGCGAAACGCAATAAAATCACAATACTTTTAGCACGCAGGCTCCTCTCTGTCTCATTTTCGCTCTGCTTCAATGAGACATCCCTCCTCCCGGAAGAGGGCTTTACAAGGAAGCTTTTCGCCATAGCGAAAAGCCACATCAATTTTCCATTTTGGCACACGATTTGCGTGGCGCTATTTTCCATTCATTATCCCTTTTGTCTTTTATTGTCAGAATCTATCACAAAAAAATCCGTTATCCACAAAATTTTCTCACTGCTTTTATCTAAAACGCCGAAAATTTGCTACAAAATAAAAAATTTTCAAAAATCTCTTGACGATTTGGTAAAAGTAGTGTAAAATGTAAGGTGCTTAGTTGTCTTTTTACATGGGTGTACTATGCCCTCATGTGAAAGATAGCAAAAAAATAAAACAAGGAGAAAAAGACATGAAAAAAGTTTTATCAGTTCTGCTGTCACTCTTGATGGTCGTTTCCTGCATGGCAGGCATCACCTTCAGCGTAGCAGCAGAGGCAACAACCGTACTCCTCTACGGCGAAGGCACTGAGGTTGGCAACATGGCTTCAAATCGCCAATGGGCAAACGGCGCCGGACAGATCTTTACGGTTGCAGAAGGCAAGATGGCGACCGCTATCGAGGTGAACTTCTCTGTTCCTTCGGGTGACGGCGCGGCAGTCTTCTATGTATACCGCTGGGACTCTAGCAAAACCTATGCACAGAACACGGCAGAAGCCCCCCTGTATTCCGAGGAGTTCTACGCATCCAATATGGCGTGGTCTACATTCAATTTGGCGCACCACCTTTCTGACGGTCTGACAGGCACTCTGTATTGGGAGTATCGTCCCGTTGATTCTTATGCAAACGGCGGCAACGGATATCCTACTGTTATGGGTGCAAGCTCTATCATCACCGAAAACGGTGATATCACCGGCATTCAGAACGTTACCAATGGTAATGTTGGCGGCGGTTGCACCGGTTGGGACAGCGCAAATACTCTTCGCGCTCGTGTAGTTGTTGATGAAGTTGCTGCTGATACCGTTACCGATGTTCCGCTTCTGTTCCATAAGCTCTACAAAGGAAACAGATCGGGCAACATTTTGGTCGGTACTGGCTGGAGCGTAACGAATTACGGTCAGAAGTTCGAGGTTCCGGACGGACAGAAGCTTCGCACTTTTACTCAGCAGTTGGCTACCGATGATACCGCAGGCGAAGGAAGAATCTCGTTCTACGTTTGGGATACCAACTATTCAACTACCCTCTCGTTTGAGCCTATCTACTCCACGGTTTTCGCAGTTTCAAACAACCAATATCTGAATGTCATCATTCCTGAAGACGTAACCATTAGTGGTACTGTTTTGTGGAAAATTGATGTTACCTCGGGCAGCGTTCTCGCTCCTTACGGTTCTACCGCGCTTGGTGATAACGTTGTTGACTACATAAACGGCCAGCTTACAAACCAGTGCGGCGGTAGTTACAACGTATCGGGTTGGAGTGGATCTATCACATTCAACGCGACCATTGGAACTGCCGGAACTTCCGAAAGCATCTCTCTCTTTAACACGCTTGGCGCAAGCCAGTATAACGCTAAGTCCAAGGCTACCATCGGTCAGAGCTTTAGCGTACCTAAGGGAAAGATCCTTACTAGCATTAACATTCGTTATATGTGCACCGAGAACTACGCCGGAACTGCTACCGGTAAGTTTGCTCTCTATCAGTGGGCAGGTGATTACAACGAAACTGTAAGCAGAGCTCCTCTGTACAGCTTCGATGTTTCTTACGGCAACAATACGCTTGGTATTAAGTGGGCTATTCCCGCATCCCTTATGGTTGAGGGCGAGGTTCTTTGGACTCTTACTCCCGACGAGAGCAGTGCTACCGGCTTTGCTCCCTGGGGTGCTAAGGACCAGATTGAAGGCGTACATTCTTACTGCAACGGTGTTAAGGATAAGGGCTTGAACAACTACGGTGAGTTCATTGAGTCCTCCATCACTTATGCTGACGGTGGATTGTACCGTGAGGTTGAGACAACTACCACCGATCTTTGGACCGTTAACGGCGCAAGCCAGTATAACGCTAAATCCAAGGCTACTATCGGTCAGAGCATCGTAATTCCCGACGGAAAGGCTCTCACCTCCATCTACATTCCTTATATGTGCACCGAGAACTACTCCGGAACTGCTACCGGTAAGTTTGCTCTCTATCAGTGGGATACCGATTATGCAACCACTGTTGCTGGTACTCCTCTGTATAGCTTCGAAGTATCTTATGCTAACAATACTACCGAGATCACTTGGTCCATGCCTGATGATCTCCTGGTAACCGGCGAGGTTCTTTGGACTCTTACTCCTGACGAGAGCAGTGCTACCGGTTTTGCTCCTTGGGGTGCTAAGGATCAGATTGCCGGCGTACATTCTTACTGCAACGGTGTTAAGGATAAGGGCTTGAACAACTACGGTGAGTATATCAAGTCCTCGATTACCACAATAGACGTTGAGAACATCTACATCAACTCTATTGACAAGAGCGTTATCTACTCCGGAGCAATGACCTTCGGTCAGATGCTCACTGGTGCACGAGATATATTCCGTGCAAAGGCTAACGCTTTCGCAAACGGCACATGGGGTGCTTGGGACGGCACCTTCACTCAGGTTGGCAACGTATTCTACACCAACCACACCTACGAGAACAACGTAACCGCTGACGGCGCGGCTGTTGAGCTTGAGGGTAACAGCGCTGTCGTTGAGGCTGCTCCTTACAAGGACGAGGCTAAGTTCCTCTACTGGGCAGATGCAAACGGCAACGTAATTACCGACGCACCCAGCTTCAAGTGGTTCCCCAAGAGCGCTGACGACGCTATCGTTGCTGTATACGAGGGCGAGGCTGCAACTCTTAAGGCTCCCACCGTTGAAGCAGAGCGTGTTGACGGCGATACCGTTAAGCTGGTCGTTACCGTAACTCCTTCTCACCTCAGCACCTATGAGGTTACCGAGTACGGTTACTACATCAGCGTAGGCACTGAAATCAGTGCAAGCAACGTTGCAGGCACCAAGGTTACTGCTAACGAAGTAACCTCTGCATACCTGCAGCACAGCTACAGCCTCAAGCCCGCAAGTGCGGCTCAGACCATCTACGTAATGTCTTACGTAACCCTCGCAGACGGCACTACCATCTACGGTACTGCTGTTGCGGCGTAAACAAGAATAAAGGAGGATATGAACATGAAAGAAAATTACAAAGCTCCCGAAATCCTTGTTTATGATATGGCTGAGGATGTGATCACAACGTCTCCTGTTGTTAACATCACCGACCCCGAGTTCGAGGATAAGGGCTGGATCTGATTTAAAAACAAAAGTTTTAACCCCCGAGGCGAAAGCCTCGGGGGTTTTTTAGCGGTGGATGAGGTGATTTTTTGAAAAAAGTGTTGCACTTGGCTTGACAATCTGACGAGCCTATGTTAAACCTCCGTCCTACATCAAAATATAATGATATCAACGAATTCTTAAACCGCCACGGTAGAGGAGGAGATCATTTGCAAGCAAATGCGCCTCTCTCGCAATATCTTAGGCGTAGAATTTATGATTTCCTATGGTCATGATGTAAGGGCGCGTTCTGCCTATCCAAGACGAGGTAGCGATCTTGGGATTGTAAAAATACAAGGCGCGGGTGGAGAGGGAATAGCCCTCAAGGCAGATCTTTGCCGCCATTACAGACGAGCTTGTGGGGGTGTTATATATCGTCCCCGACGACACGGGGGAGAATTGTACGCCGTACTTTTTGTCAAAGATAACGCCCTTGACCGTGTTCGGAAACTCGGAGCTTCGCTTTCGGTTGAGGACGACGTTGCCGACGGCGATCTGTCCCTCAAACGGCTCGCCCTTCGCCTCCGCCGAAATGATGCGCGAGAGCCAATAAAGGTCGGTGGAGTCGTAATAGGCGTCCGCCCACGGAATACTCCTTTTGCTTCCCGTTATGTATGCCTCGTAATAGCCTTTTTTGACGTTAAGAGTCACTCCAAACGCCTTCGTCATGGCTTCAAGCGGCGCGAATATCCAACCGCCAAGACTCAAAACTGCTTTTCCTGTATAGAAAATTCGCTCGTTCACGGTGATGTATTTCTGTCCGACGCGCGCAACAAGCTCAAAGCCCTTGGAGTAGAGCTTTACCGTTTCGGTGGCGGCGTCGTAGGACGCGGAGTCGTAGCCGAACATGTCCGCAAACCGCTGGACGGGAACGTAAATTGTGCCGTTTATCTCCGCAACTTGACCGCGAAGCACGCGCGCGCCGTTGAGATAGAGGTCAACAGCCATAGCGCCCGACGGATAAGGGTAATAAATTCGGCTTCCTGCGCGGGCGTCGGGATCAATAGAGCGGGAAACGTAGCGCGCGATTCCTTCCTGACTGCTTGTGTCGAGGACGATAGGCTCGTCTACTTCGGTCTCTGCTTCGGTGTCCTCAATTGCGGGCGTGCTGTCAAGGTATGTATCCTGCGTCGATTCCGCAACTGTGTCCTCAATCTCGAAAATTTGCTCCGTCCGTGTGTAAACGGTGGATTGCTCGCTCGCGTCAAGCGAGCTTTGGCTTTGGTGTATAACTACCGGTGCCGTCAGCGTCGTCTGCAACGCAAGTATGGCGGACAGACAGGGCGTCACGGCTCGGAGAAGTATCGTTTTACAGTTCATAAAATTCATAATGTGTTCCTTTCTAATGTTTTTTTGTGCTACCTCTTTCTTTTAAAAATTTGGCGGCTGCCGGCGCGCCTACGGAAAGATTGTAACATATATCTTTTTTTGTTTCAAGGCACAATATTTGGTAATTGAAAGGCGAAATGGGTAAAAATTTTATTTGCAAAACTGCCAAAATCCTATTGACAAAAGGAAAAAAGCGTGATATAATTCACTCGTGTCAAATTTGAGAATCGTTCTCAATTTGCAAAAATTGGATGGAGAAAAGCGACAAAATGGCAGCAAAATACAACACCGAGGGGCGGGAGCGCCTTGTGAAATTCCTTTTAAATAATACCGACCGCCAGCTCACCGCGGAGGAGATAACCGCCGCGTTGGACGACGAGCAAAGCGGCGCGTCAAAAAGCTCGGTGTACCGCCGTCTGTCCCGCCTTTGCGAGGAGGGAAGCGTGCGAAAATTCCGCGCCGAGGGGCAAAATTCCTTTGTGTATCAATACGTTGGCGCGGGGGACTGCGGTCATCATTTTCACTTGAAATGCGTGCAGTGCGGCGGACTTGTCCACCTCGATTGTCATTTGAGCGACGAGCTTTTGGAGCATATCAGCAGCGAGCATCACTTTAAAATTGACAGCGGGCGCTCTATTTTGTACGGGCTTTGCGCTCGCTGCGCGGCAAACTGAGGGCGAGCTATGCGAAAATATATTTTGCTTGTTTTGATTATATGCTTGTCCTTGTCGATTATGACGCTTTCGGGATGTAGCGGGGGCGGGACGCTGCCGTCGGAGGACGGAAAATTGAATATCGTCTGTGCGGGATTTGTGGCGTACGATTTGTGCCGCGAGGTGCTTGGCGGCGAGGAGGGGCTTACCTTACTCGGCAGGGCGGGCATGGATATGCACAGCTTTGAGCCTACCGCGGCGGACGTCGTAGCTCTTTCGAATGCGGACGTTTTCGTATACGTGGGCGGCGAATCGAGTGGCTGGGCGGACGGAATGATAGCCGCCGCGAAGAATGCTCAGCTTATCACGGTCAAGATGACTGACTACGGGCAGGAGCTTTGCTCACACGACCATGACCACGGCGAGGAAGTGAACCGTTCCGATGATCACGGCGCGGACGAGCATGTTTGGCTGTCGCTTGGCAACGCAGAGAGGATAGTCGAAGCTATCCGATTAGCGACCGAACGGGCTGCCGTTGCAAACGGAATCGATAGCAAAGCTATTGATGCGTATAATAAAAACGCTAAAGAATACGCGGCTTTGCTCGGCAAATTGCAAAGTGATTATAAGGAAATGGTGGAGAGTGCGGAGCGCCGAGTCATTCTCGTAGCAGACAGATTTCCGTTTGTTCACCTCGCGTGCGAGCTTGGGCTCGAATACTACGCCGCTTTCCCGGGTTGCTCTACCGAAACCAACGCGAGCTTTGCGACGCAGGCGAAGCTTATTGAGGCGGTGCGGGAGCATGGCCTGCCTTGCATCTTTAAAATAGACGGCTCGGACGGTACGGTCGCCCAAAAGGTGAGCGCGGAAACGGGCGCGAAGGTGCTAATACTTGACTCGGCGCAGGTGGTAAGTGCAGACCGAATGGCGTCGGGCGAGAGCTATTTGAATATAATGAAGAAAAATTTTGAGGCGCTGTCGGAGGCGTTGAATTGATATGAGCTTTTTTGGAAGGTTAAAAAAGGGTGACAGAGGGGCGCAGCATGCGGAAAACGTTATAATATCCGCACGCGACGTAAGTCTTTCATACGAGGGTAAAACGGTTGCGTCAGACCTGAATTTTGAGGTGTGCGAGGGCGATTATCTTTGTATCGTGGGAGAAAACGGCTCGGGCAAAAGCACGTTGCTCAAGGCGATCATAGGACTCAAGGGCGTTCATTCGGGCGAGCTTGCCGTATCGGATAAGGCACGCCGTGCGGGGCTTGGATATTTGCCTCAGGTAACGCCGGGTGAAGGTGATTTTCCTGCATCGGTCAGGGAGATCGTGCTTTCCGGATGTCTGAATCGCATAGGAAGCAAGCCGTTTTTTGGCAAGTCTGAGCGTCAGACGGTGGATAATATAATGGCGAGATTGGATATTTTGCGACTTGCAGACAAGCCGTTTTCACAGCTTTCGGGCGGTCAGTGTCAGCGAGTCCTGCTGGCGCGGGCGTATTGCGCGGCAGGCGCGGTTATCCTCCTTGATGAGCCGGTTTCAGGGCTCGACTCCGAAGCAACGCATGAGATGTACCGACTTATATCCGAGCTTAACCGCGATGACGGGAAGACAGTGGTGATGGTGTCGCACGACACCGACACTGCGCTAAGATACGCATCAAAAATTTTGCACGTCGGCGGCGCGGCGAGGGATAATTTCTTTGGCACGACTGAGGAATATATCTCACTCAACAAAAGCAGTGGTTGAACGAAAGCCGTTGCACATCAAGTGATTTGAAAGGTTTGTGTTACAGTGTATATGTCTTTGACGTTAAACTCGGCGGGAGCATTTTCCGTTTTCGAGGCTTTAAAAAAATATCTTGAATATGATTTTGTCCGCAACGCACTGCTCGTTGGACTGCTGATCTCCGTTTGCGCGGGGCTGCTTGGAGTTATGCTGGTGCTAAAGCGGTATTCTATGATAGGCGACGGGCTTTCGCACGTGGCGTTTGGTGCGATGGCGGTAGCGGCGGTTGCGGGACTTGCGCCCATGACGGTGGCGCTTCCCATAACGGTACTGGCGGCTGTATTGCTTTTGTGGGCTAATGAAAAGGGAATAATCAAGGGAGATGCGGCGATAGCCATACTGTCCGCGGGCGCTATGGCAATAGGATACCTGCTACTCAATATTTTCCCTTCCTCAGACACCGGAAGCATCAGCGGCGACGTTTGCTCCGCTCTTTTCGGCTCGACATCCATGATGACGCTCTCGCAGAGCGACGTGTGGCTGTGTATCATACTTTCAACGGTGGTAATTCTGTTTTTTATTCTGTGCTACAACAGAATTTTTGCGGTTACCTTCGACTCGGATTTTGCGCGAGCGTCCGGAATCAGAACGTCGGCGTACAATCTTATTATATCTGTTGTCAGCGGCGTGGTGATAGTTCTGGCAATGAAGCTGGTGGGCGCGTTGCTCATATCCGCGCTGATAATTTTCCCCGCGCTTACGTCCATGCGGTTATTCCGCAATTTCAAGGCGGTGGTAATATCATCCGCGGTCGTGGCTGTATTGGGCTCTGCGGCAGGGCTGGTCCTGTCGTTGATATACAGCTTTCCGACAGGAGCGACGGTGGTGGCGGTCCACTTGGTCATATTTATGTTGTGCGCCGTCACGGGAGCCGCGGTACACAAAAAGGGATAATTTTGTTGTTTAAATATTGGGGCAGAGCGTTGGCTTTCTGTCCCAATATTTTACTTCCAAAAACAACAAAGCGTTTTATTGTAAACAATATGTTGATATAAATATAGGTCTGCGGTTGCGCAGTGGGGATCAAGCGAAGAAAAGCTCACGGGCGAAAATTGAATGATAATTTGAAGCTTCCCGCTGCCCTCGCTGAAAATTACGGCTCGGGGGCATATGAAATCGAGGCGGTATTATTTCTTTTTTTGTTTGATGGTGTGCTGCACAGCGACATCGTAACGACATTTTAAACGTACATGAACGACATTTAGAACGACATTTACGCTTTCGGTACTAAAAAAGAAGGAGGGGGGTTGCCTTGACATGGCGGAGTGCATCAAAAAACTCATTGACAGGAAAAGCAAGGCAAAAGTGCGGATACTGTCTTCGAAGCACCCAAAATAGCGAAAAAAGCGAATTTTTTATTCGAAAATAATTTTTGGTGATTTTGTACACATGTAGAAAATTCGCCTTAATTTTTGTGCAACTTGCCGAATAATTAGCTGAAAATTTTTGGTTTGAACAAGAGCGGCGGTAAATGCATTTGTGAACTTTTAGTAAATTTCAAGCAAAGCATTTGTTAAAAATGTCAACAGAAACAAAATTGACACAAAAAGGACACAAAAATAAGGAAATCAATTTACAGTTTAGAAACAAATTTAACACCTCAACTAAAGCGGCATTAATTTTTTTTGCGAAAACCGACGCCTAAAAACATCTGTGAACAAACTGTTAAGGCGGTTTTAATGTCTGAAAAACTGCTGATACAGCTGCTTTTAAGGCTTTTTCTCGCTTGACAAAATTGCTCTTTTGTGGTATGATATAGACGTTGATTCAGCGCTTTTTGGATTTTTGATCGAATTTTACCTTTATTTTCGCGCCGCACATCAGAATGTCGGCGCGGATTTGCTTGCTTGTGTGCGATATGTCATCGTCGAGTCGCAAGTGTGCGTCGCGGTATGCTTTGGGAGAATTTACCTTGATGCAAAAGGTTTTTTGATATATTCAATTCCGAATTTGTCGCCACTGACCCGCGCTCCCCAGGGGCGGGCTTTGTGCCGAGTTGCGGAGAGCTGAAATGGGCGGGCGCGTTATGCGTTCCGCTGTACGTGTGTCGCGCGCGCGAGTGTGGCACGCTTAGAGTGTTATGACTCATTTACGGCGCAGTTCACCCGCTGCGCACCCGCTCGGCGCGGCAGTTCCCCTGTGCGCCGTGCCGAAATCTTACCAGGAGGAAAACTTAATGAGGGAAAAAAGATTTTTTAGGTTGACAGCCCTTGTTCTCTGCCTTGCCATGCTGATGGGCGGTATGACGGTATTTGCGTCTGCTGCGTCGTCGGGTGGCTCCGGCTCGGGCTCTGTCACCGACACGGATTTCGCCGAAATTCAGGAATTGCTTAACGCTATTTCCTACGACGATTACACCGACAAATACGATGCCGTTCCTGCCGGCAAGGAGGCAATATCTGTTGATATCACGGATTTTGTCGCCGATTACGACGGAAAGGATGAAGCGAGCTTGGGCGACGGCGCGCGAGCTGAGGTGACCGATGCGCACGGCTTTGAGGGTGTTTTCACGCCTCAGGACGGCTCTGTGACCTGGACGGTTGAGGTGCCCGAAACCGCCAAGTATACCATTAAGATCGAATATTGGCCGGATGCTAACCGCACTACGTCCATCGAGCGTGTGCTTTACGTGAACGGAAAGGTCCCTTTTGCTGAGGCGCGTTATCTGACGCTCGCCAAAAACTGGACCAACCAATACGAGGATGCGGTGCTTGTTCCCGAGGGAAAGGAAACGCTTGCTTCTATAAAGTCAGCTGCCGAAAAGCACGGCTTTAAGGAAGTGAGCATACAGACGCTTACAAAGAACGGCGAGAAGTATCAGGGCGTTGTCATTCCGTTTATTCCTAACGCCACCATGACCGCCGATATGACGAAGTTCTGTGAGAAATACAGTGTTCGTTATTTCCTCACCGATATACATAATAATGAGCTTCGCCCCGTTGCGGTGGAGGAGCCCACTCTGATGGTATATTACGTCAAGGACTCCACAGGATACTACAGCTCGAATTTTGAGTTCGTATTCAACAAGGGCGTCAATACTCTTACCCTTGAAGGCAAGAACGAGCCTATGACGGTTAAGTCCATTACGCTTCTGCCCGTTGAGGAAACTCCTTCCTATGAGGAGTATATGAAAAAGTACAAGGGCGCTTCGGCAGGCTCCGATCACATTAAGATCGAGGGCGAGTTCCCGACTGCTATGTCCAATAAAACCATATACCCCATCGAGGAGCGCTCCTGCGCTATCAACTCTCCCACAAGCAGTGACAGAGTTGTGCTTAACACCATTGGCGGTGAAAAGTGGGCAACCGCAGGTCAGTGGGTAGAGTACTCCTTCTCGGTCAAGACGTCGGGTATGTACGACGTTGTGACGCGCTTCAGACAGAACGTGCTTGACGGTATGTCTACTTGCCGTACCTTCTACGTATTCTCCGAGGGCATCAAGGAGGGAGCGGATGGCTATTACGACGGCGTTCCCTTTGAGGAGGCTCTTAAAACCACATATAATTAATGCAAACTGGCAGG
>SVQX01000049.1 GCA_015065065.1 Oscillospiraceae bacterium
ATCAAAACACTCTTGACAAAAAGTGATTAGATGGGTATAATATCAGTGTAGTCTACAACAACAGAAAGGTGGATATGTACTTATGAACAAGCAAGAAATATTCAACGGCTTATGGACGATCACAAAAGAAAAGCACAACGCTTGCAAAGCGGATGCAGCTTCAGTAGATAAAAGCCATCCTACGGAGCGAGGTGCTTTGCAATTAAAGTCCGGAATTTATAATGTTGCGATAGCGGCAGGACTTATATCCGGAACAGATCAGGCGATTGAATTGATGAGCAAAAGATTCAAGAATTTAATTAAGCATTTTCCCGATATTGCCAACTATTATTACACATTGCACGAAGATCAAAAAGAACTTATGGAGATTGCGCTCTACCCCGAAGTATTCATGAGGGTTAACTTTTATAACACCTATAATACCGATCTTGAGCAAGCAGAAAAGGACGGCAATCCGCAAATAATCTTCAAGGCAAAAATCAAAAAAGAAGTGTTGGACGATATTTTGAATATGTGGAGAGAGTTTAGAATCCAAAACGAACTGTTTACTTTCGCTTTTGATGGGAAGGAGGAAAAATAATGGAAACCTCAAGTTTTTTTCAAATTGCACTTGATTTGATAAATACTGAGACAAAAAAATTAGAGATCTTCTGCGATACACTTGACAAAAAACCACTGGAGAAAAGGAATAGAATAGCCGAATATAAATGTGCAAAATACAGGTATGCCGGGGCAACAAATGTGTGGTGTCGTTTCTTTCATAGCCATCGTGTAGCCGCAAAAAATGCGAATAATCATTACCTTTTGCCTGACATTAACGAAGCATTCATCTCTATACCGGAATATGTTGCACTATATGAAAATGCCGCAGAGGGTGAGAAGCAAGATTTTGCATTGTATTATGGTCATATTGCATTTGCTGATTCCGAAATCGCAAAATTTGAATCAAAATTGGAATATGCAACCGATTGGGAAAAAGTCGAGATTGAAGAACGCATCGGCGGATTAAAATTTGCCAAGGAATGTCTTAATGAAGCATGGCAAAGACGGAAGGAAGTGATTCAGTGAAAGAAAAACTTGAACTTTTAAAGCTTCTTGCCGATCAAACGCGCCTTGAAATTCTCAACATTCTTTTGAAAGAAGATTCTTACGTTGAAAAAATCGCTTGCGAGCTGTCTCTAACTCCGGCAACCATTTGCTATCATCTCAAAAAAATGGAGTCGGCAGGCGTGGTCAATTGCTCTCGCTCGCAATTCTATATCATCTATTCTCTTAACCGCGTTATTTTTGAAAAGCCGCTTTATGAGCTGATCAAAAAGGATGACGTGGTAGTTGATATCGAGGAAAAATACAAAAAAGAGGTCATTTCCAATTTCTTTAAGTACGGCAGGCTGACACAGATTCCCACACAACGCAAAAAACGAGAGATCGTATTGTTTGAGATACTAAAGCAGTTTGAAAAAGACCGAGAATATGGCGAAAAAGAGGTCAATGAGATCATTTTGCGCTATCACGAGGATTTTTGTACGATCAGACGTGAAATGATTGCATTCGGTATGATGACCCGAGATCACGAGATATATAAGCGAGTAAAATGAAAAACAAAATCCGTATAGGCGAGTTTATATTAAAATATCGCAAAGAGCATAGACTTACACAGGGTGAGTTTGGAGAACTTCTGGGAGTGAGTACCCAAGCCGTATCCAAGTGGGAACGCGAGATTTGCTATCCCGATATATTTTTACTCTCCGATATCTCTGATTTGATTGGTATTTCCATAGATGAACTTATGGGAAAGGAATGTAGCTTTTGTGTCCACAAAAGCAGTGCTTGTCAGGAAAATTGACAAGACATAGATGAACATAAAAAGGCTTCCTCCAGGGGGAGCTGGCGCCGCAGGCGACCGAGGGAGAGCGCGTGACAATAAATCCACGCAATGAAAGTCACGCGGGCTCCTTCCACCGCTATCGCGGTCCCCCTTCCTCCCGAAGGAAGGCTATGTTGCCGCCCGACAGTATGGAAAATGAGTGCGAACAAAATTGTTCGTACTCATTTTGTTTTTGCGGTTGGTAAAACCTGCTTTATGGAGGGCACCCATTGGGATTCCTTTCCTTTATTCCTTGGAAATCACTTTTTTCTGCCACGAATACTTATGGCACTCGGGACACTTCATATATCTTGTGCGACCTGCGTGCATGGCCCAGAAAACGCTTTTGTAGGACGGTACGTATTTGTGTCCGCATTTTCTGCACTTGTAATAGCCCGCCGTTTGCTCAATGCGAAGAGCAAACGCAATGCCGATCATTCCAATAATGACCCCAAGCGCGATAAAGCAAATTCTCAACCAGGTCTGCATCTCAAAGAACGCCGCGACGAAGGTAAAGCCGATAAGAATGATGACTGAGAATGTACCTATCAGTATCTCAAGTCCCAAAAGCTTTTTGTCAGCTTCCTCCTTTTGCTTTACCATTTCAAGCAGATTTTTCTCCATTTTTTCGTTGTAAATGTAATCATTCATAGTAACAACCTCCCCACAAAGCAAATCGTTTACGTTGATTCCCAGAATATCACACAGCTCCAGCATAATTGCAGAATCCGGCATAGCTCTGCCGTTTTCCCATTTAGATACCGCTCTGTCGGTGATATTCAATTTTTCCGCCAGCTGTGCCTGAGTCAAATTATTTTTCTTTCGGCATTCGGCGATGAATTTTCCAATCTTAATTTGATCCATTTTTGTTGCTCCCTTCGTTTAAAGTATAGCCCGCATTCTTGCCAAAGTACACATACCGACGGTTGAATGGGGAGATATCAACCGTCGGTAGAGTAAATCAGTATTATTTTTTGAGGTCGAGCGCGACTATCTTATCTGCAAAGAAAAATTTGCCGAATATGTATTTGTTGGATGCGCTCTCGGTAAGAGTTATGACCTTGCCGTCAAGCCAATCCAAGCCCTCAGCCATAGCAGGTCCCTTGATCTCGCGCTTGCAGCCGTTGAGGTAGTAAACAGGCGCACCGTCAAGGGTAAGACCCGAGTCGATAGCCTCGGCTTCACTGTAAACGTAGTAGTAGCTGTCGGCAAGACCGTAGGAAGTGGATAGCACGACATCACCTTCGGGGGTTACGCAGAAGCCCTGAACCTTGTTGCGTATGGAATATATCTTGTCGGGCGCGGTCAGGTCATCGTAGGAATAACGCGAAACGATAGCGTAAAATTTCCCGTCGGGAGTGGTGTACGGATGATCGGTTACGTAGTTTGTGCCGTCGTGGAATTCGCCCACGTACAGATGCTCGTCGTCGGCAAAAATAAAGGAAGCCTCGTTGTTGACGGGAACGACATTTTCAAATTCAAGAATATCGCCGTTCTTTGCGGCAAGCAGTATGTCGAATGAAAGGATATTTATAGCCGCGTCGCTTGCAACGTAGACCTTGTTGCCGTCGGTGGCAACACCTCCCACGTGTCCCATAAATGCCTTGCCGTCGGCAGAAAGGGAAACGTAGTAAGAATTATTTTCCTTGTCGGTGACGTAAATGCGGCTTGCGCTGTCGTTCATCATGTAGCCGGAAACAAGTATTTTGCCGCTGTCCTCGTCAGCGCAGATGCCCTGGCAGACAAAGCCGTCGCCAAGTCCCGGATTTTTACACAGATCGGTCTTGACGGAGTAGTATTCAGAGTAGATGACGAATTTAGCCAGATTCAATCCGGCAAGGGCGAGTATCACAAGTCCGAGTAGACCTGCAACGATTGAAATTACGATTTTTAAAATTAACTTTTTCATATTGGCTCCTGTCAAAAAGATTTGTACGTTAAGTATATCACATTTCGGTGAAAAATGCAAATATTTTTGCGGTGTCATTGATAAAGGGTACTCCGCGACGTGAAAATATTACAGGCAATAACGCCATAAAGGCAGTTGGGAGTCAGCGGCTTAATCGATGTCCATGTCCTCGGCTTTTGTAAAATTTGAAAAATGCCGTGTAATTTTACCGATAAGCCAAACGGCTGACGCTCCGACCAGGACAAGCAGAGAATAACAAAGAACTGACGGAGCCCACCCGAATGCGCGTTGGACGTGACCTACGATTATATATTTATTTTCAATGTAGGGGCTGAGATAAAACAGATTGAGCGGCTGGGTGGAATTGTGTGTCAGCGGTGTCAGAAGTACGTTAGCCGCTAAAGCAGTTCCCAAGGTGAAAAGGAATATGACAAAAGCGGAAAGCACCTCGCGCTTGAAGCATGCTCCGAGTCCGCGCCGCTTGAGAATAAAAAGTCCCGTAGCGACCATGAGTGTGTGCCATATCATTGTATGCAGAGAAAGGGAGATCTCGGTATACATAAGCGGATAGAGCAGAACCACCGCGCCACCCACGGGCAAAAACAGGGCGCAGAATGAATAAAGCACCGATTTTATTCTGCTATCCTTCAGTAGCGGTATCAGCAGATAAAGATACAGAACGTAGGAGCAAAACTGTAAAGGGAGAATTCCAAAATTGTAGTATCCGTTGCCAATTACCGTAAGATGATAAAGCTGCTTGTAAAGCTCAAGCCAGAAGAAGATCAGTCCAACGGCAAGCAGGACGCTGTCTGTGTCAGCCTTTAGTATTGCCTTTTCGAAAATAAAAACTGACGCGCAAAGTGCGACGCATATCACAAGCGAAAGAATGTGGAAAACGCCGAATTTGGGAGGCATTGACCATGTGGCGTGCGTGAGGCGAAGCAACTGTGCTGCTACACCGTCAGGAGAAAGCAGGGTGTAAAGACACAATGCGCCACCCGCTGCGAGATTTAGAAGGATAATTAGCAGTCGAGAGTGCAAGATCCTTTTGTAATGCCGTTCGGTTTCCATGATTGCCTCCTTTCGTTTTGGCAACAGCCGTATTATTCATCGCGTATTTCTTTGTAAATTCCTATCACCGTGTCGGACGGAGCTTCAAGAGCAACGTACCACAAAAAGGTCATAATGTCTCCACCGTCAATTCCGAATACAGTGTAGATGCCAACGCCGTCCTCCGAGAGAGAATGTACCGACGTATCCACGCGAAGTGTGCTGATGCTGCAAAATTCCGCCGCTATCAGCAGCTCCGTAAGCGGAGATGTGCTTCCCGATTCGGGACGGTGAATAAGCTCAAGACGGTAATTTTCATGCCTGCCCTCAAAGAAAAGATCGGTTATTGAATTGATGCATCCCAGCTCGCCGCCCGATTTTTGTCCGCTCATATTACGACGAAGCAGAGCAAAGCGTGTAGTGGGTGCATCAGCGCCCGAGCGGACGGGAACATCGCACACAGCCGCTATCTTCAAGCTGTATTTTTCAAGCAGATGCAAAAAGCTGTGCAGCTTGCCCGCCTCCGAGCTTTCAATGGGCAAAAGGCAGTATTCGCACTGACCGTTTACCACCTCGGAGCAGGCGTCCTCAAAGCTGTAAAATTCAGTCGCACGACAGCCGCTAATATGAGCTGAAAGCTTCAGGTAAGCCTTGCTTGCCACGTTGCTTTTCATGTAAGCGATGCGTCCCACAGCTTCCGCAGGCAAGGGGGAATCGCTCGTCGGAAGCGTAAAAAAGCCTTCGTCGCGCCAAAGGTGTTGGCTGATACGGCGATAGATATAAAGGCGCTCAAGCAGGTCAAGATGCTGTGTCAGCCTCAATATCTCGCCGTCCGCACTGTCGTCGACCGACAGTACCGAGCGCAGGGAGGTAAGAATACTTTCCGCCGTATCCTTGTCGTTGTCGCAATCGTTGCATATCGCGTCGGCAAGCTCGCATAGATACGCAATCCTTATTTCATCAAGCCCCCTCTGCCGCGTGGCAAGCGAGCTGAGATTCTGAAGCACCGTTCCCGAATCGTAGCCTTGAAGCTCGGGAATATCGGTATTAATGTGGCTCATGACTATATACGCGACAACAGCTCGAAGCTACCGTCAAGAAGTCCCTTAAGCTCGTCTGCCGTCAGCTTGCGCTGGGAGAGCAGGGTGAGTCGGTAGATCTGCGAGGCAATAAGCTCGGCTTTATGCTTGCCATCATCCTCTGCGGCGTAGCCCGACAGCTTTTTGATAATGGGGGAGGATGTGTTGAGTGTAAGGGTATATTCAAGCGGGAAGGATGCAAGACCGTCCGCATCGCCGCCCTGCATGGAATAGATGCGCATCATTTCCTCCATACGGCGGGATTGCTCCGACACAGTCAGCATAGCGGGAGTCCTTTCGTCCTTGAAGCTTTGGAACTTGACCGTCAGCGCGTCATTGTCTGCAACACGGCGGAAAAGTGTGACCAAGCGCTCGTCCTCGGCAGAATCACCCTCGGATTTAAGCACGTCCGCAATATCCGAGTCAATTCTCTGATATTTGACAGCAGGCTCGTAGTTCTCCATCATCTGCATGAATTGGGAGTCGATAGCCTTGTCAAACAGAGCAACCTTGATGCCCTCAGCCTCCAGCATGGATATATATTGTGCCTGCGCCTCGCGGTCGGAGGCGTAGTAGACGGTATTTTCGTGATTGTCCTTGCAGGCTTCAAGGTACTCGGAGGTCTTTTGAGTCGTGCCGTCGGTCAGCTTTATGAGCAGTGCGTCCTTCGCGCGGTCGTAGAACTTGCGGTCGCGCATACAAGCGTACTCCACAAAGGTGCGAATGCTGTCCCATATCTTGTCGTAATTTTCGCGGTCGGTGTCGCACATGGCGCACAGCTTGTCTGCCACCTTTTTGGATATGTGGGCAGAAACCTTTGATACATAAGCATTGTTCTGCAAGTAGCTGCGGGATACGTTAAGCGGCAGCTCGGGGCAATCCAGAACACCGCGCAGCATAAACAGATATTCGGGAATGACCTCCTTGATGTTGTCCGCAACGAATACCTGATTGTAGTACAGCTTTACCTGACCGTCAACAGGCTCGTATTCGTTTGTAAATCGGGGACAATAAAGTATGCCCTTGAAGTTAAGAGGATAATCCGCGTTGATGTGGATATAGAACAGCGGCTCGCGATAGTCGGAGAATACCTTGCGGTAAAATGCCTTATATTCCTCGTCCGTACATTCAGAGGGAGCTTTCTGCCACAGAGGATGTGTGTCGTTGACGGGTGCGGAGTCCCTGGTCGCGTCGTCGTCCTCATTTACGAAGTATATCTCCGTTGGCATAAAGGAGCAGTATTTGTCAAGCATGGCGCGAATTTTACCGCTGTCAAGATACTCTCCCTCCTCCTCGGAGATGTGCATAATGATGCAAGTGCCACGGTCTGCCCTGTCGGAGCCGAAAAGCTCGTATGAGCCGTCACTGTTGCATATCCAACGGACGGCAGGGGAGTCGGTATATGAGCGAGTTACTACCTCTACTGTGTCAGCAACCATAAAAGCGGAATAAAATCCGAGTCCGAAGTGACCTATAATGCCGCCTGGATTTTCGTTTTCACCCTCGTATTTGTTGATAAAATCCAACGCTCCCGACAGAGCGATATTGCCGAGATATCGGATAAGCTCCTCCTCGGTCATACCAATACCGTTATCCTCAACTGTGAGCGTGCGAGCGGTCTTGTCCAGACGGACGGTGATGCGGTATGCGCTCTCATCGTCCTCGATCTGCCCAAGCGAGATAAGACGGCGGTGCTTTGTAACTGCGTCAGCGGCGTTGGAAACTATCTCACGGAGAAAAATATCCTTTTCGGAATAAAGCCACTTTTTGATTATGGGGAATATGTGAGCGGTCTCGACAGAGATACCTCCGCGGCTTTTTGCATTGTCGGGGTTAAAATTGTCCATTTTAAATTTCCTTTCTCTGATTTATTCTGCAGACGACATTCAAAGCATCCGTTGCCGTAAGCTGAGCCTTCGGCAGAGGATGCTTTGACATGAGTTTTTAATTTACTGTCATTCCTCGGTCTTTTCGTCCTCGGAAGCCTTCTCCTCGGCGGTGGCATCGGAAGGGATATTTTCTGCTTCAATGTCTGCCGCAGATACGCTCTCCGATTCGGTATCCTCGGATATTTCGGACTCGTCAGCGTCACCTGCGACGCTTGTAGCCTTAAAGAATTTACTGCGAAGCTTGTCTACGTGTACCTTCAGCTTGCTATGCTCGTAACGGTAACGTATACCCGAATGCTCGTAGTAGACCTCGCGCTCCGCATCATTGATAGCATTTGACGGATAATAGTCTACCGTGTCCGTGGATTCACCGCGTTCAAGTAGCTTGGATTCGATAATTCTCTTTATCAGCTCTACGAAAACGGAGAACAGCGGCACGCCGATAATCATGCCGAAGATGCCCCACAGACTGCCCGCTATAATAATGGAGATGATGATGCACAGCGAGCTGACGCCCGTGTTGTCGCCCGTGATCTTGGGGTAGATGATGTTTCCGTCTATCTGCTGAATTATGAGAATAAGAATAATGAACAGCAGAGCCTTGGACGGATTGGAGATAAGTACGATAAAGAATGCGGGAATACCTCCTATGAACGGACCGAATACGGGGATAACATTCGTCATGGCGATAATAGACGCGATAAGAATGTTATACGGGGAGATCTCGAATATGGAGAATATAACGAAGGAGAGTATACCTACGATAATGGCGTCAACCAGCATGCCGTACAGATAACCGCCGAAGCAACGGCTGGTAAGACGGGTGATCTCGTTTATTTTGAGATTGGTTTTCTTTGTGAAAACGGCTCTGCGGAATTTGCGTATCTGTGCCGTACGCTTTTCTCTGGAAATGAGAATGTAGAAGGCGATAAATATACCCAGCAGTACATTCTTAACGGCGTTGAAAAGTGCGATCAGCGCATAAAATGTGCCGCCCACTATACTGTCTGACATATCTGCTTCAGTAAGGACATTGAGCAGGGTGCGGAGCAGATCCTCCGTGCTTCCAAGCACGTCACGGAGCATATCCATATTGATGTATTCCTTGACGCCGTCAGCCATACCCGAGCCGTTATCCCCAAACGCTCCGACGACGGAGTTGATTACGTTGTTTATAAACGCAAACAGCTCGTTGAGATAGGTTTCATAGTTTGCAATAAGCTCGCTGATGCTGTCGATAAGCTCAGGAATAATAAGGAATCCGACGGCAACCACTATACCCAACGCCGTAAGCAGGGTAAGGGCTATGGAAATGCCGCGTCGTGTTCCTTGATTTTTCATTTTTCTGAATATTCTGTACTCGTACACATTCAGAATGGGATTGCACAGATATGCAATTATCACACCTATGATAATGGGGGAGAGTATCTCCATTACATTATTGATAAATGCGCTGAATTTATCGCTGAACGCAATTATAAACAGTACAAATGCGATAATTGCTATTACAACGGTAAGTATGAGCCTGTTATCCTTTACTCGCTGCCAGAAGCTCTTTTCGCGTACGTTATCACGCGGCGGCTCCTGCTGCCCGTCCCTTTGGGTGGTCTTTTCTTCATCCATAATATTTTCACCGTCGTGCCGAAGGACAGCACGACTCCTTTATATATTCTTTAATATATTATAACTCCATCTCCGCCTTTCGTCAAGGGCTTTTGCTCAATTCGGCGCGACGTGCGGAAAAAATTTTTGCCCTTGCGTGTTGATTTTAAGGGGAAAGTGTAGTATAATGAGGGTATAACGATCAGCGGAGGAAGTATGAAGGATAAGAAAAGTATCAGCTTGCGCGCAAACGCAAAGATAAATTTGTTTTTGGATATTGAATCCCGCCGTGCAAACGGATATCATACCGTAAAAAGCCTTATGCACTCGGTGTCGCTTGCAGACACGGTGGATATAACCGTGTCGCCGTCCGACGTGACGCAAATAGCCATAACGTCCTCAAGCCCCTCAGTTCCAACGGACAGGAAAAACCTTGCGTGGCGTGCGGCGGAGGCTTACCTCGGCGCGGCAGGCGCGACGTGCAATGTGGACATACATATCGAAAAGAATATTCCCATAGCGGGGGGACTTGCGGGCGGCAGTACGGATGCAGCGGCAGTCTTTCGCGGTCTGAATGAGCTGTTTGGCAATAAATTCGATATCCAGTCCATTTGCGATATGGGCGCGCGGCTGGGAGCGGATATTCCTTTTTGTATAGTCGGCGGCTCAAAGCGGGTGGGCGGAATCGGCGAGGTTCTTGCCGATTCCGATATGATGCCCGATTGTAAGATAGTAATTGCTTGCGGCGGCGAGGGTGTTTCCACTCCGTGGGCGTACGGTAAGCTGGATAGTATGTACTCGGACTTTGACGGCAGTGCCTATAGCTGTCGGACGGAAATTTTCGACGCGCTGACACAGTCCCTGAGTGTTGGGAACATGAGCGGAATATGTAATAATGCATATAACATTTTTGAATCCGCCGTGCTTTGCGAGCGCCCAGTCGCGCAAAGAATCAAGGACGTGATGACACAGATGGGAGCGCGCGGCGCTATGATGAGCGGAAGCGGTCCCAGTGTGTTCGGAATATTCGACCTTGACGGTGACGGCGCAGAGCGTGCGGTAGCCCTCCTTGCCAAAGAGGGAATAGTCGGACATATCTGTTATCCCGCGGGGGAGAATTAAAACCAATGGGCTGGATCACGTAAGTGAGCCGGCCCGTTTTGCTTTGCGGAATAAATTGTCAAATTTACAAAACGTCCAATAAATATGTACAAAAAATTCTTTATTTGGAACTATAATATTAATATAAAAGTAAAAAAGGAGGAATACGCCAATGAACTGCGTGTGCCAAAGTTGCGAATGAAATACTAAAGAAAGGAAAGAAATATATGAAAATGAGCAATCACAAAACAAACA
>SVQX01000050.1 GCA_015065065.1 Oscillospiraceae bacterium
GAGTGCATCGACGAGGTTGGAGAGCACGTTATGTCTTATATACAGCTCGGATTGAAGGATGATTATTTGTTCAAAAAGGCAGATATAATCGAGTACCGTTTGATGGTTAAAGACGGAATACCATATATAGTCACAACGGCAGAAATTAGTATTTCGGATAGAGAGTCTCCAGATAGTGAATATACCTCTACTGTAACAACTATAACTGCATTACGTAAGGATATTCCGACGGACGAAGAGCCGGTCATGCCCGATTCGGAGGAATACACCGCAAGTACAAATGATAACTCCGAATCTAATGAAACGCTTGACACTACACGTGATGAAGTAAACGCCGAAACATCCGTGCTCGTAACAGAAGACATGGTCGAAGAATCTTTAGATACAGATATTTACACGTGGGACTCGGAATCTCTTGATGAACAAAATATCGAAACTCCTGCGCCATAGCGCGAGCATAACGGATATTCTATGAACAAAAATCCGGCGGAGAACGAAAGTTCTCCGCCATTTGCTTTTTATTTGTTAAGCTGCTTATCAATAAACACGATATACTGCACAAGCACTCTTACAGCCTCGAAAAATCCGTCGATGGATATCTTTTCGTCGGGCGAATGAACTCCGCCGTGACCTGCGGGCATTTCGGGCTCATCGCGCTCCTTATCCACAAACGTTCCGATAGCGGTAGCGTTTTTGAGCATACTTGCATAAGTCTTTCCTCCCATGCAGAACGGCTTTGCCTCAGGACACTCGGATATCTCGCGGTAGATGCTTGTAAGTCCTATCGCCATTTCGCTTTTAGGATCAAGATATATTGCCCTCATATCGTCGCCGTCGTAGGTGTCAAAGCCATAGAAATCAAGGCTTTTTGAGATGTTCTCTTCCACCCACGCGCCGTCGTGGTCCTTGCCGTAGCGCACATCAAAGGTGAGGTTAAGGTGTCCGTCCTTACAAAATGCCATACCGTTTGCCGCCGTCAGTGCTCCGAAAATGTCGTCACTGAACGCAATTCCAAGCACCTCGCCCGTGGTATCGGACAAAAGGTGATTTACGGTTTTCATAATGCTTCTGTCGCCCTCGGGTAAAGCTTCAAGGCCCCCAAGGAAGCCGGACAGCAGATAGGACGCATTTATTGAGGACTCGGGAGTGGATGCGTGAGCCGAAATTCCCTTTGCCGTGACGAGAATAAAATCTCCGTCGCGCTCAACTGTAATGCGCTCGACCTCGCCGCGCGAGAGCATTTCATCGTACAGTGCAGTCGAGAAATCTATCCTTGCAACCGTTTTATCCGTTACCGCATTGATACACTCTCCGCCCTTAAATTCCTTTATGGCGGTAAATCCATCGCGGCACCTTGCAAAAATTCGGAATATTCCCTTCTCTCCGATACAGCAAGGGAAGCTTGCGTCGGGAACGAGGGAGAAATCCGGCATGATCTCGCGTTCAAGGAAAGCAGAGATATCCTCCATCCCCACCTCCTCGGCAGAGCCGACGAAGCCCTGAACCACGGAGCCGAGAGGAATATTCATATCGCGCAGGATGCGAACTGCCACAAGGGATGCAATAACACCCGCCTTGTTGTCCTCAACTCCGCGTCCGATAAGGGTATTTTTAATTATTACAGGCTCAAACGGCTTGGTGTATATCCAGCCGTCGCCGCCCGGGACTACGTCGGCGTGTCCGAAAACACCGATTCGCTTATCCCCGCTTCCGTACTCGGAGATAAGATAGTAGTTATCCTCGTTTCTCGAATTCAGACCGTACTTTTTATAAAGTCCGTCAACAAAGCAAAGCGCCTCCTTTGCGGGAAGTCCGAAGGGCGCGTCACCCACGGGATCGGACACGACGGAGGGGATACGGCAAAGCTCCATCCAATCGGATATTACGCTTTCCTTATTTTCCTCTATCCATTGACAAGCAAGAGCATCGATATTTTTGTTCATTACATTAACCTCCGTAAATCAAATCAATTCTTCCGTTATCAGCTCGCGGACAAGCCCGGGTACGTAGCCGTGTGCAAGACACCATTCGATTCCCGCGCGGATACGGTCCTCGTATTCGGGGATATGGACAAAGCCTGGCAAATCCTTATAGTAAAGCTGCTCGTGAATAAGCATATCCACAAAATTTCGGTCGGGGTAATCCTCCGCTCCGCGCTCCAGCTTTTGTATTATCTCGTGGCAGGGGTGATTGTTGAGAACAACGTCTGTGGCAAACAGTATCATATCCGTTTCGGGGTTCTTCCAGAAGCTGCTTTCTTTGACGGTATCAAATTGCTCGCGCGTTACCGAATAGCAGATAACGTGTTTACCGTCAGGGCGAAGCTCGAAGCAGCCGAGCAGCACGCGCACGCCGCAATCATACAGCGCCCGTATTCCCTCTTTCGTTGCCTCGCAGTAGTGCAGGGTGGTAACGTAACCGCGATATCCCGCAAAGCGTTCTATCTCATCCATAACCTGCTTACAATCGCGGTATACCTCGTCGTAGGACGAATGTATATACGGATTTGCGGGCGAGTCGGCATGGGCGTGGAAGGACAGCGTCAACCAATCGCGGACGGACAACCACTCCTCCTTATACTTATCGGGAAACTGTGAAAGATCGAATCCGCCGTTACGCGGAGTCGTGTAGAAAAGGTTGAAATGGAATTTTGCGCCGTAGTCCTCGTGCAGACGGCGGTACATGGCAAAATATTCGTTATCAAAAATGCTGTCGTACTCATCAGCGTGTCGGGCGATATCCTGAAACGCGAATATATTGTCGTCCACCGAAACGCGGAATATCTTTTTTGGGGTATAAGCCGCGTAGACCTCTACTCTGTCACTCTCGCCGCTTGTATTATCGGTCGCCACAAGCTCTACCTTACCTGCCTTTTTATCGAGCGGCACGGTTGCAAAATATGCTCCGTTGCGCTCTATGCATTCTATTCCGTTAACGGTGATATCGTGCTCGGCGGGCGCGTGGATTATACAATCCGCAACAGCCGCACCGCGGTCTATCACCTCGTCCGTGATGCATATTACAGTGCCGCCCAGCGGCTTTCTGAATTTCAAGCTATCCATATTACTCCTCCACACGCCAAATTCGTTACGGTATAATTATATCACACGCCCTTGCCTTTTTCAATACTTTTGCGCAAAAAAAGAGCCGCAGAGGACGTCGTTTTATGCCCTCCGCGGTAATTTTTTTACTCTTTATATTTTATGCTCCGTGCGCAGAATGACCTCGTCCTGCATGCGCGGCGAAAGTCTTGTGAAATAATCACTGTAACCGCCGATACGCACAACAAGGTCGCGGTACTGCTCTGGCGACCTTCTTGCCGCCTCCAGAACAGACTTATCCGTGACGTTGATCTGCATCTCAAATCCTCCGCGCTCCATGTACGCGCGTACCAGTCCCATCATGACGTCAATGGAGCTTGAACCGAGCGAGCTTTTGGAGAATTTCATATTCACAGCCACACCGCCGATAAGCTCGTGATGCTTCCACTTCGTCGAGGACAGAATGGATGCCGTCGGGCCCTTCATTTCCCTTCCCTGACAAGGACCTGAGCCGTCGCCTAAGGGGAAATTGGCAACTCGTCCGTCGGGGGTTGCGCCCGTTCTGCTTCCAAACCACTCGTGCATTATCCAGCAGAATACGCTGGGGATAAGCCTTGCCTCGGGGAAATCACCGTTGTATTTTTTACACTCGGCGACGATATGATCCGTCATCATGCCAAAATATGCGTCTATCTCATCGTTGTCATTACCGTACTTCGGAAGCGTGTTCAAAAGCCGCAGACGAAGCGACTCGTTGCCCTCAAAGTTGTTGTCAAGTATTGCCTTCAGCTCGGACATAGTCATTTCCTTGGTGTCGTACACGATATGCTTGACGGCGTACAGCGAGTCAACGAAATTCGCCATTCCGACAAAGCTTGGCATTACCCAGTTGTATCTCGCGCCGCCTCGCTCTATATCAAGTCCACGAGCAAGACAATCGTTGACAAAGCAAGAAAGAATGGGATTTGCTGAGGTCTTCTCGCGCATACTGCGCATTCTGTTCTGATCTTCAAAGTTAGCCTTTATAATTGTGTCAAGGCGGGACAGTATCGCGTCAAGATGCGCTTCAAAGCTATCGTACTCCTGCGTCATTGTGTCAAGCAGAAGCTGTGCCATATTGGTATACGGACTTGCCACCCATACGTTGGACGCCGCCTCGGGGGTAATCTCAACGCAGGTGCTGTGAATGTAAGCGTGCGATTCGCGCTCGGATACGCCGTAGCCGCGAAGTCCCTTTGATATGATATCGTCATTGAATATTGCGGGATGCGAGCGACCGTGGGAAAGTATCTCACACGCCTTTTTCAAATATTTATCAGGGGTTTCGGACGTATAGCAAAGTCCGACCGAGGGATATACCAGACGAATATCGTCGATGACCTGCATACACATTTCGGTAAGATCGTTTGCGACTACGTTACCGTCAGCATCTCTTCCGCCTACCATATAGCCGCTGGAAAGTCCGCTTGGCACGCGCATATTTATTTGTATGCCGAGGCAGTCGAGAATGAGCTGTGCCTCCTCGCGCGTGATCTTGCCTGCGGCGATATCGGCGTCATAGTATTTTGCAAGATATCTGTCGAGGCGTCCGAGCTGGAACTGCTGATGTCCTTTCAATGGCCATAGTGTAATACAATGGGTAAGAAAATGCACCGACTGCACCGCCTCGTAAAAGCCTGTGGCGGGATTGGCAGGAACTCTGCGGCACATATCTGCTATGTGCAAGAGCTCAGCCTTGCGTTGAGCGTCCGCTACGCTTGCGGCAAGCTCCTCCGCCGCCTTCGCGTAATTTTCAGAGTGCTTCAGCACGGCGGCAAGAGATACCTTACAAGCATTGTAAAAATCCTTTTTGTCGTCGGTGCATACGGAAAGATATCCGTCGATGTCCTCCATTACGCCGCTGATGCCTTTGCTGAGCAACAGGTCGTAATCCACAGCCATGTGCGAATCCTGACCTCCGCCCGCACGTCGCCAGCCCTCGGTGGCTATTGCCTTATATTTGCTTTCCCATTCCTCTTGCTCGGTCTGCGAAAGTCTGTTTTCCAGCCTTCCGACGATAAGCTCGCCCGCGGTGATGCAGGGAGTGAGCGTGCTGAATGCTTCGTAAAAAGCATTGGCGTATCGCATCAGATCAGCGCCGTAGCTTTGGTCGGTTTCTCCGTATGCCTTAAAAAATCTGTAAAACAATTCGGTCTTGTCGTGACGGCAGGAAAGCGCCGCCTCGCGCAGAGCTTCAATTCTTTGCATATTTTTCGCTCCTTTTTAATATTTATACTTGCATTATATATGATTATGTGATACAATAATAGTATAAATACGTCAAAACCAATGTAAAATAGTTTCAAGAGGTGAAAATGGACATACAATTTCACTGCGACGAGGGTGCAAACTTCCCCCGACGCGAGCAAATGGTGCGAGCGTTTAACTACACCGATTACTCCATTGAGCCGCACAACCACGATTTTTACGAGATGAATATCGTGCTTGGCGGCAAGGGTACTCATCTTATAGAGACAGCCGCATTCCCCGTCAGGCGCGGTGACGTATTCGTTATCCCGCCCATGACTGTACACGCATACGAGGGCACCGAATCCCTTGAGGTATGCCACGTTCTTTTCAAAAAGGAATTTATCCGCAAAAACTCCAAGGAGTCATCAGAGGTTCGTGGCTTTGCACAGCTTGTGGAGATAGAGCCTTTTCTGCGAAAAAGCGGCTCGTCGGCAATGTTTTTGCGTCTTGATGCAGCACAGCTTGCCCGAGTGCAGGAGGACATTCGAATCATACGCGACGGCAGCGAATTTGACGGCACGCCCCACTATCCCATGTGCAATCATACCGCATGGAAAATGCTGTATTATCTTTCCCACCTGCTCAGCAATCAAACCGAGCATTCGGGGCGCGAGACGGCAAAATACGAAGGCTCTGTGCTTGACACGCTTGAGTACATTCACGGACATTTCAGCGAAAAAATAACCGTTGAGCTGCTTGCGGCAAGACTATTTCTTTCCCGCTCTACCTTTTTGAGAAATTTCAGCGCGGTATGCGGCTGCTCGCCCATACAGTACCTGAACGCACACAGAGTAAAAAAGGCAAAGGAGCTGATGGCATCGTCTGATATGTCCAAGACCGAAATAGCTCACGCCTGCGGCTTTTACGACCTGTCACACATGGAAAAAATACTGAAAAGATCGGAGTAAATTATGAAAATCGGAATTTTTACGGACGCACATTATTCGTCGCGGGAGGTGAGCTGTGGCTGTCGCTACAACAATCTCTCCTTGCGCAAGACCCGCGAGGCTTACGAGTTTTTTGCCGCCGAGGGCTGCGATTGCGTCATTTTTCTCGGCGACCTGACGGACACGGAGGACAGTCACGCAAAGGAGCTTCAAAACCTCCGCGAAATCTGTGCGCTTATCAGCTCGTATCCTCTGCCCACCTACTGTCTTATGGGAAATCACGACGCATTTGTCTTTGAAAAAGAGGAGTTTTACGCTGTCACGGGTTTTTCAGCACCCGAGGTTGTACGTGCGGGAGATGCAAATCTTTTGTTCCTTGATGCCTGCTTTTTCACGAGCGGCAGGCACTATGCCCCGGGCGACGACGATTGGACGGACACCTTTTTGCCCAATATCCGCGAGCTTGAAAAAAGACTCGCCGAGCTTGACGGGGATACCTACATATTCATACATCAGAATATCGACCCTGCCGTTCATGAAAGTCACCGACTGTCAAATTGGCGTGAGACTTTTGATATCATAAAAAGCAGCGGCAAGGTTAGAGCCGTTTATCAGGGTCATTACCACGGTGGATGTACGTCGGAATACGACGGCATAAAATATATCACCCTCCCCGCGATGTGCGAGCGCGAGGGCGCATATTTCACTTTCGACGTATAATTTTTCTCGAATACAAAACCTTCTTGCATTTATGCGGAAAGTGTTGTATAATAATATTGACATAAGTTTTATCATTTGGAGGAAAACATGGAAAGCATATCGGAACTTATAAAAAACTTCTTTACACATAAAGACTTTTTGCCGCCTGCGAGCGAGATTGCGGGAACTATGTTCACCCCCCTTCATTTTGTGTTTGCGGCAGTCGTTCTGGCAATTATTATCCTTGCGGCTATCCGCGCGTCCAAATGGAGCGAAAAAAGAATCCGCGTGTGCTTTGGTATCTGCTGGGCTTTTCTCATCTGCATGGAGGTGACTAAGATCCTGTGGGAGACTCTCTCGGGTGCTACCGTCAGCTTTGAATGGGGCGGTATCCTTCCCCTGTACCCGTGCAGCATATTTATGTACGCCATGCCGTTTGCGATATTCGGTAAGGGAAAGCTTCGTTACATGGGCTGCGGCTACGTCTGCTCGCTCGGGCTGCTCGGTGCTTCCATAAACTTCTTTTATCCCGCTACTGTTCTTGGCAACTACTCCTGCATCTCCTTCGCGGGCTTTCACACCTTCCTGTATCACGGAGCCATGCTCTTTACCGCGCTGACTATGCTGTTGTCAGGCTACCATTCCTACAAAAAAGCCGAGTCGCTGACCGATCTGCTCCTCCCCTCAATTCCAGCGCTGGGTGTTTCCATATTTGCCAATGCGGTAAATTTCTCCCCCATCGGCTCGGACTACATGTTCTTTAAGCTCAACTCCTTCTTTCTCGCTCCGATAGGTGCAGTCCTCCCCGATATCCCCACCGTGTTTATAGTTTACGCGGTTTACCTTGTCATACACGCTCTCCCCTATTTTCCCTTTTATGTTTCAAACAAACGCCGCCGCGCCGCGGCAAAGCACAATGGGTAATCTTTCCGCAAATCGAGCTGCAACGGTTCGGTTATATCGCGATTTGAAAGTATCCTGACAATTATATGCACCGGTATCAATCGGTCCAACGCAAAGAGCTTCCGAGGGCGGCGATTATCTCCGCCCTCGGAAGCCGTTTCTATTAGCAAATTATTTCACGGTGAGAACCACCTTGCCCACATTTTCTCCTCGGTAAAGAATGTCATGTGCCTTTGCCGCCTCTGTAATATGCAGTGTCCTATAAATGGTCGGCTTTATCTCTCCGGACTCAATCTTTGGGTAGACATCCTTGACTATTCCCGCCAGAATCTGTGCCTTGACCTCGGGCGCTCTGGAGCGCAGGGTACTTCCTATTATGCGCACGTTGCGGACGTATACGTTTTTCAAATCTATCTCGGTATGCACCCCTGCAAGGGCAGCTATCATTATCCATCTTGCTCCGTGAGTAAGATAATGGACGCACTTGCCCATAATTTCACCGCCAAGGCAGTCAATGGCAACGTCAACACCGTGTCCCGCCTCCAGCTCCTCGCGCAGCACCTCGGAGATGTCCTCTTTGGCTGTTACCACCACTCTGTCAGCGCCGAGATGGGTGATAGACTCAGCCTTCTCATCAGTAAGCACGGTGGTAATTACCCTGGCTCCAAAGGCTTTAGCCATAGGAATTATAACACTGGCAAGGCCTGACGCACCCGCATTCATAAGAAGCGTGTTTCCTGCCTTGATACCGCCCTCTGTAAATAAATTCAGATAAGCGGTAGCAAACGCCTCGGGAATAGCCGCCGCCTCCACCATAGAGCAGTTGTTGGGAACAGGCATAAGCATATCGTATCTAACCGACACGTATTCGGCATACCCGCCGCCGCCAAGCAAAGCGCAAACCTTATCGCCTATTTTATAATTGGATCTTTCAACAGCCTCGTTACCCATTTGGACAATGACACCCGCGACCTCAAGTCCCATCCATTCGGGGCAGCCCGCGGGGGGAGGATAGTCTCCCTCTCTTTGCATCAGGTCAGCGCGATTGAGCGCCGCCGCGTGAATTTCCACCAGCACCTCGTCGGGCTTTATTACGGGATCGGGCACATTGTCCCATCTTAAGCTTTTGTCTTCATTTACAAGTATTGCTTTCATAACGGTTATCCTCAAGTTAATTTTTTACAAATTATTTCTGATAGCAAGCTGCTCGCTTATCAGCGGCTGGCAGGTCGTGGCGACCTCGTCATACTCGGACACGCAAAGGCTCATACAGTTGCCAAGCGCCCCCCCTATTCTTCGCTGAATACGGCACTCGCCCGCACAGAGGAACAGAAACGGAACATCCAGCTCGCGCTTGAGCAGATCGATTATTCTGATGCTTTCTATCTGCTGCTCCATATTGCCTGCATTGATAACTATTTTGCTTATATCAGCACCGCGACTGCGATGTATAAAGGCTATTTTCAGGGCTTCCTCGGCAGTAATATACTTATGAGTATGAGTAGACATAAGCACCTCCGCCCCCGCATTATGCAATTCGGCGATAAGCGCCTTCTGCTTTTGCGCCGCTACGGCATTCTCCGTATACTCTGCGGGCTGAGCATCGTAATAGTCCCCCATTACGTCGCAAAGCGTAGCTCCGCAGCGGGCAAGCTCTACCAGCTCACTGCCAAGCTCATCATCGGCCTTGCCGTCATTGCGCAAGTAACGGTAATTAGTAACGTATGTAGGCAAATTATAAGCGGAAAACAGGTCTCGGTAAACCTCCTCGGTACGGTATTCGGGCAGCATTCGGCAAAACTGCATCCCGAATGCCTCCGCGCCCAGGTCTACGGAATTTTTCATCAGCTCCTTTACTCTTGCGGGATTCGTCCCCTGCACCATAGATACAAGCAACGGCTTGTTATGTCCCAAAAACGTTTTCATCAGTTCCACCTTGCCATAGCATTTCTGCCGCCGTCGATCATTATATTTTCTCCGTTGATAAATCTGCCCTTATCCGATATGACGAACAGACAAAGGTCAATTATCTCCTGGGGATCAGCCGCTCTGCCCACAAGGGTTCTCATGCTTGCCATTGCCGCTCTAGTCAGCACGGGACCGGGCGATATGCACACGCATCTGACGTTATATTTAGAGCCGTACTGCGCTATGGATTTTGTAAGTCCGAACATCAATCCCGTCTTAGCGGTAGGATACTCCATACCGTAATCCGAGCCCTCCATACCCGTAATCGAGCCTATGTTGATAATAATACCGCTTTTCTGCTCTCTCATCTGCTTTAAGGCGGCATGGGCAAAATAAAACGGTCCCTTCAGGTTAACGTCCAAGCCCCAATCGAATACGTCGATGGGAACGTCGGGGAATTCGGGATACTTCGCCCTGTCCACGTTTCTCATACGGGTAGCCGTACCGCCTGCAAAATTTGCGACCACGTCAATGCTTCCGAACTCGGCAACCGCCCTGTCGCGCGCCGCACAGACCTGCTCGTAATCACGCACGTCGCAATGCATTGCGATAGCGCGTCCCTGTCCCTTCTGATTGATTTCGTCCACCGCCATCTTCAGCGCCTCGTCGTTTACGTCGCAAAGCACCACGTTGCCGCCAAGCTCCGCGAAATTCTGCGCGAACAAAAGTCCCATTCCGGACGCCGCGCCTGTTGATATAGCTACTTTACCTTGAAATTCCATAGTGTCACCCTCCATATTTAGGTTTGTACGCTCATTATAAACCCTTTTTTTATCATTTTCAATTCGCAATACGATACAAATTTGATGTTTTTGATACAAATTGCAAGACGAATTTGACAAATCATATAAAAAATGATATAATATGCGCAGTACATCCTTGCTCCGCAAGTCTTGGGGCTTCGCCCTACACGCACTGCCGTGCGCCTGCGCCATTGATGACTTCGCAAAAATCTCC
>SVQX01000051.1 GCA_015065065.1 Oscillospiraceae bacterium
GCTTTGAAAGCCGACTACGCATGCGGAGTCGGCTTTCTGCCTTGGGCGCTGCTATGAGGAGGGACTTGGAATGAGTGATCCCGACGTGCGTGAAGCGCTTAAATTCTACCGTCGCGCGGCGAAGCTGGGAAGCAGGTCTGCGCCCGCTAAGATAAAGGCAATGGAAAAACGGCTTCGCGAGCTGGCGACTGCCGTTACGGGTGAATAACATCCCTCTTATTAACGTATTTGTGCTGCCGAAGGGCGGCGGAATGGAGCTTTTATGAAAATAACCGTTATCGGTTGCGGCAGATGGGGTTCGCTTATTACTTGGTATCTTTCGGCTGTCAAGGGACATGAGCTGACGCTCTACGGCAGGGAAGGATCTGCTAATATGCAAAGATTCATAGCCGAGCGAAGAAACGATCTGCTTACTCTGCCCGACAGCGTAAAATTGTCTACGTCAATAGATTGCTGTGCGGATGCCGACGTTATAATCATATCCGTAAACTCGCAGGGGCTTCGCGCCTTGATGGAGCAGCTGTCTTGTCTTGAATTGCGTGATAAAACGGTAGTGCTTTGCATGAAGGGACTCGAAATAGGCACGGGAAAGCGACTCAGTGAGGTGGCAAGAGAATACCTTGACGACAGCGTGAATATCGCCGTTTGGGTAGGTCCCGGGCACGTTCAGGAGTTCTATGCGGGCGTGCCGAACTGTATGGTTATTGACAGTGATTCCGAGAACGCAAAGCAAATGCTGGTGCGTGAATTTTCAAGTGAGCTTATACGGTTTTACTTTGGTAATGACCTGCTCGGAAGCGAGATAGGCGCGGCATCCAAAAACGTTATCGGTATCGCCGCGGGAATGCTGGACGGCAGGGGGCTGTCCACCCTCAAGGGCGCGCTCATGTCACGCGGCACGCGCGAGATAGCCCGTCTTATCGCCGCAATGGGCGGAAATGAGCTGTCAGCCTACGGGCTTTGCCATCTTGGCGATTACGAGGCTACCGTTTTTTCAAAATACAGCCACAACCGCGCGTTTGGCGAGGCGTTTGTGAAGGGTGAGAGCTTCGACGGCTTGGCGGAGGGTTACTATACCGTCAAGGCTATAATTGAATACGAGGAGCGCTACGGAATAGAGCTGCCAATTTGCCGTGCCGTTTACAACATTTTGTACGAGGGTGCGGACGAGGGTGAGGAGTTAAAGCAGCTTTTCCACCGTGCCTTAAAGCCCGAATTCTGATACGCCGAAAGGAGATAGAGAAGTGAAAAACCTTGCTCCGTATGAAAAAAGGCTGAACGATTTTTTTTGCAACGATTATCTAACACGGGAAAACGCAAGCCTTGCGTGCAACCCGCATCTCCATCACCATATTGAATTCGTGTTTCTGACTCGCGGCAGTACGGTCTGCCACGTGGATACCGAAACGTACACGCTCCGCGAAGGAGATTTTCTGATAGTTTTTCCGAATCAGATACATTCCTTTGTATCGTCGGGACCGGAAAACTACCTTCTGTTTATCGTCAATCCCGACCTGACTCCCGAACTGGAACAGCAGTTTGGACAGTTTTTGCCCAAGACGCCCGTGCTTCGCAGAGTGGACAGAGATGAGCGGCTGGTATCGCTGATGCGAAATCTCGCGCTCTTTGATACCCGCAAGCAAAATGCTCGGACCTTCGAAGTAGAGGGCGACGTCAGAGAATGGAAAAGGTTTCAGGACATAGCCAGGAAGGGAGCGTTGCTTGCCTTTTTCGGCGAGGTGTTTTCGCGACTTGAATGGCGAGACGTAAGCTCGGCAAATTCGGATAACCGTGCTCTCCGCATGATCGTCAAATATTGCACCAAAAACTTTCACAAGGAAATGTCGCTTGCCTCCCTTGAGGAGGAGCTGCATTTGAGCCGATATTATATCTCCCACATTTTTTCATCGCGTATCGGCGTGCGATTTAACGACTATATCAACTCCTTGCGCATAGCGGAGGCGTGCAAATATCTGCGAATGTCAGACCTGAGTATTACCGAAATTTCCGATCTCGTGGGCTTCCGCACACCGCGTACCTTCAACCGCGCGTTCAACAAGCAGATGAATACGTCGCCCAAAAATTACAGGGACGGCACAGCGGCGGCGGGAATGTCGGCATCAATTCCCATGTGATAAAAATATTTTGCAAAAAACAAAAAAGTTATTGATTTTTCAAGGCGGATATGGTAATATATACCCAAGCGGCAGAGACTGCCGATAAAATTGAAAACAAATGATTGCTAAGGAGAAGGATCATGAGATTACACGAAAAGTTTGACGCGGTCAAGTGTAAGAATATTGACCCCCGCACAAGACGTTATCTTGCTCCCAAGAGAGTGGTATATACAGAGGGTAACGTGGTTAATCCCGACGCGCTTTTGCTGGACAGAACCAACCAGATAACTCAGGTGTTCGGCGAGAACTGCCAGCTTATCAATAAGCCGGGCGAGCCCCACGCAAAGGTAGTGGTTGATTTCGGCATTGAGATGGCGGGAAGCGTTCGCCTTATGGTTTGGGGCGCTTCCGGTCCCGACGGACGCGCAAATGTAAGAGTCCGCTTCGGCGAGAGCGTAATGGAGGCATTGACTCCTCTGCACGTTAAAAATACCACCAATGACCACGCTATCCGTGATTCGGTATACAGCATTGGACTGCTTTCGCAGACTGAGACAAATGAGTCCGGCTTCCGTTTTGCTTGCATTGAGCTTGTCGACGACGCCGACGCAAGTGTGGTATTCAAGGCTATTCAGGGCGTTATGCAGTATCGCGACCTTGACTATATTGGTAGCTTCGAGTGTAACGACGAGCGTCTGAATACGATCTGGAACACCTCCGCGTATACCGCGCATATCTGTATGCAGGAGTATCTGTGGGACGGTATCAAGCGCGACCGCTTCGTATGGATGGGTGATTTCCATACCGAGATACAGACCATTGCGGCTGTATTCGGCGACGTAGACGTAATTCCCAATTCTCTTGATATCGTGCGCGACGAGACTCCTCCCACAAAGTGGATGAACAATATCGGCTCTTACTCCATCTGGTGGATGCTCAATCACTTGGACTGGTACAGAGCAAACGGCAACCTTGAGTATCTCCGTGAGCAGGAGCAGTATATGAAGGAACTGCTCACCTTCCTCATGACTACCATAGACGAAAACGGTTGCGAGAAGATGGAGGGAAGACGCTTCCTTGACTGGGCAAACGATGCAGATCCTATTGCGGTACACGCAGGACTTCAGGCAATGTATAAGCTGGCGTTTGACGCAGGTCAGGTGCTGTTCCGTATTTTCGGTGACGAGGAATTCGTTGAGAAGTGCAAGGAGGCTTCCGCGCTTGTCAGCCGTCATATTCCCGATTGTAACGGCTCCAAGCAGGCGGGCGCGCTTATGGCAATTGCCGGACTTATGGATCCCAAGGAGGTCAACGAGAAGATCATTGCTCCCAACGGAGCGCATGGCTACTCCACCTTCTTCGGTTATTATATCATGTACGCAAAGTGGCTTGCAGGCGACCATGCGGGCGCGTTGCGCGACATGAAGGAATATTGGGGCGCTATGCTTGACGTTGGAGCGACCACCTTCTGGGAGGACTTCAACCTTGATTGGATGGAGAACGCGGGCAGAATTGACGAGATCGTTCCCGAGGGTAAGGTAGATATCCATGGCGATTACGGTGCATACTGCTACAAGAATTTCCGCCATTCGCTCTGCCACGGCTGGTCATCCGGCCCTTGTCCTTATCTTACAAACTTCGTTTTGGGTGTCCGTTACATAACCCCCGGCAAGTACGAGGTAAAGCCTGACCTGGCTGACCTTGAATGGGCTAAGGGAACGTATCCCACACCCTACGGTGTTATCAGCGTGTCTGTTACAAAGAATACAGACGGTAGCCTGAATACCGTTATCGACGCTCCCGAGGGAGTAGAGATCATCAGATAAGATGATATAAGCAACCCCGCGCACCGATCTTTCGGCGCGCGGGGTTTTGCTATGTTATCGACCGAAGTAATATAGTCAGTGTTTTTATGTTACTTTCCGTTTCGCCGTAAAGTAACCAAAGGGCGAATCAATGGAGAAAACCCACGGTTTTCTCCATTAATAATCCTTTTTTTCTTTGTGCGCGCCGCCTTGCCGCAAGCGCACGAGATCCTTCGCACGCCCACGCCCATTTGGGCAAAGCCCAAATGCGGCGGGACGAAGTAGAACCCGAAGGGCGCGAAGCGGAATCTCGCGGAGTGGGGGATAGTTGAAAGTTGAGAAGCGGCGGACACCGCAGCTGTTATCCTGAGCGTAGTCACCCCGTTGTCATCCTGAGCAAACCGCCCCGTTGTCATCCTTGAGCACAGCGTAGGATCTCGGGGCGGCGACGCGAGGGACCGGCGCGGCACAAGATTCCGCTTACATTTTGATGGCTTTTGCGATATTACGGGATGTCGTGGGCGCCATCCCCTACGGCGTGTTTAGAATAATCCTAAACAAATTTCAAATCTCTTTCGGCGTTGCTTCCCCGACCAACCACCAATCACATCGGTTGTGTCTGATACCCCCATGCGACCTATCGGTATAATTTGTAAGAGCGTTTTTATAATGGCTCTCTGCATGACAACCAGCCCCAAGGTGGGTGGGTTTCCAAAGGGAGGAATTGAGGAGGCAGACCGAAAATTTGAGCTTGCTGAAAATTTGAGATCAACGACTTATTACTTTCTGGCTACTTTCTGTTGACACAGAAAGTGGCATAAATATCACCCGAAAAAATAATTTGTCAAATTCGATACTTCTATTGACAACAAATTTTATCAAGGTTATAATAAACCAAACACAAAAAATTTGAGAACATAAGTCGAGCGGGCACTCGCAACACCGTGACTGAAAAACACAACCGAGAAAGGAAAAAGTTATGAAAAGCAGAACGGAGCTTATGGAGATCAAAGCCTTCCCCGGAGAGCTTAAGGGAAGGACAATGCTGTACGATTCCACCTTCGGACAGCGAGTACACGTAAATTTCAAGGTACACGCCGCAGGCTTTGTGCTTTCCGCATACGGAAGGACAGACAACGCAATTACGTTTTCCGTTTACGGATGGACGGAAAATTATGAAAAAACAGTACAAAACCCGCCGCTTGCATCACGTCGGTTTGAAGGCGTGGAGGACGACGCGTGCTGCTACTTGTATTTTGATACGCCGCTTGATGCAGGCGAGTATCTTTTCTCTATCGGGAGGGTAGCAGGCTACGTCGGAATATATAGGGACGGCGAAAGCTGGGGAGGAGGCACAAACGGCAGCTCCAAGGGCTATTACTATGAAGGCGGTGTGCCGCGCCCATACGACACAAGCCTCTGCCTTTTGACCGACGATATGCCCAACGAGCCGTTTTCACCTTGCCTTGAATATCAGGACACAACAGACGGCACTCACACACCGCCCGCTAAGACGGAGCTGCCCGCCGACAGTCTCGTCTATACTCACGAGGTCATGCCCGACACGTGGGTGTTCGTTGACGGACTCGGCAGAAGGTCGTTGACACATAAGGACGTTGGAGACGTCAAGCCCGACAAGGAGATAGGAATGTTCTTCTGGGATTGGCACGATGTTGACGGCTGGGGCTATCGCTCGCCCAAGCTGGATTCAGACGAGCCTGTGAATATCCAAAAGGCTATGGACAAGCATCCCGAGGCTAAGAACGACTATAACCACCCCGTGTGGGGAAACACCGACAACGCACATCAAAAATATTTTTGGAACGAGCCCGTTTACGGTCACTATATGACGGGCGACAGATGGGTGCTTCGCCGTCAGGCAGAGCTGCTTGCAAACGCGGGAGTTGATTTTATCATGACGGATAATACCAACGGCGACCAAGTGTGGCAGAGCGGCTACCGCGCCATGATGGACGAGTGGCATAAGGCTACCAAGAGTGGAGTTAAAGCACCCAAGGTGTCATTTTTCTTGCCCTTTACAGAGCGGTGGGGCGGCAAGACCAATTTCCAGCTCAGCTACCTGTATAACGATATCTACCGCAAAAATAAATGGCAGGATATGTGGTACTACCTTGACGGCAAGCCTATGGTGCTGGCTCGCGGAGAGGAAACGCTGGGTGACGACAATTTCGGCAAAGAACTCAAAAGCTTCTTTACCTTCCGCAAGGGCGTCGGACAGTACGTAAACGAAGGCGAGCTTGGCGAGTGGGGCTGGCTGTCCATGTATCCGCAGACTTTGTATTATAAGACGGAGGAGGACCGTGCGAGTGGCAACGTCGAGCAGACCACCGTCGGAATTGCGGTCAATTACGACTATACCTTTGACGTTCAGGAGGGACTCAGCTCCATGAACGGCGAGCATATCGTAGGACGCTCCTTCTCGCCCGATTGCAAGGACAGATTTGAAAAGGAGGGCAGGGAGGCGACCAAATGGGGATATAACTTCTCCGCGCAGTTTGACTATGCCCTCACCGCCGACCCGAGAGTGATATTTATTACGGGCTGGAATGAGTGGCACGTTATCCACCATCCGAAGTGGAGATATACGGAAAACGCATTTGCAGACCAGTTTGACGACGAGCATTCCCGCGATATCGAGCCCTCAAGAGGTGAGCTTCGCGACCATTATTACTATCTGCTCGTCAACTACGTCCGTAAATTCAAGGGTGCGCGTCCTATACCTGCGCCGAGCGGAAAGAAGACTATCGACTTGCGCGGTGGCGCGGAGCAATGGGCGGACGTTAAGCCGTACTACGCCGCTTATATTGGCAACACGGGTAAACGCGACTGCCGCGGCTGGGGCTCGGCGTATTTCAAGGATGAGTCGGGCAGAAACGATATTATCGGAGCGCAGGTAGCGCGCGACGATGGCAGCTTGTATTTCCGCGTTGAATGTAACGACAGTATTACGCCCTGCGAGGACGACAGATGGATGAATTTGTATATCGATACCGACGGCGAATATAACGGCTGGGAGAGCTTCAATTACGTTGTAAAGCCTACCGCAGACGGCGTGCTTTCCCTGAACAGATTTACAGGCAACGGCTACGGTTTCGAGGTGATCTCGGGCGTCGAATACGCACTTGACGGAAAATATCTTACCGTGAAAATTTCCAAAGCCGCACTCGGTCTTGGAGATAAATTCACTGTCAACTTTGCGTGGACGGATAACGTCCACGACAAGGACGACAGCTCCAAATTCAGTGGCGATATCCTTGAATTTTACACCACGGGCGACGTCGCCCCCGGCGGAAGATTTAAGTATAGCTATATTTGTGAGTAAAAAATAAGGGCATACTATTCTCTGCATTCTTAACGGAGAAGACACGAACACCACCAAGGAATTTTTCTTTGGTGGTGTTTTTCTGTCCGCGAGTGCCTACGAAAGTCTCCGTCCGAGATGCCATCCGCGCGCGGATGTGGGGGCCTGCGATAGCGGCGGAAGGTGCCTGCGCAACTTTAAATATTGATATGTGTTATTGTAACGCACTCTCCCTCAGTCTCGCATCCGCTCGCAGCTGAGCTTTTGGCGTAGCACCGTTATCCTGAAAATCAATCATAACAATCCCCTTAAAGTTTTTGAAAGATAGGGGAGGTGCAGGAGGGGGGAGAAAACTTTTTTCGGAAATATTACTTGGGGGCTTTCCATTAAAGCAATGGCTTGTTCAAGGCTAATCAATTATCCTGAAAACCAATTATAAAAATCCCCTTAAAGTTTTTGAAAGATAGGGGAGGTGCAGGAGGGGAAAGAAAACTTTTTCCAAAAAGTTTTCTTTCCCCTCCTGCATATACTTATAAATCTTAATACATGCCGCCCATGCCGCCGCCCATACCTGCAGCAGCCGCGTCAGCCTTAGGCTCGGGCTTGTCGGCAACTACCGACTCTGTGGTAAGGATAACAGACGCGATAGACGCCGCGTTCTGGAGTGCGGAGCGAGTGACCTTGGTAGGATCGACGATACCTGCGCTCATCATGTCAACGTAGACCTCGTTGTAAGCGTCAAAGCCGTAGCCGATCTTGCCCGAGGACATGATCTTGTCAACTACGACGCCGCCGTCAAAGCCCGCGTTAGCCGCGATCTGACGAACAGGCTCCTCAAGAGCCTTCAGCACGATCTTAACGCCCGTCTTTTCGTCGCCGTCAACGGTTTCAAGCACCTTTGCAACGTCTGCGATTACGTTGAGGTAAGCAGTTCCGCCGCCTGCGACGATACCCTCCTCAACAGCCGCGCGGGTTGCGTTGAGAGCGTCTTCAATACGCAGCTTCTTTTCCTTCATTTCAGCCTCGGTAGCCGCACCGACCTTGATAACCGCAACACCGCCCGCCAGCTTTGCAAGACGCTCCTGGAGCTTCTCGCGGTCAAAGTCGGATGTGGTGGTTTCAATAGCGTTGCGAATCTGTGCAACACGTGCAGCGATCTCGGACTTGTCGCCCGCGCCGCCGACGATAATGGTGTTTTCCTTTGTAACCTTTATCTGGCGAGCCTGACCGAGCTGAGATACGTCAGCATCCTTCAGCTCAAGACCAAGCTCGGAGGAAATGACCTCGCCGCCCGTGAGGATAGCGATATCGCGGAGCATTTCCTTGCGTCTGTCGCCAAAGCCGGGAGCCTTTACCGCAATGCAGGTAAACGTGCCGCGCAGCTTGTTGAGCACGAGGGTGGTGAGCGCCTCACCCTCAACGTCCTCCGCGATAATCAGCAGCTTCTTACCGCTCTGAACCAGCTGCTCAAGCAGGGGAAGGATCTCCTGGATGTTGGATATTTTCTTGTCGGTGATAAGAACGAGCGCGTCGTCGATAACGGACTCCATTTTGTCAGTGTCGGTAACCATGTAGGGAGAGAGGTATCCGCGGTCGAACTGCATACCCTCAACCACCTCGGAGTAGGTCTCAGCGGACTTGGACTCCTCAACGGTGATAACGCCGTCAGCGGTGACCTTTTCCATGGCGTCAGCGATAAGCTGACCGATAACCTCGTCACCTGCGGAGATAGTTCCGACTCTTGTGATATCCTCCTTGCCGTTTACCTTCTTGGAGCTTGCAATAAGGGAAGCGACAGCCGCGTCAACAGCCTTTTTCATACCCTTGCGAAGCACCATGGGGTTAGCGCCTGCGGTCACGTTTTTCATGCCCTCGCGGATGAACGCCTGAGCGAGAAGGGTAGCGGTGGTAGTACCGTCGCCTGCCGCGTCGTTGGTCTTGGTAGCAACCTCTTTTACAAGAGATGCGCCCATGTTTTCAGCCTCATCCTCCAGCTCGATCTCCTTGGCGATGGTAACGCCGTCGTTGGTGATGAGGGGAGAGCCGTATTTCTTGTCAAGCACTACGTTGCGGCCCTTGGGACCCATGGTGATTTTAACCGTGTCAGCCAGCTTGTCAACGCCGCGGACGAGTGCGTTTCTTGCTTCGATTCCGTAAAGAATTTCCTTTGCCATGATAAATTACCTCCAAAATATATCGAATTATTCTACGATAGCGAGAATGTCGTCCTCGGAAAGAACGGTGTACTCAACGCCGTCAAGCTTGACTACGTTGCCTGCGTACTTGCTTGCAATAACGCGATCGCCAACCTTAACGGTCATAGCGGCAAGTGTGCCGTTGTCGGTGAGCTTGCCGGGACCGATTGCCACGACCTCGGCAACCTGGGGCTTTTCCTGAGCGGATGCAGTGAGGATAATACCTGTCTTGGTCTTTTCCTCCGCCTCCTCAAATCTGATAACAACTCTGTTTGATAAAGGATTGAGCTTCATAAATTTTCCTCCTGTGTTTATTCGGTGCGCCAAAGCGCAAAATTGACTTTTTCTTGTAAGGTTATTTTGTGAAATTAGCACTCTCGAGCTCCAAGTGCTAAACACTGTACATATTTTACACCAAGTACGAAAAAAATCAAGGGCTTTTTCCAATTATTCACATAATATTAACAAATAAAATATTCTTTTACGGGACAAAGCGTTTTTTTTGTCAAAAAATACGTCGGTATTTTTAAAAATTACCTTTGGAATTCTTTGTGGCGTCGGCAAATAATATAATCGTAACGTAGAAAAAATTTGAGAGGCGAGTTATGGATATTCTTGTATCAGCCGTGCCGTTTTTGCTTTTTGGGGCGGGGAGCTTTTATCTTGTGAAATTGAGATTTTTTTATTTTCTGCATCCCGTCAAGACCTTCCGTGCATTGTTTGAGAGGCGAGAGGGCTCGGGAGTGTCGCCGTTGTCTGCCTTGTCAATGGCGCTGGCGGGAACTCTCGGAGTGGGAAATATAGTAGGCGTTGCGTCGGCTATCTGCCTTGGCGGCGCGGGCGCGGTGTTCTGGATGATACTCTCCGCCCTGCTTGCCATGGTGCTGAAATACGCCGAGATCGTGCTTGCGGTAAGACACAGACGCTTTGACGTATTTCA
>SVQX01000006.1 GCA_015065065.1 Oscillospiraceae bacterium
TAGCAGTAATTGCTATCGCAGGCGCAGCAGCCATTGTTCTTAAGAAAAAAGAAAACTAATTCTTAAATGACCAAAAGCCACCCTTCGGGGTGGCTTTTGGGTTAGTTGAGAGTTGAAAATGGAAAATCAAGGAACGACGGACCCGCAGGTGTCATCCTGAGCGAGCGTCAGCGAGTCGAATTTTTAACAATGTGATTTCGGGCTTAGCGAAATCGCGATGTAAAAAGCGCCGAAGACGGGATCTCGGAGCGAGTGGGCGATGGTTGGGGGCGAAATCAAAGAGGGAAGGGGGATTTTAAAGACTTTTTGATGAAAACGTAATAAAATTTTTTATGTAAAATATCACAAAAATTTTTTCGAAATATTGCGCGGATTGTTTAAATAAGAGAAATTTTTGCTCAATTGATTGACTTATTGACAAAAGGACATCATTGTGTTATAATAAACTATCCGTGTGGACTTACAAAGCCATACGTATGCCCTTTGGCAGAAACGTCTGCGACACAAAGGAAAGTCACATATTTTCCTCTTTGCCGCGTGATGTCTGTAATAAACATTAAATTTTCAAAGAAGGAGGAAATCAGGAAAAATGCCAACATTTAATCAGCTTGTCAGACAGGGCCGTTCCGAGCGTGTTTACAAGTCCAAGGCACCCGTTCTTCAGAAGGGCTTTAACAGCCTTGAGGGTAAGACCACAGATCAGTCTTCTCCCCAGAAGCGCGGCGTTTGCACGAAGGTAAGCACCACCACCCCCAAGAAGCCTAACTCCGCACTTCGTAAGATCGCGAGAGTAAGACTTACCAACGGTCTTGAGGTCACCAGCTACATTCCCGGAATCGGACACAGCCTGCAGGAGCACTCTGTAGTTCTTATCCGCGGAGGAAGAGTACGTGACCTGCCCGGCGTGCGTTACCACATCATCCGCGGTACGCTTGATGCACAGGGCGTTGCAAACCGTAACCAGAGCCGTTCCAAGTACGGCGCAAAAGCTCCTAAGCAGAAAAAGTAATTTTTCGAAAAAGAGCGCGCTATCCGTCGGCGCACCAAAATGACGGCGGTAAGGAAAGCAAAATTCAATATCACGCTGAGTGTTCCTCGAAATTTTAATGTTTATGAGAGATGATCACACAGGCGCGTGGACAAAGGAAAATGCTTTTGAGTACCTATGATTTCATTCAAAATCTAATGAAGGAGGGAAGATACAGTGCCTAGAAGAGGTAGAATATCTAAAAGAGATGTATTGCCGGATCCTATTTACGGCTCCAAGCTGGTAACCAAGCTTGTCAATAACGTAATGTACGACGGTAAGAAGGGTGTAGCACAGACCATTGTTTATGATGCATTTACTCTTATCGAAGAAAAGGTTGGACAGAATCCCCTTGAAGTGTTCCAGGCAGCACTCGATAATATTAAGCCCGAGCTTGAAGTTAAGGCTCGCCGCGTAGGTGGATCCACCTACCAGGTACCGATGGAGGTCAGAGCTGACCGTCAGCAGACTCTCGCATTGCGTTGGCTTATCACCTATTCCAGAAACCGTTCCGAGCGCACCATGGCAGAAAGACTCGCAGGAGAGATCATGGACGCAAAGAACAACATGGGCGGCGCTTTCAAGAAGAAGGAAGAGACCCATCGTATGGCAGAAGCAAACAAGGCTTTTGCACATTACAGATATTGATAAGCTGTTACAAAAGAGTTGTAACGGTTTGATATCAATGATATTCAAAATCAAGGAGTCAGTCAATGGCAAGACAATTTTCACTTGATCGTACTCGTAATATCGGTATCATGGCTCACATCGATGCCGGTAAGACGACGACTACGGAGCGTATCCTGTTCTATACCGGTAAGACGCACAAGCTGGGTGAGACCCACGAGGGCGCGGCTACCATGGACTGGATGGTACAGGAGCAGGAAAGAGGTATCACGATCACCTCTGCTGCTACTACCTGCTACTGGAACGATCACCGTATCAATATTATCGACACCCCCGGCCACGTAGACTTTACCGTGGAGGTTGAAAGATCTCTCCGCGTGCTTGACGGTTCTGTAACCGTATTCTGCGCAAAGGGCGGCGTTGAGCCTCAGTCTGAGACCGTATGGCGTCAGGCTGACAAATACCACGTACCGCGTATGGCTTATGTAAATAAGATGGACATTACCGGTGCGGACTTCTATCATGTACTTGACATGATGAAGGACAGATTGCACACCAACCCCGTTCCGATTCAGCTGCCCATCGGTAAGGAGATGACCTTTAGAGGTATCGTTGACCTTATCAATATGGAGGCTGACGTATACTACGACGAGAAGGGTACAGACGTTCGCGTTGAGCCCATTCCCGAGGATATGCAGGAGCTGGCGGAGGAGTACCGTAACGCAATGATCGAGGCTGTTGCCGAGACCGACGAGGAGCTGTTTGAAAAGTACTGCGGCGGCGAGGAGCTGACCGTTGAGGAGATCAAGACGGCACTTCGTAAGGCAACTATCGCGAACACCATCGTTCCCGTAGTTTGCGGTTCTTCTTACAGAAACAAGGGCGTGCAGAAGATGCTGGACGCAGTTGTTGACTTTATGCCTTCTCCTCTTGATATTCCCGCTATCAAGGGTGTAAACCCCGATACGGACGAAGAGGACGAAAGACAGGCAGACGACAACGCACCCTTCTCTGCGCTCGCATTCAAGATCATGACCGACCCCTTCGTAGGAAAGCTTTGCTACTTCCGCGTATACTCCGGTGTGGTTAACTCGGGTGAAACCGTTTACAACTCCACCAAGGGTAAGAGAGAGAGAATCGGTCGTATACTGATGATGCACGCTAACGACAGAACGGATATCGATGCTTGCTACTGCGGTGATATCGCGGCGGCTATCGGTATCAAGAACACCACCACCGGTGACACCTTCTGTGACGAGAAGCATCCGATCATTCTGGAATCCATGGAATTCCCCGAGCCCGTTATCAGCGTAGCTATCGAGCCTAAGACCCGCGCAGGTCAGGAAAAGATGGGTACTGCTCTTGCTAAGCTCGCAGAGGAAGACCCCACGTTCCGCGCATATACCGATGAAGAGACCGGACAGACCATCATCGCAGGTATGGGTGAGCTTCACCTTCAGATCATCGTTGACCGTCTGCTTCGTGAATTCAAGGTAGAGGCAAACATTGGTAAGCCTCAGGTTGCTTATAAGGAGACCATCCGTAAGGCAGTCGATCAGGATACCAAGTACAAGCGTCAGTCCGGCGGTAGCGGTCAGTACGGTCACGTTAAGATCACTATCGAGCCCAACGAGCCCGGTAAGGGTTACGAGTTTGTCAACGCTGTTGTCGGCGGTGCTATTCCGAAGGAATACATTCCCGCTGTTGATGCAGGTATCCAGGGCGCTATGCAGTCCGGTGTGCTTGCAGGCTATAACGTAGTTGACGTTAAGGTTACTCTTAACGACGGTTCTTACCACGAGGTAGACTCCTCTGAAATGGCGTTCAAGATTGCCGGTTCTATGGCATTCAAGGAGGCTATGAGAAAGGCAGATCCCGTGCTTACAGAGCCTATGGTTAAGGTCGTTACCATCGTTCCCGAGGAGTATATGGGCGACGTTATCGGCGACTTCAACTCTCGCCGCGGACAGATCAACAGCATGGAGGCAGGCAACGGCGGTGTTCAGGAGATCAACGCATTCGTTCCGCTGTCCAACATGTTTGGTTACGCAACAGACCTCCGTTCCAAGACTCAGGGTCGCGGACTCTATTCTATGGAGCCCAGCCACTTCTCTGAGGTTCCGAAGTCTGTTCAGGAAGAAATTATCAAGGCTCGCGGTAAGCAGCAGTAATTTCTTGGTGAGGACAAGCCTCACAAAAGCGCGGCAAGAGCTTTGAGCTTGCACAAAAACAGTTCGCAAAAAACAGAAAATAAAAAATTATTTGGAGGATTCTAACAATGTCAAAGGCTACATTCGAACGTACAAAGCCCCATGTCAACATTGGTACTATCGGCCACGTTGACCACGGTAAGACCACTCTTACCGCAGCTATCACCAAGACCCTTTCTCTCGGACAGGGTAACGTTGAGTTCATGGCATACGACCAGATCGACAACGCTCCCGAGGAGAGAGCAAGAGGTATCACAATCAACACCAGACACGTTGAGTACGAGACCGAGAACCGTCACTACGCTCACGTTGACTGCCCCGGCCACGCAGACTACGTTAAGAACATGATCACCGGTGCTGCTCAGATGGACGGCGCTATCCTCGTAGTTGCAGGTACCGACGGACCTCTTCAGCAGACCCGCGAGCACGTTCTTCTTGCTCGTCAGGTAGGCGTTCCCGCAATCGTAGTATTCCTTAACAAGAGAGACCTCGTTGACGACGACGAGCTGCTCGACCTCGTAGAGATGGAAGTTCGTGAGCTTCTCTCCTCCTACCAGTTCCCCGGCGATGACATTCCGATCATCCGCGGTTCTGCTCGTGACGCTCTCGAGTCCACCAACACCGACACCTCCGCTCCTGAGTATGCTTGCATCCTCGAGCTGATGGCAGCTGTTGACGAGTACATTCCTACTCCTGACCGTCAGGCTGATAAGGACTTCCTTATGCCTGTAGAGGACGTATTCTCCATCTCCGGCCGTGGTACTGTTGCTACCGGTCGTGTAGAGAGAGGTACTCTTAAGGTTAACGACGTAGTAGAGATCGTTGGTCTTACAGACGAGAAGGCTACTACCACCGTTACCGGTGTAGAGATGTTCCACAAGCTCCTGCCCCAGGCAGAGGCTGGTGATAACATTGGAGCACTCCTCCGTGGTGTTGCTAAGGACGGCATCCGTCGTGGACAGGTTCTTGCAAAGCCCAACTCCGTACACCCCCATGCAAAGTTCAAGGGACAGGTTTACGTTCTTACCGAGAAGGAAGGCGGCCGTTCTAAGCCCTTCTTTGCAGGCTACCGTCCTCAGTTCTTCTTCAGAACTACCGACGTTACCGGTGTTATCAACCTTCCCGACGGCGTAGAGATGTGCCGCCCTGGTGATAACGTTGATATGACCGTTGAGCTTATCACTCCCGTAGCTTGCGAGCAGGGACTCCGTTTCGCTATCCGTGAGGGTGGTAGAACTGTTGGTTCCGGCGTCGTAGCTGAGATCCTTGACTAATTTTAGCTGATACAGCTTTAGTCTTTAATGCCGAAGTCTTATAGACTTTAAAGAGATCCAACCCGATACTGCGGATTTTCCGTAAATGTCGGGTTGGATTTCGGGCGTTAATAATGATTTTCAAAAAAGCCCTCGAAAGGGGCAGAAACACAACTATCTTTGAGGATTGGTGAAATTCCATACCGGTGGTAAAGCCCACAAACGCGCCGAAAAACGACGCGCCGAGCAGGTGAGAGTCCTGCGCCGACGGTGTTGCGATGAGTCGCAGAGTCCGGATGAGAAAAGATAAAAAAAGGCCGCGGCTGCGGCACTCCATGCAAATAAGAGAGGCTCTGTTCAAGCCTTGCAAAAAGGATGTATCCCTCTCGAAAGTCAAGAGAGGACTTTTTTTATTCTTTTCCGTTATCTCGGAAAGGAAAAGCAAATGTCAATAAACATAGAAAACAACAGCGGAGGAGTATCTCCCCGCAAGAAAATAAATATAAGGTATATGGCGACGGTGGGACTGCTGTCGGCACTGTCAACGGTGCTGATGTACATAGAGTTTTCCGTGCCGTTTATGCCCGCGTTCATCAAGTGTGACGTGTCCGATCTGCCCGCGCTTGTCGCGTCCTTCTCCCTTGGACCTGTGGCGGGCGTGCTGACACAGCTGCTTAAAAATCTGCTTCATCTGCCCGTGACCACAACATCGGGGGTGGGGGAGCTGGCTAATTTTATTCTCGGAGCAGCATTCGTGCTGCCTGCGGGAATAATTTACCGTTACGTAAAAAACAAAAAGGGCGCGCTTATCGGCTCGCTTGCGGGAATGCTTGCCATGGCGGCGACAAGCTTCCCTGTAAATTTGTTTATTACATATCCGTTTTACACAAATTTCATGCCGCTTGAAGCGATAATAGGGGCGTACAGCGCGATAAACCCTGCGGTGGATTCCTTGCCTGAGGCGCTTCTTATGTTCAACGTGCCGTTTACGGCGGCTAAGGGACTTATCAGCGTGATAATAACCTTCCTCGTATACAAAAGAATATCGCCTCTGCTGAGAGGAAAGCCAAAGGCACTTAAATAATTGAAAATACCGTCAAAAGAAAGGACTAAAAACCGCTATGACCGAAGCAATACAGGAATTTTTCCTTGAAACCGTAGGCAGGGAGTGGTGTGTATTTTTCTGCTCCATGATCCCGATAATAGAGCTTCGCGGTGCAGTTCCGATGGGCTGGGCGATGGGCTTGCCGTGGTGGCAGACCTTCCTCATCAGCATTGTGGGCAATATGGTTCCCGTCCCGTTTATTTTGCTGTTCATCAACAAATTCATAAAATTCATGTCCGGCTCCAAGGTCAAGCTTTTTAACAAAATTGCAAATTGGCTGCTTGGAAAGGTTGAGAAAAACCGCGGAAAGATTGAGAAATACGCATTTTGGGGCGTGACCTTGTTCGTAGCTATACCGCTTCCCGCAACGGGTGCGTGGACAGGCTCTCTCGTTGCCGCGGCTATCAATATGAAATTCTGGAAGGCTATGCTTTCTGCCTTTGTCGGTGTGCTTATCGCGGGCACAGTAATGACGATTATCTCCTACGGCGGAATTGCCGCTATCGCAGGACTCTTTAAATAAAACTAAAAGGATTGAAAAAATGAAAAAACTGCTTTTTACGTCCGAATCCGTAACCGAAGGACATCCCGATAAGATCTCGGACAAAATATCCGACGCTATCCTGGACGAAATACTGAGTCAGGACCCCACGGCTCGTGTGGCTTGCGAAACCTTCGTTACCACGGGACTTATCGCCGTAATGGGTGAGATAACCACCACGGCGCACGTTGATTATCAGAAGGTGGCGCGCAATACCGTCCGCGAGATCGGTTACGACCGCGCAAAGTACGGCTTTGACTGTGACAGCTGTGCGTTTATTTCGTCTATTCACGAGCAATCTCCCGATATCGCTATGGGTGTTGATAAGGCGCTTGAGGCAAAGAAGGGCGAGATGCAGGATAAGTACGATATCGGTGCGGGCGACCAGGGAATCATGTTCGGCTATGCGTGCGACGAAACGCCCGAGCTTATGCCTCTGCCAATCTCACTTTCCCACGCACTTGCAAAAAGACTTACCGAGGTGCGTAAGAGTGGTCTGCTTACATATCTCCGCCCCGACGGAAAGACTCAGGTCACGGTGGAATATCACGACAATAAGCCCGTCCGTGTTGATGCGGTGGTGGTTTCCACCCAGCACAGCGAGGAAGTTGATATCGACACCATTCGCCGCGACATGATAAACGAGGTGATCAACAAGACCATTCCCTCCGAGCTGCTCGACGGGAACACCAAGATATACGTCAACCCCACGGGACGCTTCGTTATCGGTGGCCCTGCGGGAGATACGGGACTTACGGGACGCAAGATAATCGTTGATACGTATGGCGGATACGCACGTCACGGCGGCGGCGCGTTCTCGGGCAAGGACCCCACTAAGGTAGACCGTTCCGCAACCTACGCGGCAAGATATATCGCAAAGAATATCGTGGCGGCAGGACTTGCAAGCCGTTGCGAGGTCGAGCTTGCTTACGCTATCGGAGTTGCAAGGCCCGTGTCGGTTATGATCGACACCTACGGCACGGCAACCGTGGACGAGGAAAAGATCGCAGAAGCGGTGCTTCGCCACGTTGACCTTCGCCCTGCGGCTATAATTGACAGATTCGGACTTCGCCGTCCCATCTACTGCAACGTAGCGGCTTACGGCCACATGGGACGGGAGGACGTAGAAGCTCCGTGGGAGAACAGAGATCTCGCACCCATACTCAAAGCAGAGCTGCTTGCATAAAATCCGTAATTCTGCGTTGCCGGGTGACTCAGTTGGCTTGGAGTAGGGAACTACACCGTCGCCTCCTTCGCACCCTTGCGTCTTGTCTTACGAATTTTCTGCGGCGCAGCAGAGCTACTATCTGCTTGCATAAAAACCAAATCATATAAATTAAATATCACAACACCCCCGTGTTGCACATACGCTGTCATTAGGGCTGAATGCCACGGCGGCTGTTGCCCACGGGGAGTTTGCTCATTTGGAGGTGTTGTGATGACAGACGGCAGAGTGATCTTTGAGATATTTTTGGCGGCGTTTGCCGTAATTGGCTTTTACGGAATACTGCGCATGATAGTCGAAGCGGTGTTTCCGTCCGACTACCTTGATGTTGCCGTGCGCATTTACGACGAGGAGCAGGTGGAGCGATTGGATATCATTCTCAAGATCGCCGACTCTAAAAGCTGTCGCCGTCGCGGAGAGGGACTCGTGGTGCTGATATCCTCACAGCTCATGCAGGGCGTTATGGGCTATGGCGAGGTGCTCCGTCCGGAGCTTGAGGCTCTGCTTCGTCAGTACAACGCAGATTGCTTTGTGGTAAATCTTGACCGAGAGGTCGAATAAATAAAAAGGAGGGAGAAAATGGAATACGCGGAAAACGGCGCGGCATTTGAAAACGACGGCATGGAACGGCTGTCAGGCGTTGTAGAGCGCATAATCTACCGCAACGAGGAAAACGGATATACCGTTTGCGATATCGACGTTGACGGAGAGAATGAAATGCAGACCGCCGTAGGAATTCTCCCCTACGTTGGCGTGGGCGATAGCCTTGTGCTTTGGGGCGCGTGGATACATACGCCGAAATACGGACGGCAGTTCAAGGCGGAAAGATTTGAAAAGGAAATGCCCACCGATACCGCGTCTATTTTGCGGTATCTTTCCTCACGCACCATAAAGGGCATAGGTCCGCGTATCGCGCAGAGGATAGTGGAGGAGTTCGGCGAGGATTCGCTTGACGTTATTGAAAATCACCCCGAATGGCTGGCGCACGTGCAGGGAATATCACGAAAGTCGGCAATGAGCATATCCGAGGACTACAAGGCAAAGTCGGGTATGCGCTCGGCAATGATGTTTTTCAGAGAATATTTCGGCGCGGCTACCACGGTAAAAATATATAAAAAATGGGGCGGTGCGGCAGTGGACGTTGCCCGCAAGAATCCTTACCGCCTTTGTGATGAAATAGAAGGTGTCGGCTTTGAACGCGCCGACAGATTTGCTATGTCCATGGGCGCGGAGCTTGACGGAGTGGAGCGGCTGATGAGCGGAATTTTGTATATGCTCTCCTCAAATGCCATGTCAAACGGACACGTCTGCCTGCCGCGAGCAAAGCTTGTGGAGGGCGCGGCGGCTCTGCTTTCGGTGTCCGCCGATAAGGTAGCCGAGGCGCTTCAGATACTTATAGATTCAGACGGCGCAAGATTGCGCGGCGAGATGGTATACGACCGTCGCGCCGATAGGCAGGAGCAGTATATCGCGGACAAGCTGATATTGCTTGAAAAGCTTTGTGCATCAATAAGTATTGATGATGTAAACGCATTTATCGCGCGTGAGGAAAGGCGCAACAGCGTGCAGTACGCCGCAGGGCAGAGAAAGGCTATATTTGACGCTCTTGAAAATGGAGTTATGATACTTACGGGCGGTCCCGGTACGGGTAAGACCACCGTCGTCAAGGCACTGCTTGATATTTTTTCGAGTATGGATATGCGGGTGGCGCTGTGCGCTCCTACGGGACGCGCGGCAAAGCGGTTGTCCGAATCCACCACTCACGAGGCAAAGACCATTCATAGGCTTCTTGAAATGGAGTTTGGCGAGGGAGAGGAGGTAGGACGCTTCCGCCGAAACGAGCAGGACCTGCTTGATGAGGACGTGATAATTGCCGATGAGGCGTCAATGATAGATAATTCCCTTATGTGCGCTCTGCTTCGGGCGATAAAGCCGGGCGCGAGGGTGATACTTATAGGCGACTCGGATCAGCTTCCCAGCGTGGGGGCGGGACGGGTGTTAAACGACATTATCGACAGCGGACGGTTTGCAACCGTGCGGCTGGATGAGATATTCCGTCAGTCGCAGCAGTCGCTGATAGTCACAAACGCGCACGCCGTCAACGAGGGCAGATACCCGACGCTGACGGTCAAGGACAGCGATTTCTTTTTCCTGCCGAGGGAAACAGATGCGCAGACTGCCGCTACCGTGATGCAGCTTTACAGCGAAAGGCTGCCGAGGGCTTACGGAAGGACTACCGAAAACGGCATACAGATAATTACCCCGTCGCGCAAGGGCGAGTGCGGAACGGACAACCTTAACCGCCTGCTGCAGAGCTCACTCAATCCGCGTGCGAAGGGCAAGCGGGAAATTGCTTTCCGCGACACCGTCTACCGCGAGGGTGACAGAGTGATGCAGACAAAAAACAACTACGACGTTGAGTGGGAGCAGGACGGATTCGACGGTGAGTACGGCTCGGGCGTTTTCAACGGCGACATTGGAGTTATTGAAAGTATTGATGCCGCCGAGGACGAGATACGCATCCGCTTTGATGACAGAGTGGCGCTCTACGATACGACCATGCTGGACGAGCTTGAGCATGCGTGGGCGATAACGGTACATAAAAGTCAGGGCAGTGAATATCCCTACGTTATAATTCCTCTGTATTCCGCCCCGCCAATGCTGCTTTGCCGAAATCTGCTCTATACGGCGATAACGCGAGCGGAAACAATGGTGATACTCGTCGGTAAGGAAGATGTTTTGCGGCGCATGGTGGATAATAAGCGGCAGTCCATGCGCTATACGGGACTTGCAGAAAGGCTTTCCTATGAATAATCTTTTTAAAGATAGCGGCGAAAGGCTGAGAACGTTTTTCTTTCCTCCTGTCTGCGTAGGGTGCAGGGAGGTGCTTGACGTGGGAGAGGCGGAACGCGGGGCGGTATTCTGTCCCGAATGCGCCGCAAAATGGAAAAGCCGTGAGAGGATAACCTATCTTTCGGGACTTGGCAAGGGCGGCGTGCCTCCGCTTCTCGGAGTTGGTGGTTGCTTTGATATGGTGACGCTTGTCAAATATCGTCCGTCGCGGAATTCTGCGCCCGAAAAGATAATTTATCACCTCAAGCGCAAAAGCGGCAGACGTGTTGTGAATTTTTTGGCGGGCAGGCTGGCACTTGGAATTGAGAAGGTAGAAAAGCTGCCGCCGAGTCAAGATATCCTGGTCACTTACGTTCCGCGACAGCACCGAGCCGTGTGCAAAACGGGAATTGACCAAGCCGAAAGGCTTGCACAAGGACTTTCGCGCGCTACGGGATATGAATTTTGCAGGCTCATCAGCCGCCGCGGAATATTTGCTCCCGCTCAGAAAAAGCTGGATACTGCAAAAAGACGGCAAAACGCCCGCGATATATTTCTGCTGTGCGACGGCGCGGAGATCCAGTGCGCAGGTAAAACGGTAATAATCACCGACGATCTTTTGACAACGGGTGCAACGCTTGGCGTTTGCGCCGCGTTGCTTTATAGCGCGGGCGCGGCTCGCGTGATATGTGCGACGGTGGCTGTGACGGCATAGGCAAGAATTTTGAAAAATGACGCTGTCAGCCGTTGACAAAGCCATGGAAAATATGTTATACTAAAGGGTACAGAAAAAGCGCGAAAAAAGGAGGTGGAGTCGTGCTTGAGCGATTTCAGAGAGATATAGCCATAGATTTCGGTACGGCGTCCGTCCTTGTTTTCGCACAGGGCAGGGGGATAGTGCTGAAAGAGCCCTCTGTTGTAGCTATCGACACGTCCACAGACCGAGTAATCAAGGTGGGACGCGAGGCTATGGATATGCTTGGCAGAACGCCCGAGCATATCGAAGCGGTAAGACCTATGAAGGACGGGGATATCGATAGGTACGAGGTCACCCTTGAAATGCTTAAATATTTCATTCGCCGTGCTTGCGGTAAGACATGGATAAGACCGAGGGTAGTGATATGCGTTCCCACGGGAATATCCGACGTGCAGATACGCGCGGTGATGGAGGCTTCTCGCGAGGCAGGGGCAAGACGCACGTATCTTATCGAAGAGCCGAGAGCCGCGGCGCTTGGCGCGGGAATGGATATTTCCTCTCCGGTGGGCAGTATGGTAGTAAATATCGGCGGCGGTGTCAGCGATATCGCGGTCATGTCCATGGGTGGAGTAGTGGTGTCGGACTCTATTAAGATCGGCGGAGATAAATTCGACGAGGCGATAATGCGTCACGTCAGACAGGAATACAACATTCTTATCGGTGATAGGACCGCAGAGGATATAAAGATCAGCATAGGCGAGGTGTACGAGCATGACAAGCCGCTTTACATGCGGGTGTGCGGCCGTTCACTTATCGACGGAACGCCCAAGGAGGCAACGCTCAGCTCTAAGGAGATGATAAGCGCCCTTTACGAGCCTATGACAGCGATACTCGACTCCATCTGCTCGGTCATTGAACGTACGCCGCCCGAGCTTGTGGGCGACATTCTGCTTCACGGCATGGTCATGACGGGCGGAGGCAGTAAGCTGCACGGACTCAGCGCGCTTATAGAGCGAGTCACGGGGATCCCCACTTATATGGCGAAAAAGCCGGTGGAGAGCGCGGTGCTTGGCGCGGGACAGCTTTTGTCCCGACTTGACGGAATGCAGGAGGGTATGATATCGTTACCCTCTCACATAAGACAGAAATAATGAGGTACGGAGCGCTGTGTGCAGTTACCCCGCGTTCCGTACTCAAATTATTTATACGGTGAGTTCGTAACCATCCTCACCTAAAACAAAACTAAGGAGGCGCGGAAAATTTTCCGCAAAAAAGATTATGAAGGACTCAAAAACGTCCCTTTTACCCACGAAAGCCGCGAAGCGGCGGCAAAGACTTGTAAACGTGTGCGTTGGCGCGATAACGGCGGCACTGTATGTGTCGCTGACTCTGCTGTCCGGCTTGTTCGGACTGTCGAGCGGTGCGATACAGGTGCGCATATCCGAGGCTCTTTGCGTGCTTCCCGTGTTCGTTCCGTGGAGTGCAGTCGGTCTATGGATAGGCTGTATTATTGCCAACGCCTTGACGAATGCAGTGCCGTGGGACATAGTTTTCGGCTCGCTTGCGACTCTGCTGGGTGCATTGGGGGCGCTTTTGCTGGGGACCTTTGCAAGACGGGCAAGGGACGCTGGCAGACGAAAAGCGTCTGTGCTGCTGAAAATTCTCGTTCCTCTCCCCACCGTGCTTTCAAACGCGGCGATAGTTCCGCTCGTGCTGATGTATGCATACGGAGTTACCGACATGGGATATTGGCTTTTGGTGCTTACCGTGGGACTGGGAGAGATAATTTCCGCGTGGGTGATAGGACTTCTATTGTTGTTTCTTCTTGAGAAAAATCAAAAAATCTTCAACGTATCGGTGGCAGAAAAATTGCGCCGCTGATAAACATATTTAGTTTAAGGGAGTGATGGCTTTGAAGCGTTTGTTCGGATACCTGCGTCCGTTTGGAAAACGGATGTCGGTAGGTCTTGTTATCAAGATCATGGGAACGCTTGTCGAGCTGGCGCTCCCTTACATTCTGAGTATTATTTTAGACGAGGCAGTTCCCGCCGCGGCGGCGGCAGGGGACACGGGTGCGGGTATTCGAGGTATAATATTCTGGAGCTGTATGATGCTTGTTTGTACCGTCGCGGCTCTTGTGCTTAACATTACCGCCAACAGAATGGCGTCGGGTGTGGCAAAGGACGCTGCGCGCAATATCCGTCACGACCTGTTCGACAGCACAATGCGGCTGTCCTGCAATCAGGTGGATGAGTTTACAGTTCCCAGCCTTGAATCCCGACTTACCTCTGACACCTACAACGTACATCACGTCATTGGAATGATACAGCGACTCGGAGTACGCGCGCCTATTCTGCTTATCGGCGGAATAGCCATTACATTGTCGCTTGACGCAACTCTTGCGCTTGTAATGCTTGCGGTACTGCCCTTTATATCGCTTACCGTATATATCGTTTCAAGGCGCGGTGTTAAGCTGTACCGCAATTCGCAGCGAGCGGGTGACGAGATGGTGCGTATCGTCCGAGAGGACGTTCAGGGAATTCGCGTTATCAAGGCTCTGTCACGAAAGTATTACGAGCGGAAGCGGTATGCCGCCTCCGTGGACAAGCTGGTGGGAGCGGAAACAAAAGCCTCTCTTACCATGTCGATCTCCAATCCGCTGATGAATGTTTTTCTCAACCTCGGACTTGTTGCCGTGCTTTTTGTCGGCGCCTTGCGCGTTGACGGCGGCGAGTGCGCTCCGGGTAAGATAATTGCGTTCATTCAGTATTTTACGCTTATCTCAAACGCCATGCTGTTCGTCACGCGCATATTTATGATGTGTACCAAGGGTAGCGCGTCCATGAACAGAATTTGCGAGGTTATCGACGCGGCAAATGCTCAGCCTGCACAGGTAGAGGATCAGCCGTCCGATATCACGGGTGGCGACGGCGACTACCTCACGTTTGATGGAGTGGACTTCTCCTATTTCGGATACAAGGGTGGCGCACTTAATCTGTCGGACGTAAGCTTTTCGCTCCGACGGGGCGGCACGCTCGGAATTATCGGAGCTACGGGTAGCGGGAAGACTACGGTTTTGTCCTTGCTCATGCGCTTTTACGAGCTTCCGACAAATTGCGGCAGAATATTGCTGGATGGCAAGGATATCCGAGAGATACCTCCGCGTCAGCTCCGCCGTCGCGTGGGAATCGCTATGCAGAACGATTTTCTGTACGCGGGAACTATTGAAGAAAATATCGATTTTGGCAGAGGGCTGTCCCACGAGGAGATAGTCCGCGCCGCGGAAATAGCGCAGGCGGCTGATTTTATAGGTGCGCTTGCCGACGGCTACGAACACAAAATTACCGCGAAGGGTACTAACCTCAGCGGCGGACAAAAGCAGAGATTGCTTATCGCTCGCGCCGTTGCGGGAAATCCCGAAATACTTATCCTTGACGATGCATCCTCCGCGCTTGACTATCGCACCGATGCCGCGCTTCGCGCGCGACTCCGCGAGCTTGCGGGCGAGGGAGGCACTCCCATAACCTCTATCGTTGTTGCACAGCGTATAAGCTCGGTGCAGTATGCAGATCTTATACTCGTGCTTGACGGAGGAAAGATAATCGGAAGCGGAACCCACGAGGAGCTGCTTGAGAGCTGTGACGTGTACCGTGAGATATCCGAGTCGCAGATGGGAGGTGCTATTCTTGACTAAGCGTAAGAATATGGCGGAGAATACCTCTCCCGCCGAGAAAAAGACCTCCCGCCGCCGCGTGCTGTGGCGCGTGTGCGGATATATTTTCGAGCATAAATGGCTTATGCTCACAGCCTTTGCAGTTATGCTCGTCGCAAATGTTATCGCGCTTGTCGCGCCTTACTATTCGGGACTTGTGATAAACGCTATTGAGCCGGGGCGCGGCAGTGTGGATTTTGAAACGGTAGGCTACTACTGTACTTTGCTTGTGATCATATACGTCGTGTCGGCGGCGTTTACCTATCTTTTGTCCTTTATCATGGTAAGGATAAGCCAGCGCATAGGCGCAAGAATGCGCCGACAGGTGTTTGACCATTTGACGGATCTGCCCGTAAGCTATTTTGACAGCCACCAGACGGGCGATATCATCAGCCACATCTCCTACGATATCGACACCGTAAATGCATCTCTTTCAAACGATCTGCTTCAGATAGCCACAAGTGTTATTACGGTGGTCGGCTCGCTTGCAATGATGCTGTCCATATCTCCGATCTTGTCCCTTGTATTTGCGGTCACTGTGCCGATATCGCTTGTGTTTGCAAAGTACAGAACGCAAAAGGTGCGCCCAATGTTCCGCAAGCGCTCCAAGAAGCTGGGAGAATTGAACGGCTATGCGGAGGAGATGCTGTCGGGACAGCGTACTATCAAGGCGTACAGCATTGAAAATGTCATAGTGGATCGCTTTGACGGACACAACGAGGACGCTTGCGACGCATATTACCGCGCCGACTACCACGGCTCCGTTATCGGACCTACCATGATATTCATAAACAATCTGTCCCTGACGCTGATAACGGCGCTGGGCGGACTGTTCTATCTGTTCAGCATAACCGATCCGAACCTCCCGCTCATATTTGTTATCGACCTTGGAATGGTGTCGGCATTCGTTCAGTATTCACGCAAATTCTTCGGTCCTATCAACGAGTTTGCAAATATTTTGAGCGAAATACAGTAGGCTACCTCTGCCGCCGAGCGCGTATTTGCTCTGCTTGACGAGCCCACCGAGCCCGCGGACGGGGAGGATGCTGTCGTCCTCTCGGGTGCAGAGGGAGATATCAAAATGGAGGACGTGCGCTTCGGCTACACCGAGGCAAAGGAGATACTTCACGGCGTAAATATCCATGCCGAGCGGGGTAAAACTATTGCTATCGTAGGACCTACTGGAAGCGGAAAGACCACGGTCATCAATCTCCTTATGCGCTTTTACGATCATAATAGCGGTAAGATACTGTTCGACGACAAGGAGCTATCAGGCCTTACCCGCGACAGCCTGCGCTCCGCGTATACCATGGTGCTTCAGGACACGTGGCTGTTCTGCGGAACGGTGCTTGACAATATTACCTACGGTACTGACGGTGCGACGAGGGAGGACGTTATCCGCGCAGCGAAGGCGGCGCGTATCCACGACTTTATAATGACTCTACCCGAGGGATATGATACTGTCTTGTCGGACGACGGCGTTAATATATCCAAGGGACAAAAGCAGCTTATAACCATAGCCCGAGCTATGCTTTCCCGCGCGCCTGTCCTGATACTTGACGAGGCGACGTCAAACGTGGATTCACGCACTGAAAAGCTGATACAGAACGCGCTGTACGCGCTCATGTCGGGCAGAACGTGTATCGTTATCGCCCACAGACTTTCCACTATCCAGAACGCAGACAGGATACTCGTGGTGCGCGACGGATGCATTGAGGAGCAGGGAACACATAACGAGCTGCTTGAACGAGGCGGATTTTACGCTTCTCTTTACAACGCACAATTCAAATAAACAAGGAGGAGAGAGATGAGCTCCGAAATGATACTCAAGGAATTTCCGCGCGGCGCGGATTGCCTTATTGACCTTCATCTTCATCTTGATGGCTCGCTGTCGGCGGACTGCGTGCGCCAACTTGGACAGATGCAGGAGATAGACGTTCCCGACGGCGACGTGCTTGACAGAATGCTGTCGGTGTCAGAGGGCTGCCGCGACCTTAACGAATATCTTGAAAAATTCGATTTTCCGCTGTCCCTGCTTCAAACCGAGGAGGCTATCGCATACGCGGTGCAGTCGCTGGAGGACAGATTGCTCGACGAGGGTGTAATGTATGCGGAGATACGCTTTGCACCCCAGCTTCATACGCGCAGAGGACTCACGCAAGAGCAGGTGGTGCGTGCCGCAATATACGGAAACAGCCGCTCGCCGCTTCGGGCAAGCCTTATTCTGTGCTGTATGCGAATGGGTGACAATAAGGCGGAAAATCTTGAAAGTATCCGCCTCGCTGCCAAGTATCTCGGATGCGGTGTGTGCGCCGCAGATTTGGCAGGTGCTGAGGCACTGTTTGAAAACGCGAGATTTGAGGAAGAATTTTCCCTCGCCCGTCAGCTTTGCCTGCCCTTTACTCTCCACGCAGGCGAGGCGTCGGGCGCTGATAGCGTGCGTACCGCTCTTGAGATGGGTGCGCGGCGTATCGGTCACGGCGTGCGAAGCCTTGAGGACGGGGAAGTAGTCAAGTCCTTGGTCGAGCGAGAAATTCTCCTTGAGCTTTGTCCCACGAGTAATCTTAATACGAACATGTTTGAAAACCTTTCGCAGTATCCTCTGCGGGAGCTGATGGCGGCGGGTGTTCGTGTCAGCATCAATACCGATAATACCGCCGTTTCCCGTACCTCCATAAGACGGGAGTGGGATTGCGTTATATCGCAGTTTTCGCTGACCGCGCAAGAGGTAAAAAAAATACTTTGCGACACGGCAGAGTCGTCCTTTGCGAACGCTGAGACCGTGGCGTTTATGAAGGAAAAGATCCAAAACTGTTTTTGAAAGCTGAACCTAAAATGAAACCCAAGAGAAAAATAATTGATGCACATACCCACATATTTCCCGACAAAATTGCCGAAAAGGTGTCCGAAAACATAGGAGCGTTTTACGGGCTGGATTGGTATAGCCCTGCGTCCGTCGGAAATCTTATCTCGGCGGGTAATGAGATCGGCGTTTGTCATTATCTCGTCTGCTCGACTGCTACCGTGGTGTCGCAGGTAGAGCATATCAACGATTTTATTGCCTCAGTCGCGGCGGCACATCCCGAATTTACCGCGCTGATGGCACTTCATCCCGACTTTGAAAATTACGAGGAGGAGCTTGACCGCGGAATGAAAATGGGACTTCGCGGAGTCAAGCTGCACCCCGATTTTCAACGCTTTAATATGGACGAGGAGCGGCTTATTCCCATGTACCGCGCTATCGCTAAAAGAGGACTTCCTTTGCTTATTCACATGGGCGACGAGAGATATGAATACTCCCGTCCCTGCCGTCTGGCACAGCTTATGCGCGCTGTTCCCGATCTTACCGTCATAGCGGCGCACTTTGGCGGGTATCAGAGATGGGAGGAGGCACTTGACACCCTGCCGCCCTCCCCAAATCTGTGGTTTGACACGTCAAGCTCGCTGGGAATACTGTCCTACGACAACGCAATGCGGCTTATGGAGCGGTTTGGAGTGAATAAATTTATGTTCGGTACGGATTTTCCGATATGGAGTCCCTCGGTTGAGGTCGAAAAGGTGGAAAAATTACCCCTGTCTGACGCGGAATTTGAGCTTGTATTCTCCGAAAACTTCAAAAGATTGTTCAATATGTCCAATGTTTGATGCCTTGGCAAAGTGTAAAAACATTAAAAATACCATATTGACAAATCGGCGGCGAGTGATTATAATATTTAGTATAAAAGCAAAATGCGTTGATGGAATTAAGGACTTCGTTACAGCACACAGAGAGTTGGCGGTGGGTGCGAGCCAATGCGTAGGGACGAAGCTGCTGTCTCATTCCGGAGCAGGACTTTTGAAACAACAGTAAAGAGTCACGGGAGCGCCCGTTAAAGCGCGGCGGTTTGAAAGTGAACCGTATGAGAGGTCGCCTGTATCTTGGCGGCAAGCGGGGTGGTACCGCGACTGAAATGTATTTCAGCCGTCCCCATGGCATTAAGTCATGGAGGCGGCTTTCGTTTTGCCTCTGTGGAAATTTTCAGAAAGTAGGGTAAAAAAATGAAAAAAGTAATATTTACCGATGTGACCTTGCGCGATAGCTTCAAGGGAGGCGAGTGTGTTTATACCTTTAAGGAAAGAGTGGAGATAGCAAAGGTGCTGGATAAGCTGCACGTTGACAGAATTTGTCTTTCTCCCATAGAAAACGTGACGGCTGACACAATGATAGTACGCACTATGGCGGCGGTGGTAAAAAACAGCGTGCTGTCCATGCCCGTAGGATTTACGGCTGAGTCTGTTGACCTTGCGTGGAATGCAGTGTCCGTTGCGAAAAAGCCCGAGCTGCTTGTTGCCGTTCCCACGTCGGCGGTGCAGATGGAATACATCTGCCACAGAAAAGCGCCCAAGGTAATGGAAATGATTTCGGAGCTTGTAGGCGCGGCAAGAGTTAAATGTGAGCGAGTAAACTTCGCGGCTGTTGATGCGACCAGAAGCGACATGCCAATTCTCGCCGAAGCAATAAAGACAGCGGTCGATAACGGCGCGACAGAGGTAACTCTGTGCGACAGCGCGGGAATTTTCCTGCCTGATGAGATGGCGAATTTTATTGCTGACGTTATGGCGGCGGCTCCCGTTATTGCGGAAAAGGGAATTGCTGTAAGCGTACAATGCTCCAATGCCCTCAGCGTAGGTGCGGCGTGCGCCGTAGCGGCTGTCAAGAACGAAGCTGTGTGCGGCGTTTGCGTGTCCGTCGGTGGCGGTGACAGCGCGCCTGCTCTTTCCGAAATGGCACAGATAATGAGAATAAAGGGCGACGATTGCGGCTTTTCGTGTGGCATCAAGACCACCGAGCTTCAGCGCTCGCTCCGTCAGCTCGGGCTTGTGGAAAAGATCGCGGGCGGAGCGGCTCAGGCAGAGTCGGCGGATTCCACGGAGAGCTTCGTGCTTGACAAAAACGACGATATTGCCACCGTTGCGAAGGCGATAAAAAAGCTGGGCTACGACCTGTCCGACGAGGACGTGTCTAAGGTATACGAGTCCTTCTGCACCGTCGCCAAGCAAAAGACGGTGGATGCCCGCGAGCTTGACGCTATTATTGCGTCGGTTGCGCTGCAGGTGCCTCCAACGTACCGACTTATAAGCTACGTTATCAACAGTGGCAGTCACATCTCCTCTACCGCCAATATTCAGGTAGAGAAGGACGGCGAAATGATAAGCGAGGTGTGCGCGGGATTTGGACCTATCGACGCGGCATTTCTGGCTGTTGATGCCGTGGTAGGCACGAGATACGAGCTGGACGATTTCCAGATACAGTCCGTGACCGAGGGCAAGGAGGCTATGGGAAGCGCACTGGTTCGACTTCGCGCAGGCGGAAAGCTGTATTCGGGAACGGGCATCTCCACCGATATAATCGGTGCGTCCATTCGTGCTTACGTCAACGCCATCAACAAGATAGCCTACGAAGAAAAGGTTTGATAAAACGAGGTAATCAAAATGAAGCTGTCATTTTCCACAAAGGGCTGGGACTCCTATACCTGGGCGCAGTTTTGTGACAAGGCGGAGGAGCTTGGCTTTAACGGCATAGAAATTCATGATATACACCACCCCGCATTCACGGGTAAGAACGATGTTTTTGACCCGACCATGATCCGCGCTACGTACAGAAATCTCGTCGACCGAGGACTTTGTGTACCCTGTGTTGATACTGCGGCGAATATTGCCGACGGCGATAGCCTTGACGCGGGTGTTAGCGAGATTACCGAATGTATCCGCACGGCGGCGGCGTTGCACATTCCCTTCGTGCGCATACACACCACGGGTGCGAAGGATAAGGACGCGGCGGAGGTGGACACCACCGTTTGCAGGTATCTTGATGCGCTTCGTCCCGTGGCTGTCGGCTCTGAAGTGACGCTTATAATCGAAACCGTCGATGCTTACGCCGATACGCATAGACTTAAAAACGTGCTTGATACCTATGCCGATGATAATATCGGCGCTCTGTGGGATATGCACCACACCTACCGCATGGGCGGCGAGAGCGCGCAGACGTCGCTTCAAAACCTCGGCGCATATATTCGCCATATTCACCTCAAGGACTCGGAGGTGGTAGGGGACAGAGTGGAATATCGCCTTATCGGTGAGGGCTCTCTCCCTCTTGACGACATGATGAAGGCGCTCCGCTCTATCAATTACGAGGGCTTTATCTCACTTGAATGGGACCCCACGTGGCTTAGTGAGCTTGCGGATATGGATATTATATTCCTGCACTTTACGAGCTATATGTCAAAATACGAGAGCGGTGTCCGCAAAAAGCGCAAGAAGCTGTATGAAAACAAGACTCACACGGGCAAATTTGTGTGGCAGAAGGACTCGCTTATCGATATGACCTTCTCGGAGGTGCTGGATAAGCAGGTGGAGGAATTTCCGGATCAGTACGCCTTTAAGTATACCACGCTTGACTATACCCGTACCTACGAGGAGTTCCGCGACGACGTGGATACCTTTGCCCGCGCGCTGGTGGATATGGGGGTTAAGGCGGGAACGCACGTTGCCGTCTGGGCTACGAATATACCGCAATGGTACATCACCTTCTGGGCAACGGTAAAGCTGGGCGCGGTGCTTGTTACCGTAAATACGGCTTACAAGGTACACGAGGCAGAATATCTGTTCCGTCAGTCGGACACCCATACGCTTGTTATGGTGGAGGGCTACCGCGACTCAAATTATAAGGAAATAATAAAGGAGCTTTGCCCCGAGCTTGAAAACCACCGTGCGGGAGAGCCGCTCCATGCAAAGCGTCTGCCTTTCTTGCGCAATGTCATCACCGTCGGCTTCCGGCAGAAGGGATGTCAGACGTGGGACGAGGCTGTGGCAAGACACGACCGCGTGCCGCTTGAGGAGGTCCGCAGAATGGCGGCGAAGGTATCTCCTCAGGACGTTTGTAATATGCAGTATACCTCGGGTACGACGGGCTTCCCCAAGGGAGTAATGCTTACCCATTATAACGTAGTCAACAACGGTAAATGTATCGGCGACCGAATGGATTTGTCTACCGCCGACAGAATGATGATACAGGTACCCATGTTCCATTGCTTCGGAATGGTGCTGTCCATGACGGCGACCATGACGCACGGAGGAACGCTGTACCCAATTCCTTATTTCTCCCCGAAATCCGCATTGGCTTGCATTGACAAGGAGCATATCACAGCATTCAACGGCGTGCCCACAATGTTTATCGCCATGTTTAACCACGAGGATTACAGAAAGACGGATTTCTCATACATGAGAACGGGAATCATGGCAGGCGCGAATTGCCCCGCCGACCTTATGAAGCGCGCAGCACAGCCGGACGAGATGAATATGACGGGAATCGTCAGCGTTTACGGACAAACGGAGGCTTCTCCGGGCTGCACCATGGGCGAGATAGACGAGCCGCTTGACGAAAGATGCGAAACGGTGGGAAGGGCATTCCCGCACGTTGAATGTAAGATTATAGACCCCGAAACGGGACTTGATTGCCCCGACGGAGTGAACGGTGAATTTGTTGCGCGAGGCTACAACGTCATGAAGGGATATTACAAAATGCCCGAGGCGACTGCGGCTACGATCGATGCTGACGGATGGCTCCATTCGGGTGATATCGCCTGCCGCGAGCCGAGCGGCACCTATCGCATCACGGGCAGACTGAAGGATATGATAATCCGCGGCGGCGAGAACATCTATCCCAAGGAGATAGAGGAATTTCTCTACACCAGCCCCAAGGTAAAGGACGTTCAGGTCATAGGAGTTCCCGACAAGCAGTACGGCGAGGAAATAATGGCTTGTATCATTCTCAAGGAGGGAGAGGAGTCCTCGGTCGAGGAAATGAAGGCGTTTGTCGCATCTCATATGGCAAGGCATAAGGTGCCGAAGTATATAGAGTTTGTAAATTCCTTCCCCATGAACGCCGCAGGCAAGATACTCAAGTATAAGATGCGCGAGGCGGCGGCAGAGAAATACGGGCTTAACTGATTTTCAAGGAGAAAGCAATGAGCGAAAATAACAAGAATTTTAAACGGGAGACCGTTACAATGGACGGTAACGAGGCGGCGGCGCATATAGCTTACGCCTTTACCGAGGTGGCGGCGATATATCCCATAACCCCCTCATCTCCCATGGCCGGCAAGACGGATGCGTGGAGTGCGAAGGGCAAGAAAAACCTTTTCGGTCAGCCTGTGACTCTTGTTGAGATGCAGTCAGAGGCGGGAGCGGCAGCGGCAGTACACGGCGCGCTCGAATCGGGCTCGCTTGCCACCTCCTTCACCTCATCGCAGGGACTTATGCTGATGATCCCCGTAATGCACCGCATTTCGGGACAGCTGCACCCCGGCGTGCTTCACGTTGCATCTCGCACCGTGGGAACTCACGCATTTTCGATCTTCGGAGATCATTCGGACGTTATGAACTGCCGTCAGACCGGCTTTGCTATGCTGTCCACGGCAAGCGTTCAGGAAATAATGGATATTTCGGCAGCGGCGCACCTTGCCGCTATCGAGAGCCGTGTGCCGTTCCTGCATTTCTTTGACGGCTTCCGTACATCACACGAAATTTCCAAGGTGGAGCTTATGCCCTACGAGGCGCTCGCTCCGCTTGTAAACTACGACGCGCTTGAAGCCTTCCGCGCTCACGCACTTAATCCCGAGCATCCGCTCCTGCGCTCCACCGTGCAGAATCCGGATATATATTTCCAAGTCCGTGAAGCGTCAAACGCTTATTACGACAGCCTGCCCGATATTGTTGAAAAATATCTCGGCGAGCTGAGTAAGATATGCGGCAGGGAATACCACCTCTTTAACTACTACGGTGATAAGGATGCAGAGGATATCATTATCGCTATGGGCTCGGTCAGCGGAACGGTAAAGGAAACGGTGGACTACCTCAACGCAAAGGGACGCCGCGTCGGCTTTTTGCAGGTACACCTGTTCCGCCCCTTCTCGTTTGAGTATTTCCGCAAGGCTATCCCGGCATCCGTCAAGCGCATAGCAGTGCTTGACCGTTGCAAGGAGATGGGCGCCGCGGGTGAGCCGCTGTATCAGGATGTGCGCACCGCATTTTACGACGACGCGCAGAACGGAACCGCGCCGCTGGTTATCGGCGGAAGATACGGTTTGTCCTCCAAGGACACCGATCCCGCGCAGATAATCGCCGTATTTGATAATCTTGCATCCGATAATCCCAAGAACGGATTTACTATCGGTATTGAGGACGACGTTACTCGCCATTCTCTGAAGCTGACCGAGCGCGTATATCCCGATGACGAAAGGTACGAGCAGATAAACTGCAAATTCTGGGGACTCGGCTCTGACGGTACGGTAGGCGCAAATAAGTCAACCGTTGAGATAGTCAGCCAGCATACCGATAAATACGGTCAGGCGTACTTTGAGTACGATGCGAAAAAGTCTTACGGAGTAACCAAATCGCACCTTCGCTTTTCAGATTATCCCATTCGCTCCAGCCATTTCGTAAAGCACGCGGATTTCGTCGCGTGTCATAATCCTACATACGTATACCACTACGATATGATCTCCGAGCTGAAGGAGGGCGGCACGTTCCTGCTTGCCTGCCCGTGGAGCGCCGAGGAGCTTGAAGTAAAACTGCCCGCCTCCGTCAAGCGCGATTTGGCAGCTAAACACGCAAGCTTCTACGTAATCGACGCGGCGAAAATAGCCGCAGAGTGCGGGCTTGGCAATCACACCAATATGGTGCTTCAATCTGCCTTTTTCCACCTGTCGGGACTGCTTCCCATAGACGAAGCGATGGACTATATGAAGGCGGGCGTGCGCAAGATGTACTTCGCCAAGGGCGAGGATGTAGTAAACAACAATATTGCCGCAATAGAGCGTGGCGGCTCGGGGCTTGTAAGGATCGAGATACCGTCCGCGTGGGCTGATGCCGTGAATGAAAACGGTAACGCTGCGAACGACCGCCCCGACGTTGTAAAGAATATTCTTGAGCCTATCAACGCTCAAAAGGGCGATGACCTGCCCGTTTCCGCCTTCAAGGGCTACGAGGACGGCGCTATCCAAATGGGACTTACCGCCTACGAAAAGCGCGCTATTGCAACCAAGGTTCCCGTTTGGAATCCCGAGGCATGCCTGCAATGTAACAGATGTTCTTATGTCTGCCCCCACGCGGTGATCCGTCCTTATCTTTTGGACGAGGCCGAAAGTGCTGGCGCGCCTGCCGATATGAAGCTTGTCCCCGCCAAGGGTGTCAAGGGACTTAAGCTGGATTATACCTTACAGATAAGTCGCGACGACTGCACGGGCTGCTCCTCCTGCGTAAACTGCTGTCCCGCAAAGGATAAGGCGCTTCGTATGGTGAGCGTTGATGAGGCAGAGGACACGTCGGCGGCTTGGGAGTACGGACTTGGAGTCAGCGAAAAGAGCAACATTTTTGATATCTACACCGTAAAGGGAAGCCAGTTCAAGCAGCCGCTTCTTGAATTTTCTGCGGCGTGCGCCGGATGCGGCGAAACGCCTTACGCGAAGCTGCTCACCCAGCTTGTCGGCGACAGAGTATATTGGGCAAACGCTACGGGCTGCTCGCAGGCGTGGGGCTCCCCCATGCCGGGAATTCCTTATACCACTAATAAAAAGGGGCATGGCCCCGCGTGGTCGAACTCGCTGTTTGAAAACAATGCGGAATTTTCCCTCGGTATGTGTCTGTCCGTCAAGATGCAAAGGCAGGCACAGCTCATCCGTGCAAAGAGATTGAGGGATATGGTTGAGGGTAATGCCGCGCTTGCATCCGCACTTGACGCATGGATCGCCGATTTTGACAGCATGGACGACTCTCGTAAATCAGGCGAAGCCCTTGTAACCGCGCTTGAAGCCTGCACTCTTGACGGAGCGGCTGACGGCGTAAAGAGGGATATCCTTATCCACCGCGACCAGCTGTCCAAAAAGAGCTTCTGGATGTTCGGCGGCGATGGCTGGGCATATGATATCGGCTTTGGCGGACTTGATCACGTGCTTGCACAGGGCGAGCCCGTAAAGGTGTTTATCGTTGATACCGAGGTGTATTCCAACACGGGCGGACAGTCGTCAAAGGCGACACCTCTCGGTGCTGTGGCGCAGTTCTGCGCATCGGGCAAGAAGAGTCCCAAGAAGGACCTTGGCGCAATACTTATGACCTATGGAAACGTGTACGTCGCGCAGGTCGCGATGGGCGCGGACTATAATCAGACGGTCAAGGCGATAAAGGAGGCGGAGGCGTTTGACGGTCCTGCCGTGATCATCGCGTATACTCCTTGCTCTGCGCACGGAATCCGAGGCGGACTCGGCAACGCGCAGATGGAGATGAAGCGCGCGGTTGATGCGGGATATTGGAAGCTGTACCGCTTTGATCCGTCAAAGGAACAGCCGCTTACCCTTGATTCTGGCGAGCCCACCTTGAATTTTGAGGACTTCCTCATGGGAGAGGTGAGATATTCGTCTCTGACGCGCACCTTCCCCGAAAACGCTAAGGAAATGTTTAAGGAGGCGGGAGAATCCGCTGCCCGCGACTACGAAAAGTATAAGAATATGAAATAATATTCAAAGCATAAGGGCTGAGTCAACGCGACTCAGCCTTTTTGCGTATTTGTAATTTGTGTGCTGCTTTTTGCATCAACAGAAAGTAGTCAAATATTGACCAAAGGTTGGGAGGATGAGTCGTGATTTCAATTTTTACAAAATTGAAATTGCACTCCCCAATTCCTCCCTCCCTTTGGAAACCCACCCACTTTGGAGCTTGGCTCGTGGGCGAAAAGCCATCATGCAAACGCTCTTGCAAATTATACCGATAAGTCGCAAATTGGAAATCAGACACACCCGATGTAGCGGTGATTTATTGGGGGGCAACACCGAAAAAGATTTGAAATTTTTCTCGTTGCACTTAATTTTTAAATCTCATACGGCTTTAAAACAACCGCCCGCCCAAGGCGCACTCTTATCGACCAAGTTTCCGTCGCTCCGACGGGAACTTGGCGAGATGGGTATGCGGCAACTTTTGCGCGCGATTACGCCTTGCCCGCATACTTGCGGCAAGGCGGCGCGCAGAGGAAGGTGAGATTCTTAAGAGAGGAAACCGTGGGTTTCCTCTCTTAAGTCGCCCTTGGTTACTTCTGTCGATACAGAAGTAACACAAATATTTTAATTATTTCTTGTGTTGCTTCTGCCGACACGGCAGAAGCAATACGTAATTTCACTCTCCAAACCATACACCTCTATGCACAAAAAAATAAAATATTAAAAAACACTTGATTTGGAGGGGATTGTGTGGTATATTATATATAGTAAGATGTCCAAAAATCACGAAAGGAGCGACGGCTGTGAGTAAAAGCAATATTCAGGAATCGGGCGAGATGTATCTTGAGAGCATTCTTGTTCTGAAGGGCAAGCTCGGGCAGGTGCGCTCCATTGACGTAGTGCATCACACGGGCTACTCCAAGCCCAGCATAAGTCGCGCCCTCGGTGTGCTTAAAGCCGACGGAATGGTGACAGTGGATGAAAACGGTTACATTGAGCTTACCGACGAGGGACGGGAGCATGCTACTAAGGTCTACGAGCGTCACCGCATCCTCTCTCTCTTTTTTGAGAGCATCGGAGTAAGCGCACCCGTCGCCGACAGCGACGCCTGCAAGGTGGAGCATGTTATAAGCGACGAAACGTTTGAGCGCATAAAGGCGCATATTTCGGACAAAAATTAAATTTATATATAAGAAAGGAACACAACCATGCCAGAACTTAAGGGAACAAAAACAGAACAAAATCTCAGAACCGCTTTTTCGGGAGAGAGCGAAGCAAGAAACAAGTACACCTACTTTGCATCCGTAGCTAAAAAGGAAGGCTACGAGCAGATCGCGGCTATTTTCGAGGCTACCGCCAACAACGAAAAGGAGCATGCAAAGATGTGGTTCAAGGAGCTGGGCGCTTTGGGCGATACCGCTGCCAATCTTCTTTCCGCCGCAGAGGGCGAGCATTACGAGTGGACGGATATGTACGACAGATTTGCCAAGGAAGCAGAGGAGGAGGGCTTTACCGCTCTTGCCATCAAATTCCGTATGGTAGCTGCTATTGAGAAGACTCACGAGGAGCGTTACCGCAAGCTGCTGAATAACGTAGAGATGAAGGCAGTGTTCGAGAAGGCGGAGATGACCATGTGGGAGTGCCGCAACTGCGGACACCTTGTTATGGGCAAGAAGGCGCCTCTCGTTTGCCCTGTTTGCGCTCATCCCCAGAGCTACTTTGAGGTAAGAAAAGAAAACTACTGATAAAAAAGTCGCCGCAGAGAAATTCTGCGGCGACTTTTTTAATTGAAAATTGAAAGTTTAAAACGGAAAATTGATGAAGCTTTTCGCTTTGCGAAAAGCTTCATTTCATTGAAACGGGCGACCGCAGGCCGCCCTACGGTATAAAAATCTTTGTCTGAAAACAACCGAAAGCATCTCATTCACCGCGTAGGGGCGAACTGTGTTCGCCCGAAACGCCGCAAAAATTATAGAAATGTTTTCGGCTGTCACCATCATGATCGTTTGGTGCGGTCTAAAGAATAAAGAATAAATAATAAATATCACAGTGGATAAGGGACCCACGGGGGTTATAGAGATGGCTCTTGTTGTAACCATCCAAACAAATTTAAACAAGAAAATTTGTCAGCAAAGTTCTTTGGATCAAACCTTTCTTTCAAGAAAGGTTTGTGGGGTGTGGGGCGAAACCCCACATAAATAATAAATCACTTCAATGCATTTGCAATAGTGAGATAGTCGTTTGTTAGGATGGTGTCGATACCCATGTTGCGGAAGGCGTGGGCTTCATCGGGGTCGTCAGACCAGAACACGTTGCAGAGTATGCCGTTTGCGTGGGCGGCATCCACCGTTTCCTGCGTAAAATATGGCTTGTAGAGTTGGATCTTATACGCTCCGAGCGCTATTGCGCGGTTGACCATGGACATGGGGTCTTTGTTGCCGTCCCAGCCGAGGCAGACCTTCATGTCGGGAGCAAATTCACGCAGCTCCGTGACACGCTTGTCGTTTGATGTCATAAAGTACACGTGCTTTTCACAGTCGTATTTTCTTATAAGCCCGACGATCTGCCGGAACATGGGGTTAACGTCACAGTCCCAGATCTTGACGTGGATATTCATAATGACTCTGCCCGCAAACTTTTGCAGTATCTCCTCGAAGGTGCAGATTTTCAGTCCCTTGAATTTGTCGCCGTGCTTTGCGCCGAAGTCAAGGGCGAGCAGCTCTCCGTAGGTGTGGTCGCATATTTTACCCGTGCCGTTGCTGACTCGGTCAAGAGTGTCGTCGTGGCAAGAAACCAAAATGCCGTCCTTTGTTGACCAAAGATCAAATTCGATTTCCTCCGCCCCGAGTGCCACAGCCGCACCAAACGCAGGCAGTGTGTTCTCGGGAGCGACAGCGTTAAATCCGCGGTGAGCGCAGATGCGAGGGTAGGGCATGACGTCATCAAATTTAACCACCGACGCGCCGCCGTTGCGGTAAAGCCAGGGGCGGCGTCCCTCCTCAATGTACTGATAGTGGGATTTGAGCGCACCCTTAAAGCCCGCCGCCTTGTAATATTTGGCGTGAGGATCAATGTCTGCTATCGCAATACCCACACGGCTCTTCATATCCTCGATAACAGTTCCGTCGGGGGCAATAATGCAGCTGCAGCCGCATATTTCGGAGTCCTCGCCGAGAGAAACTGCGGAGCGCACAAGGTAAGCATTTGTGTTGTAGCAAAGGAAGCGGTTGATGATGGAAAGCGCCTCGTGAGTGTCGGTGCGCTGGTGAGAGCAACCGATAATAATATCTACATCTTTGCGCGCAAGGGGAGCGAAATTCTCATAGAAATAAAAATCGTAGCAGGTCATAAAGCCGAAGCGGATACCTTCAAGCTCGACGACATAAGGCTCTGCAAAATCGTAGCTGTAGCCGACATCAAGCTCGTTTCCGCCCTGCGCCTCCGTTTTGACCTCGCTGGGGGCGGGATGAGCCTTGAAATATTTGCCCACGCAATTTCCCTGTCTGTCAAGCACGTGAGTAGTGTTGCGCAAGCCGCTCGCCGTCCGCTCTGCCGCATTGACGCAAACGATAGCGTTGCATCTGCGGGCGGTGTCTTTCGCCTTTTGTATGATGTCGTCGTTATATTTTGCAACCATGGCGTGATAGTTCGCTTTTGACGACTGATCCGCAGGCACGTCGCTGTATTCGGGCAGAACGATAAGGTCAAGGCTGTCGTCGCACTTGTCAATAAGAGCGACCATCTCGTCATAGCAACGGGCGGTGTCTTTTTCATTAAAAGAATAATAAGGCTGAATTATTGCAACTTTCATAAGCTACCTTCCTTGAAATATGTTTTGTGCATATATTGTAGCACATTTTGACCGAAATGTAAAGGGGAGGGAAAAATTTGAAACAAAAAGCAGGCCACGGGGTGAGAGCCGTGTCCTGCTTTTTTGGCGTGCCGCGGGCTGCCAGGCTATGTGCGGCGACGTACCTTATGAATTTTAGGCGTTCAGTGCGTTGAGCGCCTTTGTAAACTCGCTCTTTTTGTGAGCTGCGCAGTTCTTATGAATGATGCCCTTGGAAGCAGCCATATCGATCTTCTTTACAGCAACGCGGTAAAGCTCCTGAGCAGCAGCGGTATCGCCTGCCGCGAGAGCAGCCTGATACTTCTTTATGTCAGTCTTGAGCTGCGAGCGGAACATCTTGTTCTGAAGAGTCTTGGTGCGAATGACCTTAACACGCTTCTTTGCAGACTTAATATTCGGCATTGAATTCAACCTCCTGTTAGAATAATGATTCTATGCTCAAACCAAACCTCATATGAGAGGGTATGCGGTCAGGCTCACATATACCCCTATATCATAACACAAAATTTTTCAAATTGCAAGAGCTAATTTCAATTTTTTTGAAAAATTTATCACAAAAATTTCGACAGAGCAGGGCGGCTTTTTGCCTTTTAATACTAAAAAAGCACCTCAAATGCCGTTTTTGACGGTTTGGTTTGAGAAAAAACGCCTTTTTGAGCGGCTTTGAGGGTGAATTTTTTGATGAAAAGTGACAAAGGTAAAAAAAATTAAAAAATAATGCAGAAAAACACTTGACAAGGCTTGTTTTATGTGATAAAATAGTAAGCTGAATTATAATCGCTTGCAGTATGGGCATTTTTCCCTTTGGAGTACCCTTTACTGTCAAAAAGCGGTTCGTACTTGTATAATTTGACGAAAGATTTTTTTGCGTTTTGTGCTTTTTGCCGAGGCAAGAAGGGAAGGCGGCGGCGTTTGGCTGCTACCGAGGCGTTTGAAGCGTCCTTCAGCGTTGCGCTGATGAGGTAGCCACCCGTTTGAAGCGGGGGTCGGGGGCTTAGCTGTCCGAAATTCGTGTCGGGCAAGCGCGGACGGAAAGAGTCGGAGTCTTATCCACAAGCGCCCCAAGCGTTCAAAATAATTGATAGGAGTGGTTATTTAATGATCAATCTTAAGGATCAACGCCTTGGCGAAAATACGAGAAAATCGTTTTCGCGCACTCGCTTTAACCTTGAGCTTCCCAATCTGGTCGAAATCCAGACAAAATCCTATAAGTGGTTTTTGGAGGAAGGACTTACCGAGGTTTTGCACGAGGTTTCTCCCATTACAGACTTTTCGGGAAATCTGCTTATCGAGTTCGTGTCCTATTCGCTGGATGCGAAGCCTAAGTATCCCGTTGAGGAGTGTAAGGAAAGAGATGTAAACTACGCAGCTCCCCTGAAGGTAAACGTGCGTCTGACCAACAAGCAGACGGGCGAGGTAAAGGAGACCGACGTATTCATGGGTGAATTCCCCCTGATGACCGAAACTGGAACCTTCGTTATCAACGGAGCAGAGCGTGTAATCGTTTCCCAGCTTATCCGTTCCCCCGGCATGTATTACGCTTCCGAGATCGACAAGACAGGTAAGCGCACCTACGCCGCAACCGTAATTCCTTACCGCGGCGCATGGCTTGAATACGAAACCGATATCAACGGCGTTATGTACGTCCGTATCGACAAAAACCGCAAGGTACCCGTTACCATGTTCATCCGCGCGCTCGGACTTGAGAGCCGCGAGGACGTTTACGCGGTGCTTGGCGAGGACGACAGACTCAAGATCACCTTCGAAAAGGATGAGTGCGAGGCTCTGGCTCTTGCAAATCATACCTCCGCGCACGTTGAAGCGCTCAAGGAGATCTACAAAAAGCTCCGCCCCGGTGAGCCTCCCTTGGTTGAGTCCGCAGAGCTGCTGCTCAACAACTATTTCTTTGATGCAAAGCGTTACGACATAGCTCCGGTAGGACGCTATAAGTTCGATAAGAAGCTGGCTATCCACAGCCGAATCGCAGATAAGACTCTTGCCGCTGATGTTATCTCTCCCTTGACGGGCGAGGTGCTTTACGAGGCAGGCACTTATCTTACCTACGACATGGCGCTTGCGGTGGAAAGAGCGGGCGTAAACACCGTCGACCTCATAATGGAGGACGGTAAGACGGTGGTAAGAGTGCTGTCCAACAACACCTTGGAGCCCGAATACATCCTTGGCTACGACCTTGCCGACTGCGGCGTTAAGGAAAGAGTCAAGGTTCCCGTGCTGCTTGAAATCGCAGAGGCGGCAGAGGGCGACGTTGATACCCTCAAGGCTATGGTCAAGGCTCGCATGGCTGAGCTTTGCCCCAAGCACATCACTAAGGACGATATTTTTGCATCTATCAACTATATGCTGGGTCTTGCTCACGACGTGGGCCGTGTGGACGATATCGACCACCTTGGCAACCGCCGTATCCGTTCTGTCGGCGAGCAGCTCCAGAACCAGATGCGTATCGGCTTTGTCCGTATGGAAAAGATCATCAAGGAGCGTATGACAACGCAGGATAACGATAAGCTGACTCCTCAGGCGCTTATCAATATCCGTCCCGTTGCAACCGTTATCCGTGAGTTCTTCGGTTCTTCTCAGCTTTCTCAGTTTATGGACCAGAACAACCCTCTGGCAGAGCTGACTCATAAGAGAAGACTCTCCGCACTCGGTCCCGGCGGTCTTTCCCGTGACCGTGCATCCTTCGATGTTCGTGACGTACACTATACCCATTACGGTAGAATGTGTCCTATCGAAACGCCCGAAGGTCCTAATATCGGTCTTATCTCCTACCTTACCACCTACGCGCGCATCAGTGATTACGGATTTATCGAAGCGCCCTACCGCCGCGTAGATAAGGAAAAGGGAATAGTTACCGACGAGGTGGTATATATGACCGCCGACGTTGAGGATAAATATATCGTTGCTCAGGGTAACGAGCCGCTGGACGAGGAAGGACACTTCATCAACAGCAAGGTAACCGCTCGTGAGAGAACCGAGATCGCATCTATCGACGCATCCAAGATCGACTTCATGGACGTATCTCCTAAGATGGTAGTTTCGGTTGCTACCGCTATGATCCCCTTCCTTGAGAACGACGATAACTCCCGTGCGCTCATGGGTGCGAACATGCAGAAGCAAGCAGTTCCGCTTATGGTCACCGACAGTCCTATCGTCGGAACGGGTATGGAATACAAGGCAGCCGTTGACTCGGGCGTCGTAGTCGTTGCAAATAACGCGGGCTACGTTGAACGCGTTGAGGCTGACAAGATCGTTATCGCGCAGGAGGACGGCGCGAAGGACGTTTATACGCTCCGCAAGTTCAAGCGTACCAACCAGGGCACTTGCTTCAACCAGCGCCCCATAGTTCGCAAGGGACAAAAGGTGGAGGCAGGTCAGGTTATCGCCGACGGTCCTGCAACCTCCCGCGGAGAAATTTCGCTTGGTAAGAACGCTCTTATCGGATTTATGACCTGGGAGGGTTATAACTACGAGGACGCGGTGCTTCTCAACGAAAGACTTGTAAGAGAAGACGTTTATACGTCCCTGCATATTGAGGAATATTCTCACGAGGCAAGAGATACCAAGCTCGGCCCGGAGGAGATCACAAGAGAGATTCCCAACGTAGGTGAGGACGTTCTGAAGGACCTTAACGCAGACGGTATCGTTAAGAAGGGTACCGAGGTGCGCTCGGGTGACATTCTCGTAGGTAAGATCACTCCTAAGGGAGAAACCGAGCTTACCGCCGAGGAAAGACTGCTCCGCGCTATTTTCGGCGAGAAGGCAAGAGAGGTTCGTGATACCTCGCTGCGTCTGCCTCACGGAGAGACGGGTGTCGTTGTTGACGTCCGCGTATTCTCCCGCGAGACCGGCGACGAGCTTCCCGCAGGCGTTAATAAGGTAGTTAAGGTTTATATCGCACAGAAGAGAAAAATATCCGTCGGAGATAAGATGGCGGGACGTCACGGTAACAAGGGTGTCGTTTCACGTATTCTTCCTCCCGAGGATATGCCCTTCCTGCCCGACGGTACTCCTCTGGATATCGTGCTTAACCCTCTGGGCGTTCCTTCCCGAATGAATATCGGTCAGGTGCTTGAGGTGCATCTCGGTATCGCTTCCAGACGTCTTGGCTGGAAGATCATGACCCCCGTATTCGACGGCGCAAACGAAAAGGACATCAGCGAGTGCCTGCGCATGGCAGGTTACAGCCGTAACCTGTTTGCGGGCGAGAATCCCGAGGGTAAGGAGCTGTTTGAGGAGATCGTAAACGAGGACGGCGAGAAGGATTACCGCCTGCTCACTCCCGAGGAGAGAGCTAACCCCGAGTATATCGAATCACTCCGCGTAGCGGATAAGCTCCGCTTGTTTGACGGTAAGACGGTGCTTTACGACGGACGCACGGGCGAGCCCTTTGACAACCCCGTAACCGTAGGTATCATGTACTACCTCAAGCTTCACCATCTGGTAGATGATAAGATCCACGCGCGCTCCAACGGTCCTTACTCACTGGTAACCCAGCAGCCTCTCGGCGGTAAGGCACAGTTCGGTGGACAGCGCTTCGGAGAAATGGAGGTATGGGCGCTGGAGGCTTACGGCGCAGCATACACTCTGCAGGAGATCCTGACAGTCAAGTCTGACGATATCACAGGTCGCCGTAAGGCTTACGAGGCTATCATCAAGGGACAGAACATTCCCACTCCGGGTGTTCCCGAGTCCTTCAAGGTGCTTGTTAAGGAGCTTCAGGCTCTGGCACTTGATATCCGTGTGCTTGACCAGAACGGCAAGGAGATCGAGCTGTCTACGCTTTGCAACGAAGACGAGCCTCAGGTCTACCGCCGCAAGACTCCCGACTTCAAGGCTACCGCGTATGACGATGACGATATCGACAGCGCAGTAGGACAGAGTGTTGAGACCGACGAGTTCGCGGACGCATTTATGATGCAGGACGAGAACGGCGACGCACTTGACGAAGTGATCGACGACATTTTCTCCGACGACGAGAACATCGGCGCGGATTACGACGAAGAATAATTTTCAACCACACGCACACCTCCGCGCGACACGCGCGCGGAGAGTGCGAATTTATGAAAACAGATTAGGAGAACAACTGTGGAGCGTAGTGAATTTTCATCCATAAAAATCGGTTTGGCATCTCCGGAAATGATTAGAGAGTGGTCCTACGGCGAGGTGACAAAGCCCGAAACCATAAACTACCGTACCCTGAAGGCTGAGATCGGCGGACTTTTCTGCGAGCGTATCTTCGGCCCGACAAAGGACGGCGCTTGTATGTGCGGAAAGTATAAGAATTCCCACAGCAAGGAGATCATCAAGTGCGAGAAGTGCGGCGTTGACGTAACCACCAAGAAGGTGCGCCGTGAGCGCATGGGACATATCGAGCTTGCGAGCCCCGTATCGCACATCTGGTATTTTAAGGCTATTCCATCGAGAATGGCATTGGTGCTTGACATTTCCCCCAAGCAGCTTGAGCAGGTGCTTTACTTTGCGGAAAACGTAGTAGTAGATCCAGGCACAACGCCTCTTGCTTCGGGAATGGTGCTTACCGAAAAGCAGTATATGGAATACCGCGAGATGTACGGCAACGAGTTCCGCGTAGGAATGGGTGCCGAGGCTATTAAGGAGCTTCTCGCAAAAATCGATATAAACGAGCTTTCCGAGCAGCTCAAGAGCGAGCTGACAACGGCAACGGGACAGAAGAAGACGCGCCTTATCAAGCGCCTTGAGGTAGTAGAGGCATTCCGCACCTCCGGCAATAAGCTGGAGTGGATGATCCTTGATGCCATTCCCGTATTGCCCCCCGATATCCGACCCATGGTACAGCTTGACGGCGGACGTTTCGCGTCCTCCGACCTCAATGAGCTTTACCGCAGAGTCATCAGCAGAAATAACCGTCTTAACAAGCTTATGGAGATCCATACGCCCGATATCGTTATCCGTAACGAGAAGCGTATGCTTCAGGAGGCTGTTGACGCCCTTATCGATAACGGCAGACGCGGAAAGCCGGTAACCGGTCCTTCCAACCGTCCTCTCAAATCTCTGTCCGAAATGCTCAGAGGTAAGCAGGGACGCTTCCGTCAGAACCTTCTGGGTAAGCGTGTAGACTACTCGGGACGTTCCGTTATCGTAGTAGGTCCTTCCCTCAAGATCTATCAGTGCGGTCTGCCTAAGGAGATGGCGCTGGAGCTGTTCAAGCCCTTCGTTGTAAAGCGTCTTGTTGAGATCGGCAAGGCGACCAACGTAAAGGACGCACAGAAGAAGATCGAAAGAGTTTATCCCGAGGTTTGGGACGCACTTGAAAACGTAATCAAGGAGCATCCCGTGCTTCTGAACCGTGCGCCTACACTTCACCGTCTGTCCATTCAGGCATTCGAGCCTGTGCTGGTAGAGGGTAGAGCAATAAAGCTGCATCCGCTGGTATGTACCGCATTCAACGCGGACTTCGACGGCGACCAGATGCCCGTACACGTTCCGCTTTCCGCAGAGGCGCAGGCTGAGGCAAGATTCCTTATGCTCTCCGCAAACAACCTGCTCAAGCCTGTGGACGGTAAGGCTGTTACCATTCCTACGCAGGATATGATCCTCGGATCCTACTACCTGACTATGGAAAAGGACGGCGAGCCGGGCGAGGGTCGTGCATTCCGCGACTTCGACGAGGCTATGATGGCATATGCCAACGGTCAGCTTGGTTTGCACGCAAAGATCAAGGTAAGAGTCAGCCGCACCTTCGATGTTGTTGACGAGGAGAGCGGAGAAGTCAAGAAGGTAGAGAGAACAAGCGTTATCACCACTACTCTCGGTCGTCTTATCTTTAACCAGCCTCTGCCTCAGGACCTTGGCTTCGTTGATCGCACAAAGCCCGAAAACGACTTCGTGCTTGAGGTTGAGTTCGTTGTAAAGAAGAAGCAGCTCGGTCAGATCATTGACCGCTGCATCAAGGCACACGGAACTGCCGTTTGTGCAAATATGCTTGACGATATCAAGGCGATGGGATACAAGTATTCCACTCGCGCCTCCTTCTCCATCTCGGTTTACGATATGACTATTCCTACCGAGAAGAAGGGCTACCTTGACGAGGCACAGAAGCGGGTCGACGTTATCACCCGTCACTTTATGCGCGGTGAGCTGTCCGAGGAGGAGCGTTACCAGGCTGTAATCAAGATCTGGAACGAAACCACCGACAACGTAACGGGCGCACTCAACGGCTCGTTCAGCAACTTCAACCCGATCAAGATCATGGCGGACTCCGGTGCGCGTGGATCTATGACACAGATGCGTCAGCTCGCAGGTATGCGCGGACTTATGTTTGCTACCAACGGTAAGACCATGGAGCTTCCTATCAAGTCCAACTTCCGCGAGGGTCTTAATATCACCGAGTACTTCATGGGTGCCCGTTCCTCCCGTAAGTCGCTGTCGGATACCGCGCTTCGTACCGCAGACTCCGGATACCTTACCAGACGTCTTGTTGACGTATCTCAGGAGGTCATTATCCGCGAGATCAAGTGCGATACCACCAAGGGCGCATGGGTCAACGACGTTATCGACGAAAAGGATAAGAACGTGCTTGAGCCTCTGCAGGATAGAATCGTCGGCAGATTTACCATTGGCGACGTAGTAGATCCCACAACGGGCGAGGTTATCGTTCCTGATGACACCATGATCAGCGACGATATGGCAAACGCTATCGTCAAGGCAGGTATCACTCAGGTTTATATCCGTACCGCTATCCAGTGTCACGCAAGACACGGTATCTGCGCTCACTGCTACGGTGCAGACCTTGCATCCGGTAAGCTTGTAAGTGTAGGTGAGGCTGTAGGTATTATCGCGGCTCAGTCTATCGGTGAGCCCGGTACTCAGCTTACCATGAGAACCTTCCACTCGGGCGGTGTTGCAGGCTCGGATATTACTCAGGGTCTTCCCAGAGTTGAAGAGCTGTTTGAAGCACGCGCTCCCAAGAAGGCGGCTGTTATGTCCGAGTACGAGGGAACTGCGTATATTCAGAGCAATCCCGACGTTCCCGGCATGAACGACGTGACCGTGCACGACGCTATGAACGTAGAGCTTGCTAAGTATAACATTCCTTACGGTATGCGTCTGGCGATCACCGACGGTCAGCAGGTCAAGGTAGGTCAGGCTCTCACCGAGGGCAGCAAGGCTCCTATGGATATCATGCGTATACAGGGGCTTGACGCTGTTTACGAGTATATCATCAAGGAAATTCAGAAGGTATACCGCTCTCAGTCTGTTAACGTAAACGATAAGCATATCGAGATCATTGCACGGCAGATGACCAGACGAATGAAGGTCGAGGACGGCGGAGATACCGACCTGCTTGCGGGCTCTGTTGTAGATATGGTAGAGCTTGAGGACGCTAACAATAAGGTTCGCGCACGTATTGAGGCGGGCGAGGAAAGACTGCACGAGGCAGAGGCAACTCCTGTGCTTCTCGGTATTACCAAGGCGTCCCTGCAGACGGAATCCTTCCTGTCTGCGGCATCCTTCCAGGAAACCACCAAGGTGCTTACCGAGGCGGCTATCCGCGGTAAGGTTGACAACCTGCTCGGACTTAAGGAGAACGTTATTATCGGTAAGCTGATTCCCGCAGGTACGGGTATGAGCTGCTATAAGAACGTAACTGTTGAGAAAACTCAGAACGCACTCGCGCCCAGAGAGGCAGAGGTCGCAGCTGACGTGATCGACGAGGAAGCTTCGGAAAGCGAAGCAGTATAAACAAAAAACTCTCCCGCGACGGAAGTCGCGGGAGAGTTTTTTGTAGTTGAGAGTTGAGAGTCGCACCACGCTTTGCGTGTGTGAAAAATTGAAAATGATTTAAGCGGGAGGATTATATCCTCCCCTACAAATAAGCCATCACTCGTAGGGGAATATTGCTCCTCCGTCAAAGAAAATTATATTCTTTCGTGCGGACAGTCGGGGACGCCTGTCCCTACAATGTTGAAAAGATTTTCGTTATTGGATAATAGAAAGGTAATATAAACTTTTTGGCGTTGAAAACAACGAAAAATTCTAATAGTTTGTAGGGACAGGCGTCCCCGACTGTCCGTGATAATGAATAATTGATGAGACTTTTCGCTTTGCGAAAAGCTTCATTTCATTGAAACGGGCGACCGCAGGTCGCCCCTACGGTATAAAAATCTTTGTCTGAAAACAACCGAAAGCATCTCATTCACCACGTAGGGGCGAACTGTGTTCGCCCGAAACGCCGCGAAAATTATAGAAATGTTATTGGCTGTATTCATCGAAACAAATCTAAACAAGAAACTCTTGCATTGAAGTTCTTTGATCAAAACTTTCTTTCAAGAAAGTTTTGCGGGGGTTGGGGCGGAGCCCCATATTACAATATCACTCACAAACTGCTTGGGTTGAAATCTATGCTGAGGATGGGCTTGGCGATGCCTTTTTGGGAGGGGGCGAAGCGTATGAGCAGCTCGGAGAAGAGCGCGCGGCTACGCTTATTGAGTCGGCATTTGATCACCATACGCATGCGGTAGCAGTTTTCCACACGGTAGACGGGTGCTTCAAAAGGTCCGAAGCTGACGAGAGGAACGTCACTGAACTCCTTTTCCGACAGGGAAACAAGCTCTTGCGCGAGGCGCACGGAGGCAAGGGACAGCTCCTTTTCGTCGGGCGAGGAGAGAGTGAGCAGAACGATATCGCAGAACGGAGGAAAAACGAGCAGGCGGCGGAGCTTTATATCGCGCTCATAGAACAGCTCGTAGTCCTGACGGCAGGCGAGCTTGATAACATCGGAATCGGGATTCATGGTCTGAATAAGAGCAAGCCCCTCCTTGTCGGCGCGTCCCGCACGTCCGATAACCTGCGTTAGCATTGAAAAGGTGCGCTCGGCGGCGCGGTAGTCGTCCAGATACAGCGACATATCCGCCATCAGCACGCCGACGAGAGTAACGTCGGGGAAGTCGTGTCCCTTTGTCACCATTTGTGTGCCGAGCAGAACGTCGGCACGGTGGGCGCGAAAAGAGCCGAGCATTTCGTCGTATGAGAATTTGGACGAGGTAGTGTCAGCATCCATTCGGAGAATTTTTGCCGAGGGGAGGAGGGTGGCAAGCTCCTCCTCTATCCGTTGCGTGCCGTAGCCCATTCGCACAAGATGAGGGGAGGAGCAGGTCGGGCAGGCGTCGGGATACTTACGGCGGCTTCCGCACCAGTGGCATACCATATCTCCCGACGAGTACGTCCCGCGTCGGGTGTGATAGTTCATAGCCACCGAGCAATTCGGGCAGGTGACGGCGGCGCCGCAGCTGCGGCAAACGAGCTGGGTGCTGTAACCCCGTCGGTTAAGGAACAGCACGGATTGATTTTTGTTTTCGAAATTTTCCGTAAGCTGTTGCATAAGTGACTCGCTGAGAGGGGCGACCGAGCCCACTCCCGTGTCGCGCATGTCCTTTATCTCTACGCGCGGAAGGGTGGCGTTGCCGTAGCGATTTTTCAGCTTTATCAAGTGATATTTTCCCTCCGCCGCCTTGTGGTAGCTTTCAAGAGAGGGAGTTGCAGAGGACAAAAGCAAAAGGGCAGAGCCGTGCGCGCAACGGAAGCGCGCAATATCACGGGCGTGATATTTTGGGTTCATGTCCGACTTGTAGGTATGCTCCTGCTCCTCGTCAATAACTATAAGTCCGAGGTTCTGAACGGGGGCGAATACGGCAGAGCGCGTTCCTACCACTACCGTGGCAAGTCCCGTGCGTATTTTCATATACGCATCGTGCCGCTCGCCTGAGGAGAGTGCAGAGTGAAGCACGGCGACCTTCGCGCCGTATCTCTGCAAAAACTGTGCCGCCATCTGTGGAGTGAGCGAAATTTCGGGCAGAAGAACTATCGCGCCCTTGCCCGAGTCCAGCATCTTGTCAATGACGGACAAAATAACGCAGGTCTTTCCGCTTCCCGTAACGCCGTGAAGCAGAGCGGCGGCAGGCTGTCCGCTGTCCGCGAGTGCCGAAAGCTGAGTATAAGCCTCCGCTTGCTCATCACTGAGCAGAATGGGCGCACGGGTTGGAAATTCGTCAGCAGGACTGTAAGGATCGCGCCATGCAACTCGTTGGGTGATATTCAAAATCCCTTTTGACACCAACGCTTTCAGCTGTACCTTTGTAGCTCCGCACAGAGATGTTACAGTCTCTGCGTCAAGCTCGCCCTCGCGGATAATGACAGATAGAGCCGCCGTCTGTAGTGCGGACGTGAGCTTTATGGGAGCGGACCTGTTCCGCGCGACGATAAGCTCCGCGTCCTCCGCAGAGATCGCTAAGGAGTAGTAGTCCTTTGTGGGCGTGGAGGCGGCTTTTTGCAAATTCAGCTCCTTTGTCAAGAGCTTTTTTTGTATCAGCCTGTCCACTGCGGCATCAGCCACCCTGCCGAATCTGTTTTTGAGAGAGGGCTCTGACACCTCGTCGCGGGCTAAAATGTACTCGTATACCAAAAGCTCGGAGTGTGAAAGCTCCCCTTGCTTTTCCGCGGGGACTGCTCTGTAATACTCCACAAGCCGCGACAAAGCGGACGACGGAACGACAGTGCGTACCGCCTCGCCCATGGTGCAAAGCGTTTGCTCCTTTAAAAACAGGCAAAGCGAGAGCTGCTCCTCGGACAAAACCAGCTGTTCTGCGGAGTAATCCGAGCATACGCTGTCGATAGGCTTTATCTTGTCAGTGTCCATGCCGGCAGGCAGCGCGTCGGCATCAATTATGCCCGTAACGAGAGCTATCTGTTTACGGTTGCCGCGCCCGAATGGAACGGTAACGAAGCTGCCGCGCCGCAGGGCGTGACCTATCTGCTCCTCCATGGAATGGGGGATAAAATAGTCAAAGGAACGGTCTATGACGTACGGATTGTCAAGGATATACACGCGCGCGTATCTGCCTTTGAAAAATTCCGAATTTGTCATGATAGACCGTTCCTTTTGATGATATTGTGGTGGTGGATCAATCCTCGTCCTCGTCGTCCTCACCGCGCAGGGTTTCGGCAATGCGGGCAAGCTCCGCTTCGCGGTCGATAGGCTCGACCTCGACGGGCTCCTCCTCCTCGACGGGCTCCTTGTGAACGATAGTGTATTCTCCGCTGTGAATGCGTCCGATAGCCAGCTTGACAGCCTTTTCGTCAATAACCTCGCGGTCGATAAGGGCGTGCAGGGGCTTGTCGGTTTCCTTGTTGCCCGTCATGGAGCGCTCTGCTTCCTCTCGCTGCTCAACGTACTCACTGGTAATAATGCGAGCGCATTTTGCAGTAGCGAGAGCTATTTCGTAGCGGTTAAAATCTCCGTTTTTGGTAAGGTCGCTGATGGTGGGGTAAATCATAATTATCTCCTCGTTTGATGTGGTATTGTATCAGTTTTCTGCGGAATCGTCCTCGTCGCCGTCGTCAAGTCCGACATCCTCGGTGTCAAGGCGATTTGCAATAGTTTCGGTCTGGAGTGCGGACAGGATAACGTGCTCGGAGTCTGTGATGATGACAGCGCGGGTTTTTCTGCCGCAGGTAACGTCGATGACGCGAGCGTCGTCCTTCGCGTCCTGGATAAGTCGCTTGATGGGGGCGGAGTCGGGGCTGACCAGCGTAACTATGCGGTCAACGGCGACCATATTGCCGTATCCTATATTTATAAATTTCATATTTCAGTCCTCGCTTTCACTGCCTTGGATCATTCAATGTTCTGTATCTGCTCGCGGATCTTTTCAAGCTCGCTCTTGACATTTACAACAGTGTGAGCTATCTCTGCATCCACGCATTTTGAACCGATAGTGTTTATCTCGCGGTTGATTTCCTGAAGCAAGAAATCAATGCGACGTCCAACGGGCTGACTGTCAGCCAACAGCTCCTCAAATGCCACGAAGTGGGAGGACAGGCGAACCAGCTCCTCGTCGATAGCCGCCTTGTCGGCGTATATCGCGCACTCGGTTAGTATTCGGGACTCGTCAAGCGTTATTCTGTTGTCGGCAATCGCATTTTTGAGTCGCTCCTCAAATTTTTTGCGGTACGACGTGATGTTTTCCTCGGAATGCTCGGCAATAGATGCTGCCATTTTGCGGATGCCGTCAAGCTTTGCGCGAATGTCCTCGGCTATTCTGTCGCCCTCGCGCTGACGCGCCTCGACAAACTGTTCCACTGCCTTGTTTATGACGGGGGCAACAGTAGCCCACTTGGCGTCCTCCTCTGCCTCGGAAAGGGAAGCGTCCGCCGCCACCGTGAGCATGACTCCCGGCATTTTCATAAGAGCGGATGCGGTAAGGTCGTTTTTAACACCAAGAGATTTGGACAGCAGCCTTGCCGCCTCGACGTAGCTTCTCGCGCATTCGACGTCAGCCTCGTACAGCGTGGTTGCATCCTCCGTTTTTTCTTTGGAGTAGGAGAGGGAAAGGTCTATCTTTCCTCTTGAAACGCCGCCCGCAAGTATAGCCGCCTTGATCTTTTCCTCAAGAGCGGAGAATATCTTGGGCGTGCGGATATTGATATCTGCGTATCTATTGTTGACGGAGCGAAGCTCAACGGTGATCTCCAAGCCCTCCGCCACGGCAGTAGCTCTGCCGAAAGCCGTCATGCTTTTCAAAAAGCCGACCTCCTTATGTGACTCCGACGCTCCCGCGCCGAAATTATATATATTTATAACTATACATAGTTATTGTACTACATTCCGCCAATTTTGTCAACAGCAATCCGAAATTTTTATCAATTCGTTTGGCTTTTGAGTGTGCGCACAGCCGCCACGACCTGACCGTACATATACAGCGAGCCGAGGCAAACGGTTGGCAGTCCGTTTTGCGTTGCCGCCTGAAGTGCCGCATCAAGCGAGGAATATGCCTTTGCGGGGACACCGTGAGCCTTGAATTCCTCGGCATACCTATTGGCATCCAGCGCGCGTGGATTGTCGGGGCGGACGGTAAACGCAGAGTGTGCTACCCTTGCCATACTGCTTATCATGTAGCCGTAGTCCTTGTCAGCCATAACTCCGCTGACGATATTGACCTTTTTATCTCCAAAGCAGGTCTTGATACTGCGCACCGCTGCATCAACTCCCTCGGGGTTGTGTCCGCCGTCGGAAATGATAAGCGGGTGTCGGGAGAGTATCTCAAACCGCCCGCGCCAGATTACGCGCTCAAGTCCCGCGACCTCGGCGGAGTAGGGAATATTCAAGCCCGCCTCACGCAGAATATCGCAAGCGGCTAAAGCGGTAAACGCATTGTACGGCTGATACGAGCCGAGCAGGGAGAGATGATATTTTCTGCCGTCGAAGGACAAATCACAGCCGTCGAGGTCCTGCGTGTGGATAACGGTGCGCCCGAGGTCTACCCCATAAAATGGCGCGTCCTGACGCTTTGCCTCCGACGATATGACGCGGCGGATGCTATCCGCACCTTCCTTGCCAATACCGCCGTCAAAGCCCGCGTCAAAATCCCCGTGCTGTGTGCCGAGAAGCACGGGGATGCCGTGCTTGATGATCCCCGCCTTTTGCTCAGCGATTTTTTCAAGAGTATCGCCAAGGAACGCCGTGTGGTCCATGGCGATTCCCGTTATAATGGAAAGTACTGCTGTATCAATAATATTCGTGGAGTCAAGCGCGCCGCCCATGCCCACCTCAAGCACGACGTAGTCGCACCTGTGCCGCGCAAAATAAACGAAGGCAATAGCAGTTATAAGCTCAAACTCTGTGGGCGTGTCTGCCATGGAGTCTGCAAAGGGACGGACATATTCGGTTATCTTGGCAAGCTCACCGTCGGTAATGTCCTCTCCGTTTATCCTCATGCGCTCGTTGAAGCGCAGGATGAAGGGGGAGGTGTAAAGACCGACCTTGTAGCCTGCGCACTTGAGTATCTCGGCGAGCATGGCAGAGGTAGAGCCCTTGCCGTTGGTGCCGGCGATATGAATAAATTTCAGCCCACTTTGCGGGTTGCCAAGCCGCCGCATAAGCTCGCGCGTGCGGTCCAGCCCCGGGCGACTGCCAAGCCACGTTACCGAGTGTATATATTCAAGGGCTTCACTGTACGTCATCATTTTTACTTTTCTCCCTTGGTGGAATTACCCTGTCCCTCTCGCGCATGAATACCCGACTGCTTGCAAGCACCGCCATAAGTCCGCCCTCCGCGGTGGCAATGCAGATGTAAAGCGGGATGCGCACCCACAGCACCTCAATGGTGTGACCGTAATATACATACATACCAATGCTTTTTATTATCATGGAGCCAAGCACGTGAGCCGCCGCCGTCGCAACAAACGCTGCTGCCGTACGCCGTGCGCGAGTGCTTTGATTTCTAAAAATAAGCCATCCGACGATTCCCGCGACAGCACCGACAGCCGCCGCGCCGCAGGTGATTATGGGATTGATGGCGTAGCCCACAAGAACGCATCCTATCAGGTCGGCGACAGCTCCGATAACCGCACCCACAATTGGTCCAAAGAAAAATCCTCCCACGATTATGGGCAGATTTTCAAAGCTGATGCGGATATATTGGTCCACGTTTATGGCAAGATACTTGCCGAGAACTATACTGAGTGCGGCAAGATTTGCCGACAAAACAAGACCGTACAGACTGCCGAACAGCGCGTTTTTTCGCTTTTTTTGCATAAAAAAACCTCCTTTTGCCTGCTCATAGGGCAGGAAAGGGAGGAGCGCACGGAAGCATCCGTGTGAAAATTCTCTTTTTGCCGTATGAAGCGGGATGCAAAGCCCGAACCGCGGCGGCATATCCGCCTTCGTCCGATCGGCAACTCCCCGTCCTATCGGCACTTGACGCTCGTGCTTTTACTCTTCAAATCAAGCGGAAACATATTTTTTCCCACTTATGCGAATATTATACTCCTACATGAAAAATTTGTCAATAGATTTCAGATATTTTTTGCCCTCCGCGCTTGACAATAATTTTAAAAGTTGTATAATAAGACTGTATGCTTTGCATAAAAACGATTTAGTGTCGATAGGGAGGCGTAAAATGAACACTCAGGCGAAAACAACGCGCCTCGCGATCGATATGACCGAAGGTCCGCTGCTTGGCAAAATGATAAAATTCACCATCCCCATTATGCTTACGGGCGTATTGCAGCTGCTTTTTAACGCTACTGACCTTGTTATGGTGGGACGGTTCGCGGGAACTGCCGCGCTTGCGGGCGTTGGCTGCTGCTCCTCGCTTATCCACCTTATTGTTAACGCTTTTATGGGCTTGTCAACGGGTGCGGGCGTTCTGTCCTCGCAAGCGATCGGCGCAAAAAAGTATGATGACCTGCAAAAGATAATCAACACCACCTTTGTTACCTCCATTGTGGCGGGATTGCTCGTCGGAGCTTTCGGGTTCTTTGCCTCGGAGCCGTTGCTTGTGCTTATGGATACTCCCGCCGATGCCTTGTCAGAGGCGGTTCGGTATATGAAAGCGTACTTTTTGGGAATTCCCGCGTGCTTGATATATAACTACCTGGCGGCTGTACTTCGCGCGTCCGGAGATACCCGTCGCCCTTTGATCTTTTTGACTGTGGCGGGTGTTGCCAACGTGGGCTTGAATTACATTATGGTGGCGCACATCCGGCTCGGTGCTATGGGAGTTGGAATTGCGACGGCGGTGTCGCAATTTATATCGGCTGCATTGATAGTAATACATTTTTTGAAAAAGCAGGGTGTGTGCCGTATCACGGGACTCCGTCCCTCGGTAAAATTTCTCGGAAAGATAGTTACGGTTGGACTCCCTGCGGGGATTCAGGGAATGATGTTCTCGATTTCCAACGTGCTGATACAGTCTACCATTAACGGATACGGAACGGTGGTTATGGCAGGTAACACCGCGGCGCAAAACATAGACGGATTTCTAAATGTCGCCATGAACTCGGTACATCAGACTGCTCTGAATTTCACAGGACAAAACGTAGGTGCGGGCGAATATAAGCGCGTCAAGAAAATAGCTTGGCTGTCCATGCTAATCCTCTTGTGTATAACAAGTGTGCTTATCCCTCTCGTGCTTATTTTCGGAGAGCAGCTTTTAGGTATTTACGAGCCGGGAAAGCATGACGTTATTGCCGCGGGTATGAACAGATTGCTGGTTATTTGTCCTACCTACCTTCTGTGCGGCGCTATGGACGTTATGTGCGGACTCGTCCGCGGAACGGGTAAGACTATCCAGCCTATGATAGTTGCGCTTGTAGGAACTTGCGTTTTCAGAATAGTATGGATATATTTCGTTTGCCCGTTAGCTCCGACCAATATAACTCTGCTTTATATCAGTTATCCGATATCTTGGTCGATGACCGGAGCGGCACACCTCGTGACCTTCGCCGGTGCTTATAGAAGGCTTTCAAGAGGAAAGCACAAACAACTTATTTGAAAGGAGAGGCAAAATGATGAACGCTATAGATCCTATGCAGCTGCTTGAGGTAAACAGACAAAGATTTATCGACATATATAAGGGCAAGATAAAAAGAGAGGGAGCGGATAAGCTGCTGGCGTTTTTGACGTCAGAGAGCTGTGACTTTTTCACTGCCCCCGCGTCGACGAGATACCACGGAAACTTTGAGGGCGGACTGCTTCAGCACAGCCTTAACGTGTACGACTGCCTTTGCGATATTCTCGCCCGTCCGAGAATGAAGGATGTGTACGGCATCAGCTATCCCGAGGAGAGCGTGGCTATTGCCGCGCTGATGCACGACCTGTGCAAGATAAATTTCTATAAGACCTCCTATCGCAACGTAAAGAATGCGGAGGGAAGGTGGGAGAGCGTTCCTTACTACACCATTGAGGATAGCCTGCCTTACGGGCATGGCGAGAAATCGGTGTATATACTGTCGGGATATATGAAGCTCACCCGCGACGAAGCGTTTGCCATACGTTATCATATGGGCTTTTCGGGAACGGAGGATCCGGGTACGGTCGGAAAAGCGCTTGAAATGTTCCCACTCGCATACGCGCTGAGCGTGGCTGATATGGAAGCGGCGTATTTTATGGAAGGCAAAGTAAATTAAAATAAGAACAGGCTTTTCGCAACATGCGAAAAGCCTGTTCTTATTTTATCATTCCGTAACCTTCGGGCAATACAGCATCTCGTCGGCAACGTATGTACCGTCGCTCTTATAGACCTCGGTGCATTCTCGGTCGGTGTAGAGGACCTTATAGCCGTCACCTAAGCGGAGTGCGATAGGATCGCCCTGCCGTGCGGTAGCCGAAACGGTGCGCTCGTCCTTAGTGTTGGGGTCAAGTATTACGGTGACGGTGCGCATTTCGTGCGATGCGTCGGTAACGTACCCGAACATTTCCTCCGCCTCTGTCATATCGGTGGAGTTATAGGTGACGGTCATTCGGTAAAGTCCCGCTTCCTTTCTGTTTTCCTTGACGCCTAAATATTTAACGGCGACAATGGAAAGCGTGGTTTTGCTGACCGTATATTCAGCCTTGACGTATTGGTACTGTCCCTCCTCGCCGTACAGCGCCAGAATCTCTGCCGTGCGTTGAGCCGACGGGCGGGCGGTGATATAGAAATAATAGTTGTTTTCATCTATCTCAAGCACGGTGTCGTCTGCCATGCCCTCCGCAACGAGTGGAGCTGCGAATTTTTCCGTAACGGTAGACTCCACGTCTGCCGACTCGCGTACGGTCGCAACGTATCGGTCGCCGTCCTTTTCGTAGGTGCGTCCGCTTGAAAGATATATCTCGGGCACGGTGCCGTTATCCGAATACATATAATCATGGGTTATATGCAGGGCTTCGATGAGCGTGCCGTCGCCATTGAATTTTTTGACTGAATAATTTTCAAATATTTCAAGTAGGCTCTCCGTATTGCTTGACGCCATAACATCGGCAAGCTTTATTTCCGCGGAGTCGACGTCGATAGCTCGGCAATAAAGCGTTTCGTCGTTGGAGTAAGCTCCGTCGCTGCGGTAGGGGACGGTGCATTCACGGTTGGAATATACTGCCTTGTAATTATCTCCGAGCCGCAGAGCGATAGGATCTCCGCGCCGCGCAACACAGCTTACCGTCCGCTCGTTTTTGGTGTCGGGGTCAAGCACTACTGTAACGGTGCGCATCTCATAGGAGGTGTCGGTGGCGTGGGCGTACATGTTTTTCGCATCCCAGATACCCTTGGCGTCGTAGGAAATACGGGCGTTTGCAAGCAGAGCTTCTCCACCGTCGTTACGTACACAGTAATAGGTGAGATCGGTCACGGTCAGCGTGTCGCGGTTGATAACGTACACGGCTTTGAGGTAAGCATAGGCTTTCTTTGTGTCAAAGGATTCGGCAATTTTTGTCGAGCGGTTGGCGGAAAGCCTGGTCGTGACGTTCAAAAGGTAGTCGTCCTGCGTAACGGATATTACCTCCTCGTCTACCGCGCCGCTGTCGATAACGGGGACCTTGAAGTATTCGTTGGATACATAAGCCTCTACCTCCTCGGGAAAACGCACCGTGGCGACGTAGGTGTCATCCGACTTTTCGTAGGTGCGCTCACCTGCGTACAGCTCGGGCGTTACTCCGTCGTCGCAGTAAATATAGTCATCGGAGATAAGCACCTTTTCGGGCATGCCGTCCCGCTTGGTACTCCATTGAACGTAGTAGTTGTCAAAGGATTCAAGCACCGCTTCGGTGTTGTTTGCCGCAGCCACACGGCTCATGTCCACCGTGGGCTCGCTTTTGTTGCAGCCGAATAGGGAAATGCACAGGGAAGCGAAGCAAAGCATAGCCGCGGCTCGTATAATTTTTCTTTTCATGTTTTTCTCCAATAAAGTCGATCAATCCGTAATAACGACCGTATATTCGCCTGCGTGAAGCTCAAAGCAAAGTCTGGCGCCGTCGCGGTGAGCGCAAAGCTCGGTGGAGGTAACGACCTTGCCGTTGAGAGTCAGGCTGTCACCCTTGCAGATAAAGCGAGCCTCGGCAACCGTGCCGTCGGGAACGGTGACGGTATACGTCGTTTTGCCGTCCTTGCGCGACCAGCCGCTCTTTATTGTGCCGTAGTCGCACTTGTACTCGGCGGCGGCGGAGTTGATGTTCTTCTGTCCGCCTATCAGCTTGTCCTCTGTACGCATATCGGGACAGGGGGCGATAATAAAGCGGGAGAATGCGGGGTTATTTTCGTCGGGCAGGATTCCGCACATGCCCGAATAGAACCACTCTGCTACCGCGCCGTAGGCGTAGTGGTTAAAGGAGTTCATCTCCACCTTGCCGAAGCCGTCTGCTATGGTGTAGGAATTCCAACGCTCCCATATAGTCGTCGCGCCCTGCTTGACGGAGTACAGCCAAGAGGGATTCTCGGTCTGCAGGAGCAGGTCGTAGCAAAGGTGGGTAAGTCCCACGCGGGAAAGCACGCGGCAGAGTATCGCAGTCCCAAGGAAGCCGGTGGAAAGACGATAGCCGTTTTCGATTATCTTTTCCTCAAGTCGCTTTGCCGCAGCGGGGATTTCGTCAGGCTCAAGCAGGTCAAAGTCGATAGCCATAAGGTAAGCCGCCTGCGTGTCGTATATTGGCAATCCGTCCTTGAAATAGGTATCTCTGAAATAAGCGAGCGCCTCGCCCGTGCGGTTTCGGTAATATTCTGCGCGCTCTGACCTTCCGAGAATACGGCAGAATTTTTCCATCAGTCGCAGGTCGTTGACGTAATAAGCGGTCGCAACGTAGCGGTTGTCGGTGTAATCGTAAGCCAGCCAGTCGCCGTAGCATGCCTTCGCGCCCTTGATGCCGAAATTTCGCTCAATGTAATCCATGTAAAGCTCCATGGACTCAAAATGCTCCTCAATAAGGCTCTTGTCCTTGTACATCACCCACATTCTGTAAGGCACGATAAGTCCGGCGTCCGCCCAAGCGGAGTTGCCGCTGTTGACAGGCTTTGCAAACATTCGGGGAGCAACGTCGCAGTAAGCGCCGTCGTTGTCTATCTGCGTATCGCGCATATCACCCAGCCACTTGCGCATAAATTCGCGCACGTTTGCAAGGTAGGAAGCCGCGCCGATAAATACCTGCGTGTCACCCGTCCAACCAAAGCGCTCGTCGCGCTGAGGGCAGTCGGTGGGTGCGGAAAAATAGTTTCCGCGCATACCCCAAAGCACGTTGGAGTAAAGCTGATTTATGTCCTCGTGGTCGCAGACGAAATTGCCCACCCAATCAAGCTGTGAGCCAATGACCTCACCGCAGACGGACAGAATATCCACGTCGCCGTCGGCTTCTATTTCAAGATATCTGAAGCCGTAGAATGCATGAGTGGGGAAATATACCTCCTCGCCATCGCCGCTTGCGATATACACTATTCTCGCAAGAGCCGAGCGGTAGTTGCTCATATAAAGGCTGCCCTCCGCGCTGTCGTTGCCTGCCGACGCCTTGCCGTTGTCGTTGAGCATTTCAGCCACGCAAGCGTGGATGCGAGTGCCGCGTGCCGCGCGAAGCTTTATTGCGGGACGTCCGACCATGTTCTGTCCCATGTCGTAAATAACCGACTGACCCGCCGAAAGAGTCTGCACGTCACAGCCGTTGCCCTCGGCGGAGCGAATGACGTTTACCTTGCCGTAGTCGGTGCCATTGTCCACTGTGCCGTCAATTACCCGTGCGGTTAAAGGCTTTCTTGACAGCGACTCATTCGTGCGGATGGAAGGGCCTACGCGGTCAACAACCTGTCCCGCAAAGCCGTCGTAAAGAGAAGCGCTTATCCACTCGTGCGCATTTGGATTTTTAGATGCGTGGGGAATACGGGCGTCGTAATACTCGCCGTCCCAAAGGTCGGCGCGAAGCACAGGACCGCATATAGCCGCTTGCCAATCCTCCCCCGTTATTATGCGCTCCTCGCCGTCCTCGTATGTAAGGATTATTTCAGCAGAAAGGGCGCAGGGAGGATAATCGTAAAATCCATAGGATATTCTGCCGCAGCACCAGCCGGGCGATACCTCTGCGACGAAAAGGTTGTCCTCGCGCACAAGAGAGGTGATATCGTATTGGTCAGCAAAGGCGCGGCTACGCGGGTCGGTCCAACCGGGCTTGTATTCGTCATAAATTTTCTCGCCGTCAACCACCTCTGCAAAAACGCGCTCCCCGTTTACGAAAAGGTCGTAAACGCCGATAGCGGTCGCGCGGACGGTTGCCCTTTTGAGATTTTTTCCTATTTTAAATTCCCTTTTCAGAGTGAGCAGACCGCCAAACGGTTCGAGGCTCAGCTCCTTGCAGTTGTACTTTCCAAAGGCGTAGCCATGGTCGCCCCAAGGGGTGGGGAAGCGCACGGTTGCATAATCGCGGTGAGTGATAAAATGCTTGTTCATGTTTGCTCCTTGGATTTTAGAAATTCAAGACCTCCGCGGAAAGGAGAGCGATCTCGCGCCTTCCGTTATGGGTGGTGTCAAAGCTGATATATTTGTTGTCGAAAACGTATCTCGCGTGAAGGTCACAGCGAATGTCGTTGGTGATCGGAACGTCGGTCTTGGCGCGCAGCAATTCCTTTTCCGCTCCCGTTTTTACGTTATACGCCATAAGATAGCGGTATCTGTTCTTGGGGTAGCCGTCGCCGATAATGTAATGACCGTCGGGTAAAACGTTGCAGTGAATATCGGGGTTGCCCGGCAGATCAAAATAGGGCATGTAATAGTTTTCCGCCGAGCCGTCGCGGACGTCGATATTGAACATAGAGGTCACGCCGCCCACGGTACAGTGAGCAACGATGTGGTGGCTGTCCACCCAGCAGTAGTGGGAAACGTAGGTGTTGGGAAGCACAGTGCGAGCATTGCCCTCAAGGTCGCAAACCACCATTGACGTAGTCCACCAGACGCCCTCACCCGTGGAAAAATTACGGACGAGCATAACGAACAGGTCGGAGGTGGTGTTAAAGGTGATATGATTTACAAGAACCTTGTCGCCGTCAAATCCGGACAATGGCGCAAGAGTGTCGTAGAAAAGTATCTGCTTTGAACTTCCGCTTTCCATATCCACAAGGAAAACTCCGTCCTCGTGAGGAGCTTTATCGTTTGCGAATTCGTCCTTCCAGCCGGCATAGCCGTAGCCCGGGCGGAAATCGTAGATGCGTCCGAAGTTTACGCCAAGTCCCCATTTACCGTCGGGGAGATGCATGCGGTGGCGCGGTCGGCGTATTTCTTTTCGCCCGTCGCAAAATTGTGGGTAAGGGTCATGAATTTACCGTCCTCGTACACGTTGTAGATAACGGTGTCGGGGATGTACGGATGAAATTGGAGCATGGCACCCTGCTGGAAATTCCATGCTGTGGTTTCCCCGATCTTGAAGAACTGCCCGTTCTCAACGTAGCCGACCTCGCAAATATCCTCCGCCACGGGAAGGCGGTCCATAAAGGGTACACGGTGGCAAAGATGTCTGCCCGTTTTGCCGTCGGTGGCGCGCATATCGTAGTAGCCGAAAAAGTAGTGATATCCGTCGTCGGGGGTAATTATCTGTACCTCACAAGCGGTATTATTTATAAGGTTGTCCATAATAAGCTCCTTTTTAAAAGTGATATGTATTCTGTTTAAAGTATTATACCATTTTTATCCTTGCATGTCAATACGGAATTGAAGGTGACGGTATAACATTTTCGGTTGAAGGTTAAAATTGAAAGCGGGAGGACGATATCCCCCTACAGACGAATTCTTGGCCGCAGGGGAGGATGCCGTCCTCCCGAATATTGCAAAAATAATTTTATCAAATTTCTTTGGCGACAATCCTTTTTTACAAAAAGGCTTGTCGGGTGCGAGAGCGAGGTCCCGCATGTGACTTACTCCTTGCCGTTCCAGCAATAGGTACAGAGGCAATCTGGATCGACACCGGTAGCCTTCAGCATATCGTCGAGGCGATGATAGCGGAGAGAGGTGAAGTGCAGCTCGCGGCGGATCTCCTCCACCATGCGAGCGTATTTTTCACTATCGGGGTCGAGGTACTGTTCTATCAGCTCATCGTCGGGCTCTCTGCCCTCAAGCCGCATAATGACACGGTGAGTGATAAGCTCCATTTTAGCGGTGGAGCGGGAGAAGCCGAGGTATTTACAGCTATACATCAACGGGGGGCAGCCTATGCGGATATGTACCTCGTCGGCACCGCTTTCGTACAGAAATTCGGTTGTTTCGCGGAGCTGTGTGCCGCGCACGATAGAGTCGTCGATAAGCAGCAGTCGCTTGCCGTCGATAAGATCGTGAATGGGAATAAGCTTCATCTTGGCGATAAGATCACGCTTTGATTGTGTAGGCGGCATAAACGAGCGAGGCCAGGTGGGCGTGTATTTTACAAACGGACGAGCGTAGGGAATGCCCGACTGGTTTGCGTATCCTATGGCGTGAGCAACACCCGAATCGGGAATACCCGCAACGATATCCGGCTTTGCGTTGTCGCGCATGGCGAGCAGTCTGCCGCAGTTGTAGCGCGCCTGCTCAACGCTGTGACCCTCATAGCTTGAGGAGGGGTAGCCGTAGTATATCCAGAGGAAGGTACACATCTTCATTTTTTTGCCGGGATCGACAAGCGTTTTTACACCGTCGGCGGTGACGACGACGATCTCTCCGGGGCCCAGCTCCTTGAAGTCCTTGTATCCGAGGTTGAGGTAAGCAAAGCTTTCAAAGCTGACGCAATAGCCGTCCGACTTTTCGCCTATCTGTACAGGCGTTCTGCCTAGCCTATCGCGGGCGGCGTAAATACCCTTGGGAGTCAGCACAAGCATAGTCAGCGAGCCGTCGATGACCTCCTGAGCGTAGCGTATGCCGTCAATGAAATTTTTCTTTTGATTTATAAGCGATGCCACAAGCTCGGTGGGGTTGATGTCGCCGTTTTGCATTTCAAAAAAATGCGCCTTGTCGCGGATGATGCCGTTTACCAGCTCCTCGGCGTTGTTTATCTTGCCTACGGTAGTAATGGCAAACGTGCCGTGGTGCGAGCGCACGAGAATAGGCTGCGCCTGAAAATCCGAGATACAGCCAATGCCTGTATTGCCCTTTAGCGCTCCGAATTCGGACGTGAATTTGGTACGGAAGGGCGCGTTTTCAATGTTGTGAATAGCCTTTGAAAAGCCGTCCTGCGCGTCGTAGACCGCAAGACCTGCGCGGCGAGTTCCGAGATGTGAGTGATAGTCAGTTCCGTAAAAAAGGTCAAATACGCAATCCTCCTTGGAGGCGACGCCAAAAAAACCGCTCATGGAAAATCTCCTTTATCTCTTGGAATGGAACAATTATACCACAAAATTCGCCTCTTTTCAAGTGGTTTTTGGGGGGTTGAAAAAATCTTGTTGAAAATGCACGGCGCATATTCACCACGGAAAAATATTTTGAAAAATTAATCAAAAATTACCACGTTTACAGCGCCGCGAGCGGCTCATAATAAGAGCAGAGTCGAAAGCCACGGCGAGCTAAACGTCCGGCGTCGGCTCTCAGTGCCGACTCGGATCGTTTTGCCGAGGCACTGTATAAAGGTAAAAAAGATTGCCGATAGCCCGAGGCACACCATATCACGGTATGCGGCGGGTAGGCGCAAATCACGAAAGGTATGGTCATACGAATGAAGAGAACCGATAGAAGCATAAGACTTATTATTGGTGCTGCGGCTATGTCGGCATTGTTGCTGTGCGCTGTATCGTGTACGAAAAAGAACGGACAGGAAACGGGAACTACGGCGGGCGCGGTAACCACTGCGCCGGATACTACCGTCGTAACAACCACGACGCCCACGACCACCGCACCGAACACCACCGAAACCACAACTGCACCTTCCGGCTCGGACACTAACGGCACGGACAGCTCCGTGACCGGCACTACCGAGGGAACAACTCCCGCGGACAGTATTACGAGAGGACGCTTCATGAGATAAGCTTCGTGTAAGTCGCAAAATGCATGACTGCGGACACGCAATTGCGGTTTGGCTCCCGCTGGGCGGCAGATAATGTCGCTTGGCGGGGGCTTTTCTTTGCGGGAGGGAATAGTTTTAATACAAAAAGAGCAATATTTGTCTTGCTTTTGCCCATTTTTGTCTTGCAAAAGTGAAAGGCTTGCTTTATAATTAAGCTGTGCGGGCAAGTAGCCCGTAGCAAACTTTTTCAAACTCGAAAGGAGAACTTTTATTATGGCATTGTCGGTTGCGTTGCAGCTCTATACCGTCAGAGATGACGTAGCTGCTGATTTTGCAGGTACTCTTGCCAAGGTAAAGGCAATGGGATACGAGGGCGTTGAGTTCGCGGGACTTTTCGGACACAGCGCGGCAGAGGTAAAACAGATGTGCGAGGATGCCGGACTTGATCCCATCTCGGCTCACGTTCCTTACCGTGATATATTGAAGAATCCCCGCGGAGTTTTGTCCGCATACGCCGAGATCGGCTGCAAGTACGTAGCAATTCCTTATCTCATTCCAGAGGACAGACCGGGCTCGGAAAATTTCAGCGAGGTTATCGAAAACGCAAAGCTTATCGGAAAGGTGGCACGTGAGCTTGGCATGACCCTGCTATACCATAATCACGACTTTGAATTTGATAAGATAGACGGGAGATATGCGCTGGAGGTGCTTTACGATACCGTCCCCGCAGATCTGCTCCAAACTGAGCTGGATACCTGCTGGGTAAACGTGGGAGGAGAAGATCCTGCGGCTTACGTGAGAAAATATACGGGCAGAGCGCCGGTGGTGCATCTCAAGGATTTTGTCGGATCAAAAAACGAAAATATGTACGAGCTTATAGGAATCGAAAGCAAAAAGAAGGAAACCACCGTGCCCTTTGAATTTCGCCCCGTAGGCTACGGACGGCAGGATATGCCTGCTATTATAAAGGCTGCTGAGAATGCAGGCGCTGCTTGGGTAGTGGTCGAGCAGGACAGACCTTCAATGGAGCTTACCCCCCTTGAGTGCGCCGCAAAGAGCCGCAAATATCTTGAATCTATCGGGCTTTGATCCGAGTAATTAAAAAAGGAGAACGAACATGGCACAGGAAAAAATGGATGCAGGTCTTGACTATGAGGTCAAGGAGGAAAAGGTGATCGACGCCGCAAAGAAGCTCCGCATTGGCATTATCGGATGCGGCTGGATCGCAGAATCTCACATCAGATCCTACAAGCGCATGCCCGACGTCGAGATAGTTGCAGGGTGCGACCTTATCCCCGGCAAGGCGCAAGCCTTCATGGAAAAGTTTGAAATAGAGGGTGCAAAAACTGATTATGCGTCACACAAGGAAATGCTTGATGACGAAAGCCTTGCTCTTGACGCGGTTTCCATTTGTACCTACAACCGTCAGCACGCGCTTCCCACCATTTACGCGCTGAAAAAGGGAGTTCACGTAATGCTGGAAAAGCCGTTTACCGTAACTCTTGACGAGGCTATTGAGGTAATGAAGGCGGAGAAGGAGAGCGGAAAGATTCTCTCCATCGGCTTCCAGCCTCGGCTTGATGCCAATATGCAGATGATAAAAAAGATAGTTGACTCGGGCGAGCTTGGCAAGATATACTATATCCAAACAGGCGGCGGACGTCGCAGAGGCATCCCCACGCCCTTCGGCACTACCTTTATTGAGGATAAGACCGCGGGACTCGGCGCGCTTGCCGATATCGGATGCTACTCGCTCGATATGGTGCTGAACGCTATCGGTTATCCGAAGCCCCTCACCGTAACGGGATATAAAAGCAATTTCTTTGGTAAGGATCCCGATACCTATCCCAATCATCCCGAATACGCGGAGCTGTTCGGCGTTGACGATTTCGCCGCGGCGTTCATTCGTCTGGAGGGAGGCATTGTTCTTGACTTCCGTATCGCGTGGGCAATGAATATCGACACCCCCGGTGACACGGTTATTCTCGGTACGAAGGGCGGCTTGCGTATTCCTTCCACCGAGTGCTGGAACGGCTCGGTCGGCGGACCTATGAAAATATATAAGACTATTGGCGGCATCAATATGGAAACGGAGGTTCCGCTTGCAAAGGCTGACGGTGTTTCTCTCTTTGACAAAAAGATCCGCAGCTTCCTTGACGCAATCAAGAACAACGGCACCGCCCCCGTCCCCTCGTCGCAGATCGTATACAATCAAGCTATTCTTGACGGTATTGCAAAGAGCGCCGAGCTTGGACACGAGGTCGAAATACGAATTCCTACGGTTTGATTTCAGGCATAAAGCAAAGGTAGCAGGGGTGCTTCGGCGCTCCTGCTTTTTTACATTATATTATAAACGCGAAAAATTGCGGCTTGTGCGCAAAAATACTTAATATATTTCTGCATTTTTGTTGAAAACAACCTTTGAAAAAAATGGGATTTTGTGATAGAATATTACTATACTTGGGTAAATATCACCAAACGTAGGGAGGGACAAAATGAAAGTATATCACGTGAGATTTGGAAAAGGCGTTGTTACGGCAAACGAGGGCGGAAAAATAACCGTGGCTTTTGAAGATCCTGAGGTGGGGGAAAAGCGTTTTGCATATCCCGATGCTTTCGAAGCCTTTTTGCGCTGTGAGGATGATGCGGAGCAGAAAAAGGCGATGAAGCTTTTGGAGGCAAAAAGATCCTTGCTTGCATTGGCACAGGCAAAGCGGCAGGAGGATGAGAACGCGCGTATACGCGAGCTTGCTGCCGCATCCGAAAAAAAGATAAAGAGAACCCCACGAGCCAAAAAGTCGAGCAGTTAAGCCTCTGTGTGTATTGCACGAATGATTCCCTCAAAAATTGTAACAAATGACGAAAGAGGGGATAAAAAGATGTGCAAAAAATGTGAAGGATTTTTGGAAAAAGATGTTGACAAGGGAAGTGGAATGTGGTATAATAATCAAGCTGTCCGCTTGAGTGGCAGCGCAAAAGTTTTTTGAAAAAAGTCAAAAAAACTTTAAGAAAACCTATTGACAAGTTGAAGAGACTGTGGTATAATAGGCGAGTCGCGCCGAGAGTGGGAGTCCTTGAGGCAAGCGGCGATCGATCATTGACAACTGAACAACAGGAGAAGAAGTACAAGCGAAAAAGCAAGTGCGAAATCTCAAATTTCTTTGAAGAAAAGAAGCTTCTAAAATCAGAAGCATACTCGAAAAAAGTAAAAAGAGCCAAAAACAGCTCGACAAGGTTTCAACACCCTGAGGGGTGATGAGATATAATTTGTTCGAGAGTTTGATCCTGGCTCAGGATGAACGCTGGCGGCGTGCATAACACATTCAAGTCGAACGGTGAAGCCCTTCGGGGCGGAACAGTGGCGGACGGGTGAGTAACGCGTGAGCAACCTGCCCTTGTGTGGGGGATACCGTCTGGAAACGGACGTTAATACCGCATAACGTATACCTGCTGCATGGCAGGTATACCAAAGATTTATTGCGCAAGGATGGGCTCGCGTCCCATTAGATAGTTGGTGAGGTAACGGCTCACCAAGTCGACGATGGGTAGCCGGACTGAGAGGTTGAACGGCCACATTGGAACTGAGAAACGGTCCAGACTCCTACGGGAGGCAGCAGTGGGGAATATTGGGCAATGGGCGAAAGCCTGACCCAG
>SVQX01000007.1 GCA_015065065.1 Oscillospiraceae bacterium
CGTTGCGTCGGCTATCTGCCTTGGCGGCGCGGGCGCGGTGTTCTGGATGATACTCTCCGCCCTGCTTGCCATGGTGCTGAAATACGCCGAGATCGTGCTTGCGGTAAGACACAGACGCTTTGACGTGGACGGAAAGCCCTTCGGAGGCGCACCCTATTACATCAGGCGTGCATTTGAACGGTTGCGCTTTTTTAGGGGAGGCAGACTGACGGCGGGGGCGTTTGCCGCGCTCTGTATATTCAATGCAGTAGTCATGGGTAACGCCCTGCAGATAAATACCGTGGCGGGTGCGTTTGAGGGCGCGTTTGGAATATCGCCGCTTGCGGTGGGAATAGTGATTGCCGTATTTTGCGGCGTTGCGGTGGTTGGCGGCGTGGAAAGGATCGCGCGGATAACGGGAAAGCTTGTGCCGCTGATGAGTCTGCTTTTTGTGGGTATGTGTGTTGCCGTCATCGCTTTGCGGTGGGATATGATTCCGCACGCTGTGTCGAATATATTTTTCGAAGCCTTTGACGTGCGGAGCGCGACGGGCGGGGTTATGGGATTTATAATTTCGGGTGGCGTGCGCTACGGCACTATGCGCGGGCTTATCTCCAACGAGGCGGGATGCGGAACCGCAACCATGGCGCACGCCACGGCGGATGCCGTATCTCCCGCGTCGCAGGGTGTTCTCGGGCTTGTAGAGGTGTTTGTGGATACGGTGCTGATGTGTACCCTAACGGCGCTCGTTATCCTTGTCGGCGTAGGAGATATTGGCGCTTTCGGGGATGGATATATATTGCTGGTGCAGACGGCGTTTGAATCGGTGCTGGGCGCTTGGGCGGGGAATGCCTTGGCGATAGCTGTCCTGCTTTTTGGAGTTGCTACGGTGCTGTGTCAGTCGCATTACGGCAGGACCTGCCTTGATTATTTTACAAGCTCGTCGGGGGCGAGATTCGTATATTACACTCTTTTCTGTGTGGTAACGGTGGTAGGCTCGGTGGTATCGCCGTCGTCAATGTTTGAGCTTGCCGACGTGGGGCTTGCACTGATGACCTTCATAAATATAGCGGCACTTTTGCTGATGAGCCGCGAGGTGGCTGAGGAAACGCAAAAATTTTTGAGGAATAATAAAAGATCCCGTTTGTCATAGTATGCGGGCGGCGCATATTATGTACCGAGCGGAATCGAAGGGAGGAAAACGTATGTCCGACGGATATGAGGTCAAATATTTTGCCGCGTCCAATTCAAGAAGCGGCTTTGTGAATTATTTCCCCCAATGCTTTGGCGAGGATAGGGGAGTGCGCCGTCTGTATGTTATAAAGGGCGGCTCGGGCACGGGAAAAAGCTATTTTATGCGCCGCGCGGCAAGGTGCGCGGAGGATAAGGGGCATTTTGTTGAATACTACTATTGCTCGTCAGACCCCGCATCGCTTGACGGCGTGAGAATAACGCTTCAAGGCGGCGGTCGCATTGGAATTATCGACGGCACGCCGCCACATCCGTGGGAGCCGAAGCTGCCGGGCGTGGTGGAGGAAATAATAAATCTCGGTTCGTTTTGGGACAGCCGCGCCCTTATGGACGGGGGAGAAGAGATACGTCGACTTCAAGGCATTAAGGCGGCAGAGTACAAGGCAGCGTATGCTTACCTTGCGGCGGCGGGGCAGGTCTGTGACGTTATCGGGGAAAGCGTGCGGGACATCGTTTCTTTTTCAAAAATGCGAGCGGTGGCTCAAAAAACGGTGAAGGGTCTTTCAGAAGGGACGCGCTTTGACGCCGAGCCCGCACTTATATCCTCCGTCGGCGGACGCGGCGAGGTAAGATTCAACACATACGCACAACTTGCGGAAAAGGTATATACGGTCGAGGATTTTTACGGTGTCGGACATCTGATGCTCCGCGAGATATTTGAGGCATCAAGGATACGCGCGTGCGAGGTGAGGGTGTCTTATGACCCGCTGTGCCCGAACAGAATAGATGGGCTTTTCTATCCGCAGGCGGGTGTAGCGTTTGCCGTTGGGGCGAGCGACGGCGGGGAGAGCTGTCACGCCGTGGGAGTGCGCAGATTCGTAAGCAGCGATGCATTAAAGGAAAGGCGTTCCGCGCTTCGTCGTGCCATCGGACTTCGGGACAGCCTTGTAGAGGGAGCGGTGGAACGCTTTGCGGGTGCATCAAGGACGCATTTCGACATAGAAAAAATTTACTCGTCCGCTATGGATTTTGAGGCGAAAAGCAATTTTGAGGATGAGTTCTGCCAAAAAGTTTTTGATTTGACTTGAAAATTGCCCCTCGCTTCGCGGAGTGATATTTGTCCCGCCGTTTACGTTATCAGTAATTTTTGCGGTATTTCGGAGCATTAGAATGTTCTCATACGGTCGAGATAAAAATATATCCTTGGATTTTAATTTTCTCGCCCCCATAATTTTCAATTTCCCATTAAAAAAGCCTTCTCCGTCAAAGGAAAAGGCTTTTACTTTTGGAATAATTTTTCAAGGTCTACGGTAAACATCACCGCGCCTCGCACGTCCCATCCGTAATTGAGAGATGCTATGATGTGCAGCTTTCCGTCATGCTCGCAGGCGGCGGGATAATGGCATGCCTCCGCATTTCCGTGGGGCGCCGTTTCTCTGTCGAAAAGCACCAGCTTGCACGCAAGCTTCTTGTCGCCGCGGTCGGTAAAATATACCGACAGCCGCGATCTGTCCTGCCTGTCTGTGTTGCATATCACAAAATGCCTTCCGCACGAAAGCTTTCCGCAGAATATTTTTGACGAAACGTAAGGAATGTCGTGCAGGAACGCATGACTCCAATGCTCGCCGAAATCCTCCGATACGTACACCAGCGGTATCCTGCGCTGATCGTTACGGCTGAACATATAGAGTCTGTCGTCGTAGCACATTACCGACAGCTCGGGATGCACCAGCTTGGTCCCGTCGGGAAGGTCGCCGCTCTGTGCGATCCTGATCATTCGCCAATCTCCGTCTATCCTTCCGCTGTCGGAAATAAGCACGGCCGGTATATTGGGAAATCTGTCAAGCTCGCCCGCTCTGCCCGTCAGCATAAGCTTTCCGTTGGGCAAGGAGACCACGTTTGTATTCAGCTTAAAGGGTATCGGACGCGACCAGACAAATTCGAATTTTCCCGTGTCGCGATTGAGAATATACAGGTCAAGCGCGTGGATATGGTCGGCTGCCACCATCTCGTTTACAAGCATATACAGCCGTCCGCCGCATATTCCGAAAACAGGAGGGCAGTAAAGCACCTTTTCCTCGGGGTCATGGGCGATTATTTCTATATCGCTCCATGTCCTTCCGCCGTCGTATGAGCGTTTTCCGCACACGGGAGTGTACCCTCTCAGCTCCTTGCGACGGCTGTTGTACCACGCCGCGTACAAAACGCCCTCGTATTCAATTACCGTTGGCTGGTGCAGAAATTTGAACGTTTCATCGGGCTCATGCACCGTAACTCTCGTCACGCACTCGTCTGAGATCTCCCGCGCATCCGCCGCGCCGAAGCGTATGGCGTCCATTTTCGCTGCGAGGATTATATCGTCGTAGTCGTAAAAGCCGTGAAAATATTTTTCCCTCGCCTTTTTGCGAACCGTCATTGGCGTAACGCCCACCAGCTTGGTAAAGGTTTCGGTAAAATAGCTCGAATTGTTAAAGCCACACTCCGTTGCGATGGAGGTTATTTTCTTGTTTGTTCTGACTATCTCAAAGACAGCCTTCTCTATACGCAGCTTAGTGCGGTAGCTGTTTATGGATGCGCCGGTACGTTGCTTAAAGCAATGGCAGAGATAGTAATAGCTTACATGCATCAGCTGTGCGATATCCTCGACGCTTTTGTTCTCCGTCAAGTGATCGGATATGTACTCAAGCACTCCGCGCACGAGGGCGGAATTCTCCTCCTCCGTGCCTCCTTTTGCTTCCTGTATTGTGCGGATAACGGCAGACAGTGCCTCCGAATCCGAATAATCCGAATCAATAAAAGCCTTGACGTGTCCGTCAAGCTCGGAGGGATCTATGTCACGGCGGTCAATGCCGTTAAGGTCGCAATAATCAAAAACGTGTGCTATTATCTTTCGCTTTTCAACGGTTGCTATAAAATGCTCTGCCAGCTCTTTGAAAGCATTTGTATTTTCGCCTTGGCACATAGCCTCTCCTCCTTCCCGCAAAACGCGCAATCAGTATGCAGATTAAACAAATTATAACATTTTTTAAAAAGCAAGTCTATAACATTTTTGCTGATTATCCCGCATAAAAAACCGTTTTTTCGCTTGGTGGATATGATTTACGCCGCCCTTGAGCGGCGTATTTGTAAATTTTTTGTAAAGTCAACGGCAGTCTTTCAGGCGCACCCCAACGCTTTACACGCCCAGTATATCACTCCCCACACAACGCTTGCCGCAGTGCCGTACAGTATAACGGGACCTGCAACGGTAAATATTTTTGCGCCGACTCCGAGTATAAAGCCCTCCGATTTTGCATCGATGGCAGGGGATGCCACCGAATTTGCAAATCCCGTGATGGGAAGCAGAGTGCCGCCGCCCGCATATTTTGCGATTCTGTCAAAAACTCCAAATCCTGTCAGCATAACGGCAATAAAAATAAGCGTGACGGAGGTAAGCGTTCCCGCGTCCTCGCGGCTCATGGAAAGATATTGTCCGTAAACAGAATTCAGCAGTTGCGCAAAAGTGCATATCGCGCCACCGACTAAGAAAGCGCAGACACAGTTCTTCAAGCAGGGAGATTTCGGAGCGTGTGCTTTTGCAAATTTTTTGTAGGTTTCGGTGTCCATATTCATGCTTTTTCACCTCTCTTTGTGCTTATTTTGCGCTACATTTGAGAGTGTCATACTTTCACTCAACTGATAAGCGTTTTTCTTGACCTTCCATTTTGTGGAGTGTTTTATGTTAAAATCGCCGAAATTTTCCATGGGACCGCGAAAACGCTTGACAAGAGTCAGCACGGCATGATATAATGCTATACGGAAAATTATAACTTTTGAAGTTAACTCTATAATATATTAGTCGTCGCGCGCGAGCGCGCACATTCTATGGGGACAAGGAGGTCAACCTAATGAAAAATGCAAGAAGATCCGGCTTTGGATATGCGAAAGTGCTTACTTTGATACTCGCACTGCTGATGTGCCTTACGTCGTGTACGACCGTATTTCTTCCAAACGTCGACGATACGACCGACACAAAGGAATCGGGGGAATCTGTCGAATCGGGCAGCTCCACCGAAAAATCGGACGGCTCGGACACACTTACAAATACCGATACCGAGAACGATTCGGATACGGAGAGCGACTCCTCTACCGTAACCTCGGACGGTACAGATGCGGAGGACACAACCGTTGACGGCGGTGAAACCGAGGACGTCGCTGAGTCTACAACCTCTGGCGGCCCTGTTATTATTGACCCCGACACGGGCAGCGAGGACTCCTCAAACGACTCGGAGGAAAGCACCACGAACAACGGTAGCTCTGAGGACACCACCACCGAGGAGGTAACCACAAAGCAGGACGAGCCCTTGGAATATCCCACCGTTAACGTCGCCGACTACAAGGGCGTTTTTATCTCCCGCGTCTACGGCAACGGAGGTAAGAGCGACGCAGCGGCGGAGCATAGCTTCGTTGAGCTTTACAACTCCACCGGCAAAACGGTATCACTTTTCGGTCTGTCACTGTACTGTAAGAGCAGCGGCGGCGATCCTTTCGCGCAGTTTCCTTTTCCAAAGGATGCCAAAATAGCCCCCGGCGGATACTATCTTGTCCGCGGAGAGGCGGCAAAGCAATATGATAACAGCTTTGCGATCCTCAGCGTCAACAGCTACGACGCAGAATGGAATTATTCTATCGACAACAACGAATACAGACTTATGCTTGCCCCCGTCGGGCTGGTGCTTCCCAAGACCACCGACGTGCTGACGCACGGTAAGTCTATATCCGCTATTATCACCATTCCCGACGGCGAATACCACAGCTCGGTATACGCAGTTGACAATATGTCCAAGAACAAAGTCGCGGTGCGCACCGCACTTGAGGAATACAGCGGCTTCCACAAAATAAATCTTGCCGAGCTGTCCTCAACCGAGCTTGTAAACAACGCGCCGAGATGCTCGCGGGGAATTGCTGAAAACGCGCGCGTAACGTCAAGGCTTACAGAGGTCACATTCTCCATGCCCGCGGGTATTTATACGAACAACATCAAGGTCACGCTCACCGCTCCCGAGGGCTACACGATCTATTACACCATGAACGGAGAGGATCCTTCCACCGGAACGTCGAGAGTGAAATACACCCAACCGCTCAACGTGCGCGATGGCTCTGAGACCGATTGGACGCGCGGCAAGACCATTCCGGCATTTATAGAGTCCAAGGGTACTGCCGCAACTCCCACCGTCGATACCATGATGGCAGGAAAGGTAATAAAGGCATACGCCACCAACGGCACCGATTCCACTCCCGTATACACATCCACCTATTTCGTGCTTCCCGAGCTTGCAGACCTTGACGTTACCGTAATGTCAATGTCCATACCCGTAGACGAATTCGTGGGCACAAACGGCTTCTATACCACTACGAAAGACGGATTGCTATCACCACGCCCCCGCGGTCTTGCTACCATGGAGGTCTTTGACGAGAACGGCGTGCGCGTCGGTTACTCCAACGTGGAGGCTGCCATCAGCGGTCACGGCTCGTCGGGCTGGGGAATGAAATCCATGCGCTTGTATTGGAAGGGCGCGAACAATATTGAGGGCGGCTTGCGCTCCGACCTTGATTACGACCTGTTTGACGGACGCTGCACGGACGTTAACGGTCAGGCTATCACCAGCTTCTCGCGTCTGCTTCTCAGAAACGCGGGTAACGACTCGGGCGGTGCTATGTTCCGCGATGCCTATGCGCAGCTCGCATCCGCTCAGCTCAATGTGGATTACATGGAATACGAGCCGGTGTTCCTGTTCGTCAACGGCGAATTCTGGGGTGTTTACAACGCTCGCGAGCGTTACAGCGGCGAATACGTTGAAAGCCACTACGGAGTAGACAAGGACAACGTGACCATTCTCGAAAACGACTACTACGAAAAGGTATATAACAACAATAACATTCAAGCACCGTACATTCTGTCCTCAGGACTTGAGGCAGATGCAACGCATTTCAACGAGCTGTATAAGTTCATACGCACAAACGATATGACCAACTCCGCCAACTACGAGTACGTTTGCTCACAGCTTGATATAGATTCCCTTATAGGAATGTATATCTCACGCATATTCTTTGATGCTCCCGACTGGCCCGACAACAATATAAAGATCTGGCGCAACCGAAATGCTGCCGATCCTTCGGGAACGGACACCAAATGGCACTTTACTCTGCTCGACCTTGACTTCTGTCTTACGACGGATGCCGGCACGAGCTTCAGCAAGGGCATCAACCTCGGCTCGGTGTGCTCCACGATAGTATATCACCTTGTCAAGAACGAGAATTTTAAAAATAAGTTCATCACGGATTTCCACACTGCGGCAACTCAGTTGCTTACCGAGGAAAACAATCTTGCGATCCTCGACGAGCTGTACGCAGAGCGACTCGTCCTTATGCCCTATATAGTTGAGCGTTGGGGCAACGAGGGCAGATCGGTCGGAGAGCTTCAGACAGAGGTCACCGAAATGAGAGGAGAGCTGAGGGGACGTAATGCCGCCGCTATCAACGAGCTCAAGAGCTTCTTTGGCCTTTCCAACGCGCAGCTTGAATCCATCACGGGTAAAAGTGTGGCGGTAACCTTCAACCCCACCCGCCTGTCCGTCAAGATAAACGGCTCGGAGGTAAGCAACGGCGACTCCTTCACCTTTACGGGCACGTCAAAGACATACAGCGTGGTTATTACCCCAAAAAACGGCTACGAATATACGGGGGCTACCGTGACCTTTCGCAACGGCACTACGCTCTCCTATACGAAAACCCAGTTCAGCTTTCAGGCTACCATGTCGGGAACTCTCACTGTCAACGCCAAAAGAACTACCAGCAATAACGTATCCATAGCGGACGGCACGTTCGTAGCGGGAGCTTCGTATATGTTTTATCTCTCACCCGACGGAGATCTTTACGGTTGGGGCGATAACACCCACGGAGTGCTGGGCGCGGGCGCGTCGGCAGAGTCGGTACCCACCCCGCAGTTTATCATGGGAAACGTCAAGAAGGTATCCACCACGGACAGCGCAAACTACGAGCAGGGCTCTACCAACTGGGCGACTGCCATTCTTACCAACGACGGCAAGCTCTACACCGTGGGATGCAACGGATCGGGACAGCTCGGACGTAACGGCACCAATGATTCCTACGAGCTTGGACTTGTATCCTTCAACGGAGCTATCTCCGACGTTAGCATGGGCTTTGACCACATGCTGGTGGTGGATGACAAAGGCAATCTCTACGGTATCGGCAACAATAACTACGGACAGCTTGGTGCTGATAACGTAGACACCTCGGTGTCGACCTTTCAAAAGATCGCGACAGGAGTTAAATTTGCAAACGCATCCCGCCGCACGACCGTTTACGTCACCGCGTCGGGCGACATGTACGGTCTTGGCGACAACCGTTGGAAAAAAATAAATCAGACCGACACCACCGACATCACAACGCCCTACTTTATGCTTGGCAACGTCAAATTTATTGATGCGGGCGAGCATCAGATATTGGTCATAACAGAGGACGGCGCGCTGTACTATGCAGGCTGGAGAACGTTCAGCGGCTGGAGCACGGGCAACGGCAACACCCCCTCCCTTTACAAGGTGGCGAACAGCGGGGTCGTGGATGCAGACATCTACTATGACAATATGGTAGTCCTCAAGGACAACGGTGACGTTTACGTTTACGGCGCAAACACTGGGGCGGCACTCGGTGCGTCGGCTACGGGCGGCACGCTTGTCAAAAGCACACTTATCAATAACGTCGTCGATGTTGCGGCAGGCTATGCCTTTACCGCGTATCTTACGTCTGATGGCTCCATATTCGTGCAAGGAACCAATACCCACGGACAGGGCGGAAACGGACAGCTTACGGGCACGCTCAATATGTCCGAGATAGTACTTGATATTTAAAAGGATCGGAAGCAACAAACATGAGGTCAATGGTAATCAGGCTGGCAGAGCTTAATATTGCCGTGTCGTACAGACACGGTTTTACCGAAAAGCTTTGCCGCGAATACGTCATTTCGGATTTTGACGGCAACGTCGATTTTTCGGTGTCAACGTCCGACGAGGAGCTTGAAGCCGAGGCGAGGGCGGCAGAAAAGGTACACGGACAGGAATTCTCCGACGGATACGTGGAGAGCATCTGCATTTACCGCGCCATCTGCCGCAAGCTCCCCGCCTACGACGCACTTTTGCTTCATGCGGCAGTCATATCCGACGGCAAGCGCGCCTACGCCTTCTCCGCTCCCAGCGGCACGGGCAAAAGCACGCATATCATTCAATGGCGACGCGCCTTCGGAGATGAAATATTCGTCATCAACGGTGACAAGCCTATCGTCCGCTTCATGGACGGTCAGTGGCACGCATTCGGAACTCCGTGGTGCGGCAAGGAGAACCTGCAGACTAACACCCACGCCCCCCTTTCTGCCGTTTGCTTTATCAAGCGAAGCCCCGAAAACGCTATACGGCGTATAGACGTAAACGAGGCGGCAGAGCGGATAATGCGTCAGATAATTATCCCCAAGGACCCGTTAATGGCACTGACCACCCTTGATCTGCTTGACCGCATGATCAGACACGTTCCCGTCTGGGAGCTTGAATGTAACATATCCGAGGATGCGGCTCGCGTAGCCCGCGCGGCGATGTCCGACGGAAATATCTCCCCAAATCAATGAAAGGCTTTCAAAATGAAAATCAAAAACGGTTTCGTTGTAAAAAACGTAGGCGACCTCAATTACGTCGTCGCAACGGGTGAGCTTACCCAATCCTTCAACAGCATGATACGCCTCAACGGCACGGCTCGCTTCCTCTGGGACCTGCTCGCAGAGCCAACCGACGTGGACGCTATGGTCGCCGCCATGACTCAAAAATATGATATTGATGCCGACACCGCCCGCCGTGACGTCGAGGGCTTTGTCGAGGTTCTCAAATCCAAGGGGATTATTGAGGAGTGATCGAATATATATGTGGGGTTGCCCCCATGCCACACAAGCCCTTTTCCAAAAAGAAACGGCTTTTTCCCAAAGAACTTTATTGACAAATTTTCTTATTTGGATTTGTTTTGATGGTTATAACCAAATACATCTCTATAATTTATTCGGTATTACGGACAGTCAAGCCGCTTTCTTGAAAAGCCGCTCGACTGTCCGTAATATTGCAAAAATTACTGATACGTAGTGGGCTTATTTGCTGCAAATTGGCTTTCGCTTCACTATTTTTATTACCGTATTGCGCTGTTTGCCGCCTTGATTACGGTATCCGAGTTGGAGCATACGGCGAGGATAACGTAGTTGTCCAGAATACATACCTTTCCGCCCGACAAGGCGGCTTGATTTTCGGGCGAGTCTTTGCCGTGGCGGAGGGCATCGAGGCGCGAAAGACACAGCCTTGCCACCGACGGGCAAATATCCGAGCGTGTGCATCTGAACACGGCAAGCTCGCACGCGCCCCATGAGGAGGGAATAAATACGGCACAGCTGTCAACTGCACTTTTTCCTTCTGCATCAATGCAAAAATACCCAAGCGCGGACTCGCCGAACAGTGACTGTACGAGGGACTCCGTAAGTACCCCGTCGGGACTTTGCGAGTCGGTGGAATATACTCGCCCCGATGGCAGAGAATCCGCCGCTTTACACATGGCGGCAAGCACCTCGGCACAGTCCGCGGGCGGAGCGGGGGAGCAGGATGTAAACGCTGACAGGAGCGCAAATATAAGGGCAAAACACAATGCTTTTTTCATTTTCACACCTCGCTTTCGGATATATAAAATTATATTTTGCCGCATGCCGACCTATGCGGCGTATTTTTGCACAATTTTTCGGCTAAAACGTTTGACAAAATGGAAATAAAATGGTATAATATATAGAAATCGATTTACAGCTCGAAAGGGAGGTGAGGCAATGAATATGGCAAACGCTGTGTCGCGAGGCGGAAGGATACCCGTTATCGTTCCGAGCAGATATTATCAGAGCTACTTTATGGGCGGCAAAAGCTTTGGCACGTTTTCTGCCTCTGCCATGGTGGATTTCCTTGTGCGACAAGGGTTTGACGGCATTGACCTCTCCCTTGACAGCATTGACGTCTACGACGATTCCCTCGACAGCGTGTATTTCGGACTCAAAAATCGTGCCACCGCCAACGGACTTATAATCCCCGTGTGTCACCTGCCATTCTATATGCCGAACCCGGAGGACGCGGAGGCTATGAAAAAATATTCCGCATCCGTTTTGCGCGGCGTGGATATTGCAGGCTCGCTTGGTATTCCCGATGCCGTGATACATCCCGTGGTGCGGCACAGCTCGCGATGTTGTCACGAGAGATGGATAGAGAAAAATATTGATTTTCTGACTCCCGTTTGCCACCGCGCAAGGGAGCAGGGTGTCCGACTTGCCATTGAAAACATGGCGGGCACACCCTATAAAAGCGTTGCGGGAGATAAGGTTTTCGGCTGTCGCGCCGAGGATATCGTTCTGCTTGCCGACAGGCTGCAAGCAGGAGTGTGCTGGGATACGGGACACGCGAATATTACGGGGCTGTGCCAGTCGGTGGAGCTGTCGGTGATAGGCGGGCGGCTGACCGCGCTCCATATCCATGGCAACGACGGCAAAACGGATGCGCACCTTTTGCCCTGTAATCCTCGCAGTACAATGGACGTCGACGACCTTGCAAAAGGGTTGACGGCTATCGGCTTTGCCGACCGCGCGGGAATGTATCTGGATTTTGAGATAAAGACCTCCCATCTTACGGCAGACCGAGGCGAGCGTGAAAAATTTGCGCATCTTACGCAAAAAAGCGCGGCTTGGTTTGCCAAAAAGCTTTGATATACATAGAAATTAAACCGAGAAAGGACATAGAGATATGCTTTTATATAATTCTGCCACGAGAAAAAGAGAGCCTTTTGTTCCGAGATTTGAGGGCAAGGTCAGCATGTATACCTGCGGACCTACCGTTTACCACTTCGCCCATATCGGAAACCTGCGCACCTACATCATGGAGGACGTGCTGGATAAATATTTCAGATATGCGGGATATGACGTTACCCGTGTTATGAATATCACCGACGTCGGACACCTTACGAGCGATGCCGACACGGGTGAGGATAAGATGCTCAAGGGCGCGCGCCGCGAGAATAAGACGGTGCTTCAGATAGCACAATACTATACGGACGCATTTTTCGAGGATTGCCGAAAGCTGAATATTCGCCGCCCCGATATCGTTCAGCCTGCTACGGGCTGCATTGACGAGTACATTCACATTATTCAGACACTACTTGAAAAGGGATACGCTTACGAGGCGGGCGGAAACGTGTATTTTGACACGTCCAAGCTTGAAAAGTATTACGTATTCAACGATTTCAAGGAGGAGGACCTTGAGGTCGGCGTGCGCGAGGGTGTTGATGCCGACGATAACAAAAAGAACCGCGCGGACTTCGTTCTGTGGTTCACGAAATCCAAGTTTGATTCGCAGGAGCTGAAATGGGATTCTCCTTGGGGAGTGGGTTACCCCGGCTGGCATATCGAATGCTCGGGTATCAGCATGAAGTATCTTGGCGAGTACCTTGATATCCATTGCGGCGGAATAGATAACGCATTCCCGCACCATACCAACGAGATAGCGCAGAGTGAGGCTTATGTCGGACACGAGTGGTGCAGCAACTGGTTCCACGTTCTGCATCTGAATACCACGGGCGGCAAGATGTCCAAGTCCAAGGGTGAATTCCTGACCGTTTCACTGCTTGAGGAGAAGGGCTACGATCCCATGGTCTACCGCTTTTTCTGCCTGCAGTCGCACTACCGCAAATCGCTCGTTTTCTCTTGGGAGAACATGGATAACGCGAAGGTCGCTTACGATAAGCTGATTGTGCGTATCGCCGCGCTTAAGGCGGCAGAGGGTGAGGAGATAGACTCCGAGGCTTATGCAAAGCTGCGCGAGGGATTTGTGACAGCACTTGATAACGACCTCAACACCTCTCTGGCAGTGACCGCGCTGTACGACGTTCTCAAGTTCAAGACAAACGCCGCAACCAAGCTTGCGCTGCTTGCGGACTTTGACCGCGTGCTGTCGCTGAATCTTATTGATGCGGCTGAAAAATTGAGAGCGGCTGACGAAAAGGACGAGGCCGACGGCGCACCCGCGCAGGGCAGCGACGACCCCTTCGTGCAGGAGATACTTGAGCTTATTGAGAAGCGCCGCGACGCAAAGAAAAACAAGGATTACGCCGAGGCGGACAGGATTCGCGCGTACCTTGCCGATAAAGGAGTAACGCTCGTTGATACAAAGGACGGCACCACCTTCAAAATCGAGGGCTGATACCCGTCCGTCGTCGGGCAAAATTGAAGATGAAAGAGCTTTTTAAAAAATATCGCGAGATAATAATGTATCTCATATTCGGAGTGCTTACCACCGCGGTGGGACTCGGAACGTACAGCCTGTGCTTTTGGATCGCCGAGCACGCGCTGAATATTCCTATGGATGCGCCAGAATCCACGGCTTATATTGTCACCTATTTCGTAATTCAGATATTGCAGTGGGTGGCGGCGGTGCTTACCGCGTTTTACACTAACAGACGCTGGGTATTTACCGACGCGGAGAGGGGAGAGGGCACGCTTGTCCGTCAGCTCACGCTGTTCGCAGGCTCAAGAGTGCTGACCCTTATCTTGGATATCGTGTCGACCTATGCGTTTATCTACCTGCTCAAGCTGTGGATAAACGACTCTGCGCCGCCCACGCTGCTTGGCATTTCCTTTACGGCGGAATTTATAGCAAAGATAATCACCTCCGTATTGGTGGTAGTTGCAAATTACGTGTTGAGCAAGCTGTTTGTGTTTAAAAATAAAAAATAACTTTAGATGAACCTCGTTAAATCATCACACGGGGTTCACTTTTGTGTGATAATATAAAAATCGTATAGACTGTTTCCGCGCCGCTTTGGGGAGCGGAAGAAAGAAAGGAGCGCCGATATGTCATTGAATGGAACGCCAAATGCCGCCGACGGATGGAAAAGCCTGGATGCAACTGTCCCCGCGGCGATAGGCATAGACATAGGCTCTACCACCGCAAAGCTGGTGGTATATTGTGACGGACAGCTCGTATATTCGTGCTATGAAAGACACTTTTCGCAGGTAAGACCGAAAACGCTGGAGCTTTTGCTTCGCGTCCGTGAGCTTGTGGGCGACAGACCCGTAAGAGCGGCAATTTCGGGCTCTGCGGGACTTGGCATGGCTAATTCTGCGGGCATACCCTTCGTTCAGGAGGTGTTTGCCACGGGAGAAACGGTAAAGAGGCTGGAGCCGGATATGTCGGCTGTTATCGAGCTTGGAGGAGAGGATGCAAAGGTCATCTTTTTCAAGGGCGGTATGGACGAGCGTATGAACGGCTCCTGCGCGGGCGGTACGGGCGCGTTTATCGATCAGATGGCGACTCTGCTTGACGTTACGGTGGAGGAGCTTGACCGACTCAGCCTGAACGCCACCAAGATATATCCTATCGCATCCCGTTGCGGCGTTTTTGCAAAGACGGACATTCAGCCCCTCCTCAATCAGGGCGCGGCGAAGGAAAATATCGCCGCCAGCATATATGCGTCGGTTGCAAGCCAGACTATCGCCGGACTTGCGCAGGGACGAAAAATTGAAGGCAAGGTAATGTTCCTCGGCGGACCCCTGTATTTCTGTCAGGGACTTCGTAAGGCATTCAAGGACGCCTTGAAGCTTGACGACGAGCATGCAATATTCCCCGAATACGCAAGGATATCCGTTGCGCTCGGCGCGGCAATATATGCGTCAGCGCTTGACTCCGCCGTAACCATGGACGAGCTTATCGCGGGAGTGGAGGCAAGCACTCGCGAGCGACTTGTCGCGGCACATACCGGGCCGCTCTTTGAGAGCGAGGAGGAATATCGCGAGTTTTGCGCGCGCCACTCAAGGGCGTCCGTAAAATCGGTGTACCCCAAGGACTATTCGGGTAACGCATATCTCGGCATCGACTGTGGCTCCACTACCACAAAGCTGGTGCTTATGAGCGAGGATGGGGAGATAGTATATTCCTACTACGACTCCAACCGAGGTAATCCCGTAAACATCGTCAAGGAGCAGCTGCGGGAGATATACGAGCTTTGCGGCGATAGAATAAGGATCATGGGAAGCTGCGTTACGGGCTACGGAGAGGAGCTTATCCGCCATGCCTTCCATATCGACGCAGGACTTGTGGAAACCATGGCGCACTTTACTGCTGCAAAATATTTTAATCCCCGTGTGGATTTCATACTCGATATCGGCGGACAGGACATAAAGTGTTTCAAGATAAAGGACGACGCCATTGACTCCATTATGCTCAACGAGGCTTGCTCGTCGGGCTGCGGCTCGTTTATTGAAACCTTTGCCCGCTCTATGGGATACGAGGTTGACGAGTTCGCAAAGCTCGGACTTGTGGCAAAAGCACCCGTGGAGCTTGGAACAAGATGCACGGTGTTTATGAATTCGTCCGTCAAGCAGGCGCAAAAGGACGGCGCGACGGTGGGTGATATATCCGCGGGACTGTCCCGAAGCGTGGTCAAAAACGCCATTTATAAGGTCATTCGCGTGGCGAGCGCGGAGGAGCTTGGCGAGCAGATCGTGGTGCAGGGGGGAACGTTCCTCAATGATGCGGTGCTTCGCTCGTTTGAAATGGAGATAGGACACGAGGTAATACGCCCGCAGATTGCGGGGCTTATGGGCGCGTTTGGTGCGGCGCTGTATGCCAAGGGACTTTGCCTTGACAAGTCGACGGTGCTGACAGCGGACGAGCTGAAAGGCTTTACGCACGAATCCCGTGCGGCGCGCTGTCACGGCTGTACCAACAAATGCAATATTACAGTCAACACCTTTGCAAACGGTGAAAAATACATATCGGGCAACAAATGCGAAAAGGGAGCGGGAATAAAAAGCGGTGATACCGAGCTTATCCCCAACCTTCACAAATATAAGCGGGACGCGCTGTTTGCTCTTGAGGAGCGATCGGTGGACGGCGGACGCGGCAAGCTGGGATTGCCCATGGCGCTCGGAATGTACGAGCTTGCGCCTCTGTGGCACGAAATATTCACATCTCTCGGCTTTGAGGTGGTGCTGTCGGGCGAATCCCGTCGCTCTATGTATACGAAGGGACAGTATTCCATTCCCTCAGACACCGCCTGCTATCCCGCCAAGATAATGCACGGTCATATAGAGGCGCTGATAGAAAAGGGAGTTGACGCTATATTCTATCCCTGCCTTACCTATAACGTGGACGAGCATATAAGCGACAACCACTACAATTGCCCAGTGGTGGCATATTACTCCGAGCTGCTTCGCGGCAATATGGAGAGCATAGGCGATGCGGGCGTGGATTTCCTTTATCCCTATTTGAATATCAACGACGAGCGACAGTTCGTAAACGGACTGCATAAAGCACTAAAAGATAGATTTGGAGGCTTTAAAAGATCCGAGATCAAGCGTGCCGTGTCGCGCGGACTTAAGGCTTACGCCGATTGGATGGCTGACATTCGCCGCGAGGGCGAGGCGGCTATCAGGTGGGCAAGAGCCAAGGGCATGAGGATAATGATCCTCGCGGGCAGACCGTATCACGTCGACCCCGAGATAGGTCACGGCATCGACAGGCTGGCGGCTTCCCTCGGCTTTGCCGTAGTAACCGAGGACAGCATCGGAGGCATAGCAAAGGCGAAAAAGGTGCATGTTCTCAACCAGTGGACGTATCACGCGCGCCTTTACGCGGCGGCACAGTACGCCTGCGAGCATGATGACGTTCAGCTGGTTCAGCTCGTTTCCTTCGGTTGTGGAATTGACGCCGTTACCACCGACGAGGTTCGAGCTATCCTTGAGAGCGGCGGAAAGCTGTATACCCAGATCAAAATAGACGAGATAACCAACCTCGGCGCGGTCACAATCCGACTCCGCAGTCTTATCGGTGCGTTGGATTATGCTAAGGGTAAGCAAAAAACGGCTGTCGCAGGTGCGAGCGAGCGCGAGAGAGAGGAGGCGACGGTATGAGTGCTGATGTCAAAAATAAATGCGTCGAATGTGCCGAATGTAACGAATGTGAGCGCACGGATACCTGTAACGTAGTGTTTACAGAGGAGATGCGCAAGACCTATAAGATACTCATTCCCACAATGCTGCCAAGGCATTTTAAGATACTGGCAAACGTGTTCAGTTACTACGGATATAATACCGAGCTGCTGGAGGACGGCACTCACGGCGACAGCAAGACCGTTATTGACGCGGGACTCAAATACGTCCACAATGACTCCTGCTACCCCGCACTGCTTGTTATCGGTCAGTTTATTGCCGCTCTGCAAAGCGGGCGCTACGACACCCACAAGGTGGCGCTGATGCTGACACAGACGGGCGGCGGATGCCGCGCATCCAATTACATATCACTTCTGCGCAAGGCGCTGGTGCGCGCGGGCTTTGAATACGTTCCCGTTATCTCGCTTAATTTTTCGGGACTTGAATCCTGCCCCGGCTTTAAGCTGACGCTCCCCATGATACACCGCCTGCTTTACGGAATTTTGTACGGCGACCTGCTTTTGACGCTTGTGAATCAGACCCGTCCCTACGAGCTTGAAAAGGGTAGGGCAGAGGCACTTGCGGACGAGTGGAGTGAGCGGCTGGCGAGGGAAATGACGGCGAGTCGCATAAGGTATTCCGAGGTCAAACGGACGTATCGCAGAATAATAGATTCCTTTGCCGCCATTGACGTTGGCGGACGTGACCGCCGCACCGCACCCGCCGTGCGCGTGGGAATCGTAGGTGAGATATTCGTCAAGTTTTCGCCTCTCGGCAACAATCAGCTTGAGGATTTTTTGGTGTCGGAGGGTGCTGAGCCCGTGCTTTCGGGACTTATCGACTTTTGCCTGTACGTTGTGACCAATTCCATCGTGGACTACGAGCTGTACGGTATTGGCAAAATGAAGGCGAAGGTATATAAGATCGCCGACAAATTCTTTTTGAAAAAGCAAAAGGACCTTATCGACATAATTGATAAGGAGGGAAGCTTCAATCCTCCCACTCCGTTTACTCGTACGCGTACGCTTGCACGCGACTACGTCGGCATGGGCGCGAAAATGGGAGAGGGCTGGCTGCTCACCGCGGAAATGCTGGAGCTTATCGACGAGGGCGTAAACAACGTCGTAATAACGCAGCCCTTCGGCTGCCTTCCAAACCATATCGTGGGAAAGGGCATGATGAAGCCGATAAAGGAGCGCTACCCCCACGTCAATCTGGTCGCAATAGACTATGATGCGGGCGCGACCAAAATAAATCAGGAGAACCGCATCAAGCTGATGCTGGCAAACGCCACGCCAACTCCGCCCTGCCATTACGGCACAAAGTAAGTTAAGGAAGGAATTTCAAATGGGCAATTTCAAAACGAAATTAGCAAGATTTATGTACGGAAGATACGGCGCTGACGAGCTGTACTACGCACTTTTTCTCTTTGAGATAATTGTCCTTGTATTATCCACGGTATTTCAGGTGCTGGGCTACAGCAGCATGCCCTTTGCCATAGTGTCTGCCGTGCTTTACGCCATATCCATACTGACGCTGGTGTTTGCCATTTACAGAATGATGTCACGAAAGATAGATAAGCGCCGCCGCGAGAATATGTGGTTCTTGCGTCAGAAATCAAAGCTCAAAAATCTGTTCAAGTCAAAAAAGCGCCGCCTGTCGGCAATGGATACCGCCGCACATATATTCCGCGCGTGTCCCCATTGCTCGGCAACGCTTCGCTTGCCCCGTAAAAGCGGAAAGCATACGGTAAGATGCCCCAGATGCTCCAAAACATTCAAGGTGAAGGTGAAATAAACAAATCGTTTAAAACCAAACATTGAGTTTATTCGATATTCTCAACATATTATACTACTGCATATAATACGCAAGGGGAGACAGAAGTGTCAAATCCACACTTCGTCGCAAAAGAGAAAGCGGGCATTGTGATAATGGTACAAAAAGACGCTTCGATACTTGTGCATGGTGACGAGATGGTGTAAATAAAAAGTATAACGAATGTTAAAAAATTTTAAAATGCGCAAAAATCCCTTGATTTTTAAAAAGAAAACTGTTATAATGTACCCGTATGGGAATGCCCATAATCCATAATTTTAAAAGGAGAATTCAAAATGAAAAAGTTAATTGCACTTGCACTTGCACTCATTCTTGTGGTTGCTATGTGTGCATGTAACCCCGATCACGGCGACGGTACCACGGATACCACTGCTGCTGAGTCCGAGAGCGGAACAGGCAAGGGTGACGTAACCACTGACAACGGCGAAACCGGCACGGGCGATGTTACTACCGACGACGGTAAGGCTACCACTGACGACGGTGAGGCTACCACCGATGACGGTGAGGCTACCACCGACGACGGCGCTGCTACCACCGGTGACGATGGTGAAACCACAAAGGACGACGACGACGGCGGTGACGACGTTGAGATGGATTACAGCAAAGAGAAGGTATTTCTCGGTGAGGACGTTGTGGACGCGGATGGCAATGAAGTATTCGGTCGCTATCCGAAGAAGCTTGCTCCCGGTGAAAGCGTTGCTACCAAGTTTACCGTAACCGAGGGTTGCCTTGCGGGTATATACGTAGGATGCCCCTCTTGGAACGATAACAACGGAACTCTCGTTCTCACCCTTTACTCTTGGGTTGAAGGTGAGGGCACGAGCGAAAAGGCGATTCTCAGAGACGGTTATGCAAAGACCGTTGCAACCGAGCCTGTTGCAACCGAAACCTTTGAAAATTATAACGACAATGATGAGTTGATAATCCAGTTCGACGATGACGAGCTTGGCGAGGGCGGTACGTATCTCGTGGTTCTCTCCAATCCCGACGAAGAGGACCTCGGTGTAGGATATTCTGCTTCAAACTATGATGCGGAGGCATTCCTTGGCTCCAGAACCTACAGACTTCCCACTGCTGAAGAGCTTGAAGCTAAAGGATATACCGGTTTCGAGCAGCTCTACACCTCCAACGACGTTGTATGCTTTAATTCCAAGGGCACTCCCTCTCTGTTTGACTACATGAATCTCACGGTTGAGGTTTACGTTGACGTAGCGCTCATACCCGACTATTAATATTAATTCGACGATTGCACATAAGCAAAAGCCTGCCAAGCTGGCAGGCTTTTGCTTATGTTTTGATTTTCTTATTCGCGCGGGTTGGCGTCCTCTACCTTTTTTATCATATCGAAAAGCTTGGTGCGAAGCCATTCGGGCTCAATTACGGTGATTCCCGACCGCGCCGCAAAGATGGCACAGAGGAATCTGTCCACGTTGTGAAATTCGCAGAGAAAGCGGTTTCTTTTCTCGGTGGCAATAATGTAGGAGCGCATTTCAAGCACCGTCAGCTTGTCCTTTATCTCCACCGTGGCGGTGTAGGGGATCTGGCTTTGGATGATTAGGCTGTCTGCGCCGTGATCATTTTGCGCAAAGGGGTTTTGCGTGATGCTTCTGAAGATATCGTCGTTTTCGGTGGTGACCATAACGGGGAGATTGAATTCGGCTTCGTAGTAATAGCCCCCGTGCTTGCGGTCGAAAGCTACGGGCGCGCCGTACTGCTTTTTGAGCAGGTCGATATCACGCTGCGCCTGTCTGGTCGAAATTCCAAAAAATTCGGCGATGCGTGGCGCATTGGGATAAGAGCCGCGCATAAGCTCGTTGTGAAACCACTGTATTCTTACGCTTGCAGTCACTCGCATTGTTCGGTTCTTTCCTCCTGAATATCAGCAGTCGGTTCGGTTCGGGTATCGGATGAAATCGAACACGCGCCGTGGGCGATAGTGTAAAGGCGCGCGCCCGATAGCGCGGAGAGTCCAAGCACGGTAAGCGCTGCCGCGGTGTAGTGCGGGTCTGAGATGGGGGAGATGATGCCGTAAAGAATAACGGGGATTGATGATGCACAGCCGCAGAATAGGGTTATGGAATGTGCGGACAGCGAATAGCGGGGGATATGCCTGCCGATAAGGCGGCGGACGTCGGCGAGCGTTGCAAACATTGCCGCCGCAAGGCCGAAGACAAGCAGGGTCTTGATAGGCGAATTCATGGTGACGAAATTGTCAAAATGCATATACGCCACAATAGATATCAGCCACAGAACGGTGGCAAAACCCAAAAGTGCTGCCACGCTCGCGGAGGGCGCAGACCTGCGCGCTCTGAAAAAGTGGGATGCAAAGTAGAGTGCCGACAGAATGCCACAGATTACGGTCACGATGGAAATAGCGTTGCTTCGGCTTCCAACGAAATATAATAGCGCCCAGACTACACTGGTAGCGATTGCTGTCGCGGCGGCGATCAGATCAAAAACGCCGTTCAGCTTGCCGTTTGTCGGCGTTTCGCTTGATCTGTCCTGCTTGGCTATGATGGCGGACAGCAACAGCCAGATGACTCCGCCAACGTAAAACAGCGTAAAAATGACGGTGACGGCGTTGGACTTGAAATATCCTACGCCTGCGTCGTAATTTAAAAACAGCATGAGTGAGCCGAATATCGCGCCCACTGCTGCCAATATTGCGGCTATTGCCGCGCATAGCCTCACGCACGGGCGAGATGAGGGTGTGCTTTTCATAGGGAATTCCTTTCAAAAATGTATATTCACACATATTATAATCCAAACACATGAACATTCTGTAAACAAAAGCAGCTTCGGACGGTCTTTTTTTGATTTTTTGATTCTGAAACGCAAAAAAATATTTGACAGATACAAACGCACGGTCGGCTCTTGACTGCTGTTGCACCGTAACCGCCCGTCGGCGGCCGCCAAAAGTCATCCTTTTTATTATATATACACGCGTGCGCGCGTGAGAGGGGGAATTGGTCTCAAAATCGCGTTTGAGTGGCTCGGGCAGGGAGGAGAAAAGAAAAAAGTTTGTGCATAGTATACAAAACGAACTTGAAAAGTTCGTGCAATTTCGTGGAGAAAAATTTTGAAAAACTATTGAAAAAAATGCAAAAATATAGTATAATAGTGGAGCTTGATGTGCGTTGATGCAGGAGGTTGCTCGTGGGATTCCGATGTCCTGTGAGGTAATTTCTGCGGAGTATGTCCGAAAATCGGGCGAAAAAAGCTTTCGGCAAGCGCAAATGCGTTTAACTTACCCGTAGTGTGCGGTCACGGATCCAAAATATTGGCGTAGACCGTTTTTTATGGGGGAGAAAAAGGAACGCACGGGCGAGTGCTGAACCACCTTTCCCCGCTTTTTGAAAGTCGCTGAGTCCCGAGTCGCCAAAAATACGGGGACGGCGCTCGCGGCAAAGCGAAATTTTAAAAGGAGGAAAAATCAATGGCAGTAAAGGAAAAGATCAGAGTTCGTCTTAAGAGCTACGACCACACTCTCATCGATGCTGCGGCAGAGAAGATCGTGGCTGTTGCAAAGGCAAACGGTTCCGAGGTTTCCGGTCCTATCCCGCTTCCCACCGATCGCGAGATCGTAACGATCCTTCGTGCGGTACACAAGTATAAGGATAGCCGCGAGCAGTTCGAGACCAGAACTCACAAGAGACTGATCGACATCATGAAGCCCTCTCAGAAAACTGTAGATGCGCTCATGAACGTTGAGTTGCCTGCAGGCGTTGAGATCGAGGTTAAGCTTTAATCGGAGAGCTTAAACGCGACAAACGAGTCGGGCGTATCCCGACAAGGAGCGGTGACCGCTGACCCACGGAGAGCCGCAAAGCGCGCAAGCGCACAAAGAGAACAGCCGACACGCAAGTGGATCGGTAACTTTGTAAGTCAAGTTGTCCTTGGGATGTCAGATCTTGACTATCCACCCTTGGCCAACCAATAATTTACAGGAGGAAAACAAAAATGAAAAAGGGTATTATCGGTAAGAAAATCGGTATGACTCAGATCTTCGACGAGAACGGAAACGTTATCCCCGTAACGCTCGTTGAGGTAGGTCCTTGTGTGGTAGCACAGAAGAAGACCGCAGAAAACGACGGTTATGACGCCGTTCAGCTTGGCTTCATGGAAATCAAGGAGAAGCACGTAAACAAGGCTGAAAAAGGTCATTTTGCAAAGAACGGACTTGCTGCAAAGAAGCACCTCAAGGAATTCCGCTTTGATGATTGCTCCCAGTACAATGTCGGCGACGTCATTACCGTCGAAACCTTCGCCGTAGGCGAAAAGGTCGACGTAACAGGTATGACCAAGGGACACGGCTACACGGGCGTTGTAAAGCGTTGGAATCACCACATGCTTCAGAAGACTCACGGCGTTGGTCCTATCCACCGTCAGCCCGGCTCCATGGGCTCTATTGACCCTGCAAGAATCTTTAAGAATCACAAGATGGCGGGTCAGTACGGTAACGAGCAGGTAACCGTTCAGAATCTCAAAATCGTAAAGATCGACAGCGAAAAGAACCTTATCGCCATCAAGGGCGCTATCCCCGGTGCTCGCGACGGTATCGTGTTCGTACGCGACGCGATCAAAGCATAAGCGGAAGGAGGATATAAAACATGCCAAACGTTAGTGTATACAACATGGCAGGAGAGGTCGTAGGAACGATGGCTCTTGCAGACGCTATTTTCGGCGCAGACATCAATGCTGCTGTCCTTCACGCCGCAACCAGAGCATATTTGCTCAACCAGAGACAGGGCACACAGTCCACTCTCACCCGCTCCGAGGTATCGGGCGGCGGCAGAAAGCCCTGGAGACAGAAGGGTACAGGCCGTGCTCGTCAGGGCTCTACCCGTTCTCCTCAGTGGACACACGGCGGTATCGCGCTGGGCCCGAAGCCCCGCTCCTATCGTACCGACCTGAATAAGAAGACGAAGCGCATCGCTCTGTTCAGCGCACTTTCCGCTAAGGTAGCGGAGAGCAAGCTTATCGTTATGGACGACATCAAGTGCAATGAGTACAAGACCAAGACCATGACCGCTATGCTCAAGGCGCTGGGTGTTGACAGCCGCGCGCTGATCGTTCTCCCTGAAGTTAACAACTTCACCGTAAAGAGCTGCGCAAACATTCAGAAGGTTGAAACTTGCATCGCAGGCACGATCAACGTATATTCCATTCTGAAGGCTGATAAGATGATCATTACCGCTGCAGCTGTTAAGAAGCTCGAGGAGGTATATGTCAAATGAAAATGCTTGAGGATGTAATCATTAAGCCGATTATCACCGAGGCTACCATGGATATGCTCGCCGGCGAGACTAAGAAGTATGCGTTCAAGGTACAGCGCGGCGCGACCAAGCCTGAGGTTGCAGCGGCAGTTGAGGCGATGTTCCCCGGCACTAAGGTTGCCGCTGTCAACATTATCAACATGAAAAAGAAGCCGAAGCGCATGGGCGTTCACTACGGATACACCTCCGAGTGGAAAAAAGCTATCGTCACCCTGGCTGCTGATTCCAAGTCCATCGAGTTCTTCGAAGGACTCATTTAAGGAAGGGAGGTCTAAATAAATGGCAACAATTAAGTATAAACCGACGACACCTGCAAGAAGAAATATGTCGGTGCCGGATTATAAGGCTGTCATCACAAAGGATACTCCTGAGAAGAGCCTTGTAGTAATCAAGAAGAAGCACGCAGGTCGTAACAGCTACGGCCGCATCACTGTTCGCCATCGCGGCGGCGGAAACAAGGTCAAGTACAGAATTATCGACTTCAAGCGTCAGAGCACTGCTCCCGCAACCGTAGTCGCTATCGAGTACGACCCTAACCGTACTGCATACATCGCACTCCTCCAGAACGAGGCAGGCGAGAAGAGCTACATTATCGCTCCCGAATCTCTCAAGGTCGGTGACGTTGTGTACTCCGGTGCAGAAGCGGATATCAAGGTAGGTAACACCCTTCCCCTTGCAAACATTCCTACCGGTACCTTCATCCATAACATTGAGCTTTATCCCGGTAAGGGCGCACAGCTTGTTCGCTCTGCGGGCGTTATGGCTCAGCTCGTTTCCAAGGATGGCGGTATCGCTCAGGTGCGTCTGCCCTCGGGTGAGGTCAGAATCATCCGCCTTGACTGTAAGGCAACCATCGGTCAGGTCAGCAACTACGAGCATGACACCGTTAAGGTCGGTAAGGCCGGTAAGACCCGTCATAAGGGCATCCGCCCCACAGTTCGCGGTTCTGTAATGAACCCCTGCGATCACCCTCACGGTGGTGGTGAAGGTAAGTCCCCCATCGGACATCCGTCGCCTGTAACCCCTTGGGGTAAGCCTGCACTTGGCTATAAGACGAGAAACAAGAAGGCTCGCACCGACAAGTTTATCGTCAAGCGCAGAAATGCTAAATAAGGAGGGAATATTAAATGAGCAGAAGCCTTAAGAAAGCTCCTTTCGTTGAAGAGAAGCTCTATGCAAGAGTTTGCGCAATGAATGAGAAGAATGAAAAGAAAGTGCTCAAGACCTGGTCGAGAGCATCCACGATATTCCCGGACTTTGTAGGTCATACTATCGCGGTTCATGATGGTAAGAAACACGTTCCGGTATATATCACAGAGGAAATGGTCGGTCATAAGCTTGGAGAGTTTGCACCTACCCGTACCTTTAAGGGCCACGCAGGCTCTAAGACGTCGAATAAGTAAGAGGGAGGAGATAAGAAATGGAAGCAGCTGCATATTTAAAGCATGCAAGAATTTCCCCTCGCAAGGTGCAGATCGTTCTTGACCTTATCAGAGGAAAAGATACAGATACTGCTATGGCGATTCTTAAGAACACTAACAGAGGTGCAAGCGAGTACCTCGTTAAGCTTCTCAAGAGCGCAGTAGCAAATGCTGAAAACAACTTCCACATGGATGGCTCTAAGCTTTTCGTTTCCGAGTGCTTTGTAACTCCGGGTCCTACCATGAAGCGTATGATGCCCAGAGCAAAGGGAAGCGCAGACCGCATCCTTAAGAGAACCAGCCATGTAACCATTGTGGTTAAGGAAAGAGATTAAGAAAGGGAGGCCAGAACGAATGGGACAGAAAGTGAATCCCCACGGCTTGCGCGTGGGCGTAATTAAGAACTGGGATTCAAGATGGTTCGCTAAAGACGAAGTGTTCGGCGATACCCTTGTTTCCGACTACAACATCAGAAAGTATCTGAAGGGCGCACTGCAGGAGGCAGGCGTTCCGAAGATCGAGATCGAGCGTGACAGCCACCGTGTTCGCGTGTTCATTCACTGCGCGAAGCCCGGTATGGTAATCGGCCGTGGCGGCAGCGAGATCGAAAAGTATAAGAAGGAGCTGGAGAAGATGGTGGGCATGCCCGTCGCTCTCAACGTAGTGGAGATCAGAACTCCTGACCTCAACGCACAGCTCGTAGCAGAAAACATTGCAGGACAGCTGGAGCGTCGTACCTCCTTCCGCCGTGCTATGAAGATGGCTCTCCGCAACACCATGAGAATGGGCGCGAAGGGAATCAAGATCTCCTGCTCCGGTCGACTTGGCGGCGCAGAGATCGCTCGTACCGAGCACTATCACGAGGGAACTATCCCGCTGCAGACTATCCGTGCAGACATTGAGTACGGCTTCTGGGAAGCAAACACCACTTACGGTAAGATCGGTGTTAAGGTATGGATTTACAAGGGAGAGATCCTCTCTGAGGTAAACCGTCCCGCAGCTCAGAACGCTCGTGCAGATCGCCCCGACCGTAAGTTCGGTGACCGCCGTCAGGGTGGTGATCGCCGTCAGGGTGGAGACCGCCGTCAGGGCGGAGATCGCCGTCAGGGCGGTGACCGTCGCTTCGGTGGCAATCGCCCCGCAGGCGAAAGAGCTCCCAGAGCTCCCAGAACTCCGAAAGAAGGAGGCGCGAACTAATCATGTTGATGCCTAAGAAAGTAAAATTCCGCAGAGTACACCGCGGAAGACTGAAGGGTAAGGCAGCAAGAGGTACTACCCTTGCTTACGGTACGTACGGACTTGTAGCAACCGAGCCCGCATGGATCTCCAGTGTACAGATCGAGGCAGCCCGTATCGCTATGACGCGTTACATCAAGCGTGGCGGTAAGGTCTGGATCAAGATTTTCCCGGATAAGCCTATCACAGAGAAGCCTGCTGAGACCCGAATGGGTTCCGGTAAGGGTGCTGTTGAGTACTGGGTAGCAGTTGTTAAGCCGGGCCGCATTATGTTTGAGATGGACGGTGTTGATGTAGAGGTAGCAAGAGAGGCTATGCGTCTTGCAAGCCACAAGCTGCCCATCAAGACCAAGTTCATCGTAAAAGAGGAGGCATAAGCTATGAAGGCAAATGAACTCAGAAAAATGACAGCCGAAGAGCTTGAGAGCAAGCTCTCCGAACTCAAGAAAGAGCTTTTCAACCTCCGTTTCCAGCATGCGATCAACCAGCTTGAGAATCCTCACAAGATGACTGAGGTAAAGCATGATATCGCAAGAGTAATGACCGTTCTCAATGAGAAGAACGCATAAGGAGGAACAGTCATGACAGAACAGAGAGCATTGAGAAAGACCAGAGTCGGTATGGTCGTAAGCGATAAGATGGATAAGACCGTTGTCGTTTCCATCGAGGACAACGTAAAGCATCCCACTTACGGCAAGATTATTAAGCGTACACTGAAGGTTCACGCTCATGATGAGAAGAACGAGTGCGGTGTAGGCGACCGTGTAGAGATCATGGAAACAAGACCGCTGTCCAAGACCAAGAGATGGCGCGTAGTTGAGATCATCGAAAAGGCAAAATAATTATCGGCAATGAAAAGCTGATGACCGCAGGCTTCAATTTGCGGTCGAAAAAGAATTCGAATAGTAAATACGCCGTTGCGTATTGAAACAGTAGGAGGAAAAAATGATTCAGCAACAGACATTGATGAAGGTTGCCGATAACACCGGCGCTAAAGAGCTGATGTGCATTCGCGTTCTGGGCGGAACAGGCCGCAGATACGCAAACATTGGCGACGTCGTTGTGTGCGCTGTAAAGAAGGCAGCACCCGGCGGTGTCGTAAAGAAGGGTGACGTTGTAAAGGCCGTTGTCGTAAGAAGTGTACACGGCGTTCACCGTCCCGACGGTTCGTATATCAAGTTCGACGAGAACGCAGCCGTAATCATCAGAGAAGACAAAACGCCCAGAGGCACTCGTATTTTTGGCCCTGTGGCAAGAGAGCTTCGTGAGAAGGATTACCTTAAGATCCTCTCTCTCGCTCCCGAAGTACTGTAAGGAGGTATCGCAGAATGGCAAATCTTCATATTAAAAAGGGCGATACCGTTATCGTACTGTCCGGTGACGATAAGGGCGTCAAGGGCGAGGTTATCGCAGTTTCTCCCGAGGAGGGAAAAGTAATCGTTAAGGACGTAAACGTAATTCACAAGCACGTAAAGCCTCGCCGTCAGGGCGAAGCGGGCGGCATCGTTGATGCTGAGGGTGCTATCTATGCGTCCAAGGTCGCTCACTACTGCCCCAAGTGTGAAAAGGGCGTAAGAGTAAAGACCACGAGAACAGTTGAGGAGAATGGTGACAAGACCATCTCTATCGCTTGCGCAAAGTGCGGCAAGGTTCTCAGAACCGAAACTATCAAGGGAGGTAAGAACTAATGGCAAGACTTAGAGATATGTACAAGTCAGAGGTTGCTCCTGCCCTGATGAAGAAGTTCGAATACAAGAGCGTAATGCAGATCCCCAAGCTGGACAAGATCGTTATCAACGTTGGCACGGGTGATGCAAAGGATAACTCCAAGGTTATCGACTCTGTAATCGCAGAGATCTCCGCTATCTCCGGACAGAAGGCAGTTCCCACTTACGCTCGTAAGTCGGTAGCAAACTTCAAGCTCCGTGAGGGCATGAAGATCGGCGTTAAGGTCACTCTCCGCGGCGATAAAATGTACGAGTTCGTAGACAGACTCTACAACTTCGCACTCCCCCGCGTGCGTGACTTCAAGGGTATCAACCCCAACGCATTTGACGGTCGCGGAAACTACTCCCTCGGCCTCAAAGAGCAGCTTCTTTTCCCCGAAATCGAGTACGATAAGGTAGAGAAGATCCGCGGTATGGATATCTGCTTCGTAACGACTGCAAACACCGACGAGGAAGCTCGCGAGCTTCTCCGCCTGATGGGCGCACCGTTCGCAAAAAACTGATAGGAGGTAACTGAAATGGCAAAGAAGTCTATGATTAACAAGCAGCAGGCAGAGCCTAAGTTCTCTACCCGCCGTTACAATCGCTGCAAGATCTGCGGCCGTCCCCACGCTTACCTCCGTAAGTACGGTATCTGCCGTATCTGCTTCCGTAATCTCGCATATAAGGGCGAGATCCCCGGCGTAAAGAAGTCCTCTTGGTAATAAGAGAACCTCACACCGCGGTGTGAAGCAAAACACAATTTCATTTTATAAAATAAGATGAAGATCATCCCGCAAGGATGAACCCCCACCTATCGGTAGGAAGTTCTGCGCCCTCGGGCGTTGAACTTAACCCCCGGTATGCCGCCACTCTACATCAGTGGCAGCAAGATAATAATAACTTGCATCAGGAGGAATTTAAAATGCAAATGTCAGATGTAATTGCCGATATGCTCACAAGAATCAGAAATGCTAACACTGTTAAGCATGCAACTGTTGACATTCCGGCATCCAATATGAAGAAGGCCATCGCTCAGATTCTCAGTGACGAAGGCTACATTAAGGGCTTTACCACAATCGATGACGGTAAGCAGGGTATCATTCGCATCACCCTGAAGTACTTGCCCGGTAAGCAGAAGGTCATTCGTGGAATCAAGCGCGTGTCCAAGCCCGGTCTGCGTATTTACGCAAGCTGTGAGGATATGCCTAAGGTGATGAACGGTCTTGGTATTGCGATCGTTTCCACCTCCAAGGGTGTCATGACAGACAAGAAGGCTCGCGCCCTCAATATCGGCGGCGAAGTCCTCGCGTTTGTATGGTAATGAAACGGGAGGTATAGAAAGATGTCAAGAATTGGAAGAATGCCTATCACGATTCCTGCAGGCGTAACGGTAGAAATTGCAGAAGGCAACGTAGTCACAGTAAAAGGAAAGCTCGGAACTCTTACTCAGACCTTCAGCACAAGAATGCAGCTGGTGGTTGAGGGCAACGAGCTGAAGGTTCTGCGTCCCACCGATGAAAAGGAGGACCGCAGCGTACACGGTCTTACCCGCGCACTTCTTAACGATATGGTAATCGGCGTAAGCGAAGGTTATCAGAAGGTGCTTGCTATCCTCGGCGTAGGATATAAGGCAGTAAAGCAGGGTAAGAATCTGCTCCTTTACCTTGGTCACTCCCTCATGCCCGTAACCGGCATGCCTCAGGATAAGTTCATCATTCCCGAGACCGACGCTATCAAGCTTGAGGTTCCCAGTGATGATGAGATCAAGAAGCAGGGAATTGACAAGATGTGCAGCGAAAAGGTAACTGCAGGTATGGTCGTTATCGTAAAGGGTATCGACAAGCAGGCAGTAGGTCAGATGGCAGCGGTTATCCGCGGCAAGAGACCCCCCGAGCCCTACCACGGTAAGGGTGTTCGCTATATCGACGAGTCCGTCCGCCGCAAGGCCGGAAAGACCGGTAAGTAATGAAAGGAGTGGAGCATTATGGTATCGAGAAAAGACAGTAATCTGGCTCGCCTTAAGAGACACAAGAGAATCAGAAGCAAGATTTCCGGCACGGCGGCTCGTCCGCGTCTGGCAGTATATCGCTCCAATGCGAATATTTCCGCTCAGATCATTGACGACGTTGCAGGAAAGACTCTTGTCGCAGCTTCTACCTACGGAGACAGCTTCGAGGGTAACGGCGGCAATAAGGTAGCAGCAAGAGCTATCGGTAAGCTGATTGCAGAGCGTGCAATCGAAAAGGGAATCACAGAAGTCGTTTTCGACAGAGGCGGCTACGTGTATCACGGACGTGTATCGGAGTTGGCTGAAGGCGCTCGCGAGGGCGGTCTGAAGTTCTAATTTGCGCAAATTTCAGAGGCGCAAATTATCCGGTTTGTACACTGGCCTTGACGTGAAAAATCAAGGCATCATTTCAGGAGGAAACAGAAATGGCTAACAAATTCAATCCGGGCGAGGTTGAGCTTAAAGAAACGCTCGTCTCCCTGAACCGTGTTTCCAAGACAGTTAAGGGCGGTCGTATCGCTCGCTTTGCAGCTCTCATGGTTGTAGGCGACGGCGCGGGTCACGTTGGCGTAGGTCTTGGTAAAGCAGCTGAGGTTCCTGAGGCTATCCGCAAGGGAATTGAAGACGCAAAGAAAAATATGATCACCGTATCCCTCAAGGGAACCACTATTCCTCACGAGGTAACAGGTGTTTATGGCGCAGGTAAGGTTATGCTCAAGCCCGCTGCGCTTGGTACCGGTATTATCGCGGGCGGCAAGGTTAGAGCCGTTCTCGAGTGTGCAGGTATTTCCAACATTCGTGCAAAGTGCCTGCGCTCCGACAACCCCAACAACGTAGTTAAGGCTACGATCGCGGGACTTAAGGAGTTGCGCACCGCAGAGGAAGTTGCGAAGATCCGCGACATTCCCGTAGAGCAGGTTAAGGCATAAGGAGGATATGACGATGAAAAAAGTAACACTTGTAAAGAGTCTTATCGCTACTAAGCCCAACCAGAGAGCAACCGCAAAGTCCCTTGGTCTGCGCAAGATCGGTGACTTCGCAGTGCTCGCAGACGACGCCGTATTGGCAGGCAAGATCAAGGTTCTTGCTCACCTTGTAGCTGTCGAAACAGTAAACGACTAAGGAGGACATGACGATGAAACTTAATGAACTCAGACCCGCAGAGGGCTCCGTAACATCCTCCTACCGCAAGGGAAGAGGACCCGGCTCCGGAAACGGCAAAACTGCAGGAAAAGGCCACAAGGGTCAGAACGCGCGCTCCGGCGGCGGTGTTCGTCCCGGCTTTGAAGGCGGACAGATCCCGCTTTACAGAAAGCTTCCCAAGAGGGGCTTCAACAACAAGTTTGCAACCAACTATGCGATTGTAAACGTTGACACTCTTGAGCACAAGTTCAACGACGGTGACGTTGTAGATCTTGCTGTACTGCTCGAGAGAAAGATCATTCGCAAGCCCTACGCAGGACTTAAGGTTCTCGCAGGCGGCGAGCTTACTAAAAAATTGACTGTCCGTGCAGCTATTTTCTCGGCTGCGGCAAAGGAGAAGATTACAGCAGCAGGTGGTCAGGCAGAGGAGGTATAAGAGAATGTTTCAAACATTAAAAAATGCATGGAAGATTCCCGAACTCCGTAAAAAGCTTATTTTCACATTCCTTGTTATCGTGCTGTACCGTATAGGCGCACAGCTGCCCATGCCTTGGTTTGATGCTTCAAGCACCATGGACCTTCAGGGAACCTCCTTCTATATGCTGGAGCTGTTCTCGGGCGGAGCGCTCAGCCGTGCAAGCCTGTTCGCACTGGGTGTATCTCCGTACATCACGGCATCCATCGTAATTCAGCTGCTTACCATCGCTATTCCGAAGTTCGAGTCTTGGGCTAAGGAAGGCGAGGCAGGTAAGAAGAAGCTGACCATGGTTACCCGTTATGTTACGGTTGGACTCGCACTCGTTACGAGTATCGGTTATACACTGTTTCTCCGTAACAGCAACATGATGACTTACACCAGCAAGAGTGAAGGATATATCTTTAAGGATATCGTTGTAATCCTTTGCTACTGCGCAGGTGCATCGCTGGTAATGTGGATCGCAGAGAAGATCAATGAGCACGGTATCGGTAACGGTATCTCCATCATCCTCTTCGCAAATATTATCTCGGGTATGCCTACTACGGCATACAGCCTCTGGAACTACTGCATCTACGGTGATATTCATATCGCCGGCGGAATCGCACTTCTGGTTGGCGTCGTGCTTATCGTTCTGCTGGCTACTCTTGCGGTTATTTGGTTCACCAACTCCGAAAGACGTATTCCGATCCAGTACGCGAAGCGCGTTGTGGGACGTAAGATGTACGGCGGTCAGTCCACTCATCTGCCCCTCAAGCTTGATATGGCAGGCGTTATGCCCGTAATTTTCGCAAGCTCTATCGTAGGAATCCTGCCTACTATTGCAGGCTTCATTCCTAACACCGGCTTTGCAAAATTCGTAAATAGCTACCTCGGCCACACAAGCTTCCCCTATATCGCATTCTACTTCATTCTGGTAATTGCGTTTGCTTACTTCTACATCATGATTTCTTTCAATCCCGTGGAAGTATCCAACAATCTCCGTAATAACGGAGGAGCTATCCCCGGCATTCGTCCCGGTAGACCTACCGTTGATTACATTACCAAGATCCTCAGAAGACTTACTCTGATGGGCGCGTTGTTCCTGTGCATTATCGCAGGAATCCCCATGATCGTTTACGCAGTATGGTATGCAATCGATATGGCAGGCGCGAATGCGATCTCCGGCCTTGCATTCGGAGGAACTTCCCTCCTTATCGTTGTCGGCGTTGCGCTTGAGACCTTCCGTGAGCTGGAGGCTCAGATGACACTTCGCAACTACAAGGGCTTCCTTGATTGATAAGAATCCCCTTGGAGTGGCTCATGATGAACAAAATATCAAGTAAAATGACACCCCCTTCAATCTGATACGGAGGAAAAAAGCATGAAACTTATTTTATTAGGTGCGCCCGGCGCGGGCAAGGGAACTCAGTCCGCAAACATCTCGGCAAAGTACAACATCCCCGCAATAGCCACAGGAGATATTCTCCGCACGGCTATTAAGGAGGGTACGGAGCTTGGTAAGTCTGCAAAGAGTTATATCGACGCAGGTAAGCTCGTTCCCGATGAGGTCGTTATAGGCATCATCAACGAAAAGCTTGCAAGCGAATCCTGCCGCAACGGCTTCATCCTTGACGGTTTCCCCCGCTCCATTCCTCAGGCAGAGGCGCTGGATGCTATGGGCGTGAAGATGGACGTAGTCCTCAATATTGAGGTTCCCGATGAGAAGATCATTGAGCGTATGAGCGGACGCAGAGTTTGCTCTTGCGGTGCGTCATATCACGTTGCATATCTCCCCCCCAAGAAGGATGGCGTATGTGACAAGTGCGGCGCAGAGCTCTACGTAAGAGCCGATGACGCAGAGGCAACGGTCAGAAATCGACTTGAAACCTATCACGCACAGACCGAGCCGCTGAAGGAATACTACGCGGCAAAGGGAATCCTTGTTACAGTAAACGGTCGCGACGAGGTTGCCGATACTACGGCGGACGTGCTCGCAGCGCTTGACAAGGTAGAGTGCTGAGATAACGCACTTGATTGAGGTATCCTTTAAATGATACAGCTCAAGAATTCTGAACAGATAAAACTGATGAAGGAAGCCGGAAGGATCACGGGAGAGGCACTGCTCCTTGCCCGAGATCACGTCCGTGAGGGAATTTCCACGTACGAGCTTGATAAGATAATCCGAGAGCATATCGAGAAGGCAGGGGCTAAACCCTCCTTCCTCGGATATGCGGGATTTCCCGCAAGCGCGTGCATCAGCATCAACGACGAGGTCATCCACGGTATTCCGTCAAGGACGAGATACCTTGAGGAGGGCGATATCGTCAAGATAGACGTGGGAGCCTTCTGGCGCGGATTTCACGGTGACAGCGCGCGCACCATTCCCGTAGGACGGGTGAGCGCGGAGGCAGAACGCCTCATCAAGGTCACACGCGACTCCTTCTACGCAGGAATCGAACAGCTGAAGGCGGGCAACCGCATAGGTGATGTCGGTTATGCAATCGACGGACTTGTCCGCGCAGCGGGCTTTTCCACCGTCAAACGCTATATCGGCCACGGTGTTGGTCGCGAGCTTCATGAATCCCCCGATGTTCCAAATTACGGCACGCCCGGACGCGGAACGCGGCTGGCGGTGGGCATGACGCTTGCAATCGAGCCTATGGTCAATATCGGCGGAGAGCTTGTAAAAGAGCTGCCCGACGGCTGGACGGTAAAGACCGCGGACGGTTCGCTGTCTGCTCATTATGAAAATTCCGTAGCACTCACGAGCGACGGAGTGATCAACCTCACGGGAATAGATCCGGAATTCTGATCCTTTACCGTGACAGAATTTAAACACAAAGCCTAAATTAAGGAGGAATTCATCTTGGCAAAGGATGATGTCATTGAATTTGAAGGCGTGGTAGAGGAAGCACTTCCCAATGCAGCCTTCAGAGTGCGTCTTCCCAACGGTCACCTGGTGACCGCACACATTTCGGGAAAGCTCCGCATGAATTATATTCGCATATTGCCCGGAGATAAGGTAACCGTCGAGGTATCCGTATACGACCTCGAAAAGGGACGCATCACGTGGCGATCCAAATAATCAATTTTCTCAATTAACAAGAAAGGTATGGTAACACAGCATGAAAGTGAAACCGTCCGTTAAGAAGATCTGCGAAAAGTGTAAGATCATCAAGAGAAAAGGCAAGGTTATGGTTATCTGCGAAAACCCCAAGCACAAGCAGAGACAGGGTTAACCTGAGGCCTTGGATCAAAACTTAACTCGACTGAAAACAGTCTAAGCCCGAAAGGGCAAGAAATAACGTGGCAAAGCCACGCTAAAAAAACCACACAGAGAGGTGAAAGAAATGGCTCGTATAGCTGGTGTTGATATTCCGAACAACAAGCGCGTTGAGATCGCTTTGACCTATATCTACGGAATCGGCCGCAAGAGCGCGAACGACATTCTCGCAGCAACCGGTATCAATCCCGATACCCGTGCAAAGGACCTTACCGAGGATGAGATCGCAAAGCTCCGTGATGAGATCGAAAAGAGCTACACCGTAGAGGGTGATCTGCGCCGCGAGGTGTCTTTGAACATCAAGAACATGGTAGAGATTAACTGCTACCGCGGTATTCGTCACAGAAAGGGACTTCCTGTCAGAGGTCAGCGTACAAAGACCAATGCAAGAACAAGAAAAGGTCCTGCCAAGACGATCGCAAACAAGAAGAAATAAAGGAGTGGCATCAAAATGGCAAAAGTCAATGATAAGAAAGTTGGAAAAAAGCGCCGCGAGAGAAAAAATATTGAAAAAGGCACGGTGCATATCCAATCTACTTTTAACAACACGATCGTTACCATTACCGACGTAAACGGTAACGCAATTTCGTGGGCATCTGCCGGAGAGCTGGGCTTCAAGGGTTCTCGTAAGTCCACCCCGTTCGCAGCACAGTCTGCGTCCGAGACAGCTGCCAAGATCGCAGTTGATCACGGTCTTAAGAGCGTAGAAGTATACGTAAAGGGTCCCGGTGCAGGACGTGAGTCCGCAATCCGTGCGCTTGAAACCGTAGGACTTCAGATCACTCTCATCCGTGACGTAACTCCGATTCCCCACAACGGTTGCAGACCCCCCAAGCGCAGACGCGTTTAATCCAGAGTAGGAGGAAAAACTAATGGCAAGATATACAGGACCTGCGTGCAAGCTTTGCCGCAGAGAAGGTAAGAAGCTGTATCTTAAAGGCGAGCGCTGCGTAAGCGGCAAGTGCGCAATCGAGCGCAGAAGCTCCGCCCCCGGACAGCACGGTGCTGATTCCAAGAAGATGAGAGAGTACGGTATGCAGCTCAGAGAGAAGCAGACCACTAAGAGATACTACGGTGTTCTTGAGAAGCAGTTCAGAAACTACTACGACGAGGCAGCACGCAAAGAGGGTATGACAGGTGAAAACCTCCTCATCCTCCTTGAGCGCAGACTTGATAACGTAGCATATCGTATGGGTATGGCAGAGTGCCGTCGTGACGCTCGTCAGCTCGTAAGACACGGTCACTTCACCGTAAACGGCAAGAAGGTAAACATTCCTTCCTTTATCGTTAAGGCGGGTGACGTAGTGGCAGTTAAGGAGAGCAGCCGCTCTTCCGATAAATTCAAAGGCTTGGCTGAGGCTGAAGGCGGTGCAATCGCTCCGAAGTGGCTTGACGCTGATAAGAAGAACTTCACTGCAAAGGTAGTTGCACTTCCCGCACGTGAAGATATCGACTTTGATTTCAACGAGCAGCTCATCGTCGAGCTCTATTCCAAGTAATACGCGAAAGTCCCCACGGAATTTCCACTGTGCTTGGATAGAGCACTCGGCGAAATTGCACGAGGCTGTTCACGCACAGTTGCGACGCGGAAAGGAAAATCTCCGCGGGCGCAGAAATTGGTATATGCCTTATATGGCATGGTAAGACTTGCAGTTCCCCAAAATAGTATAAGGAGGGTTTATTTGGAATGATTGAAATTGAAAAGCCGAATATTACAACTGTAAACCTCAGCAAAGACGGTACAAACGGTGCTTTTATTGTAGAGCCTCTTGAAAGAGGCTACGGCATCACGCTTGGAAATTCGCTTCGCCGTGTGCTTCTCAGCTCTCTGCCCGGCGTGGCAGTAGTCAGCATCAAGATTGACGGCGTGCTGCATGAATTTTCCACAGTTCCCGGTATCGTTGAAGATGTAACCGAGATCGTACTCAACGTAAAGGGCATTACAGCAAAGCTGCATTGCCAGGGTCCCAAGACCGTAGTAATTGACGTAACGGGCGAGCAGGAGATCACCGCAGGTGATATCAAGCAGGATTCGGATATCGAGATCCTCAACCCCGAGCATCACATTGCAACGCTGTCCACCAACGACCGCTTCTACATGGAGCTTACGTTTGATTCCGGCCGCGGCTACGTATCTCAGGAGCGCAACAAGCAGCTTCACAACGATCAGCTGGGCATGAACGTGTCCGCACCTATCGGCACCATCTTTACCGATTCTATCTACACGCCGGTGTATAAGGTTAGCTACAACGTAGAGAACACTCGCGTTGGCAATATCACCGACTACGATAAGCTGACGTTGGACGTGCTTACAAACGGCACTATCTCGGCAAAGGAAGCGATTTCTCTTGGAGCCAAGATTCTCAACGAGCATCTCAACTTGTTTGTGGATTTGTCTGATGAAGCAAAGAAGGCAGAAATCATGGTTGAGAGAGAAGAGACCAAGAAGGAAAAAGTTCTTGAGATGACCATTGAGGAGCTTGACATGTCCGTAAGAAGCTTCAACTGCTTGAAGCGCGCGGGCATCGATACTGTTGAAGACTTGACCAACCGTACCGAGGAAGAAATGATAAAGGTTCGTAACCTCGGCAAGAAGTCGCTTGACGAAGTAATTCAGAAGCTGCACTCTCTCGGACTCGACCTCAAAAAGGAAGAGGAATAATAAGAGGCGGCAAGGCGTATCGCCGAGACGGCGATATCGCGACATTATTCATTTGAATAAAAGAACAACAGCAGAAGGAGGGAATTAAAATGCCCGGAACAAGAAAACTCGGCAGACCGTCCGATCAGAGAAGAGCAATGCTTCGCGGAATGGTCACTCTGCTGCTTGAGAACGGACAGGTAGAAACCACGCTCACCAGAGCGAAGGAGGTTCGTTCTATCGCAGAGAAGATGATAACCCTTGGTAAGAAGAATACTCTTGCAAGCCGCCGTCAGGCACTTGCATACATCACCAAGGAAAGCGTTGTAACCAAGGTATTCACCGAATACGCAGCACTTTATGCAGAGCGTAACGGCGGTTACACCCAGATCTTTAAGCTCGGCGCACGTAGAGGCGACGGAGCTGAAACTGCAATCGTCAGAATGGTAGACTACGTAAAGGTAGAGGCTGACGAGAAGGCATCCAAAAAGGCTAAGAAGGTTGAAGAGCCTGCAGCAGATGCTGAATAATTAAATGATTTGCGGCGCGCGAAGGCGCGCCGCTTTATCTTTTTGGATGATGTCTTTTTAAATGATATTTATGTTACTTTTCGCTTCTCCGAAAAGTAACCAAAAGGAGAATTAAGGGAGAAAACCCACGGTTTTCTCCCTTAATAAACCCACTTTCCTAAACGCGCCGCCTTGTCGCAAGTATGCGGACAAGGCGTGATCGCGCGCAAAAGTTGCAGGCAACCCATATCGCCAAGTTCCCGTCGGAGCGACGGAAACTTGGTCGGTAAGAGTACGCCTTGGGCGAGCGGTTGTTCTAAAGCCGTATGAGATCTAAAAATTAAATTAACCGAGAAAAATTTCAAATCTTTTTTCGGCGTTGCTCCTCCGATAAACTACCGCTCATCAGTCGTGTCTGATCTCCAATTTGCGACCTATCTGTATAATTTGTCACAGCGTTTGCGTGATGGCTTTCCGCCCATGAATCAAACCCCAAGGTGGGTGGGTTTCCAAAGGGAGGGAGGAATTGAGGAGGCAGACCTCAAATTTGAGCTTGCTGAAAATTTGAGGTCAACAACTCATCCTCCCAACCTTTGGTCAATCTTTGGCTACTTTCTGTTGATGCAGAAAGTAGCATGAAAAATTCCAACAAAAAACCAAGGTCGATTTTACCCAACCTTGGTTTTACAAATTCAAATTATTAATGATGGAACAATCTCATTCCCGTGAAGGACATTGTGATTCCGTAGCTGTTGCAGGTCGCGATCACGTTGTCGTCGCGAATGGAACCGCCCGGCTCTGCAATATAGGAAACACCGCTACGGCGTGCGCGCTCAATGTTGTCACCGAAGGGGAAAAATGCGTCAGAACCGAGTGCAACACCCGTGACAGAAGCAAGATATTCCTTCTTTTCAGCAGCGGTCAGTGGCTCGGGACGGGTGGTAAAGTAATTCTGCCATACGTCGTCGCCAAGCACGTCCTCCGCCTGCTCTGAAATGTAAACATCGATGCAGTTGTCGCGGTCGGGGCGTCCCATTGTGGGCAGGAAGGGAAGTGCAAGCACCTTCGAATGCTGGCGCAGGTGCCAGATATCAGCCTTGTTGCCCGCAAGACGGGTGCAGTGGATGCGCGACTGCTGACCCGCACCGACACCGATAGCCTGTCCGTCCACGGCAAAGCACACCGAGTTGGACTGCGTATATTTAAGCACTATAAGGGAAATTATCAGGTCGCGGCGTGCGCTGTCGGGGAGATTCTTATTCTCCGTAACGATATTGTCAAGCAGCGCGTTGTCAATCTTGAAATTGTTACGTCCCTGCTCAAAGGTGATGCCGAATACCTGCTTGCGCTCAATCTCGTCGGGAACGTAATTCGGGTCGATCTTTACGATATTATAGTTGCCCTTGCGCTTGCCCTTGAGAATTTCAAGTGCCTTGTCGGTGTAGCCTGGGGCAATGATTCCGTCGGACACCTCGCGAGCGATAAGTCTTGCAGTTACCTCGTCGCACTCGTCGGAGAGAGCGATCCAGTCGCCGAAGGAGGACATACGGTCAGTTCCGCGCGCGCGGGCATAAGCACAAGCGAGAGGAGAGGAGTCAAGGTCGGGGATGTCGTCAACGAAGCAAGCCTTTTTGAGCGAATCGCTAAGCGGAGTTCCGACAGCCGCCGAGGTGGGGCTGACGTGCTTGAAGGAGGTTGCCGCAGGCATGCCGAGCGCTTCCTTCAGTTCCTTGACAAGCTGCCATGAGTTAAACGCATCAAGGAAATTGATAAATCCGGGACGTCCGCAAAGCACCTCGATGGGCAACTCGCGGTCGTTATCCATATAAATTCTTGCAGGCTTCTGATTGGGGTTACAGCCGTATTTAAGAGCAAATTCTTTCATGTTAAATTCCTTTCCGTTTCAAAAAATCAAGCCTCGTGCTTGTTTATCATTACGTTCCAGACCTCGCCGCTTGCCAAATCGACCGAGCGGGCGTAAAGGGAGATCTTGTTCTCCTCGTTGAGATTTTCCCATACCTCTTTTGCGAATTCCTCAATGTAGTCGGGGATTGAAAGACGCTCAGGCTCGCCTTGGAAGGTGGGCAGGGGACTGCCGTCGCATACGTAGGTGTGAATGAAATGACCTACGCCCGCGATAGGGGAATAAGAGTAGGTAAAGCGGTTGCACGCACTGCCCTCGGCGTCGGCACTCTTAAGAATACTCATTTTGTATTTGAAATCGCCCTTGTCAAAGGTGAGCATGCCGCTGATTCGGGGAGTCCAGTTAGGACGGTCGGGCTCAAACTCGCGGCTGTCAAGCGCGTCCTCAAAGGTCTTGCCTTCAGTCAGCGCATCGTATATGGTGTCGGTCTGGTCGCCGTTGGTGACGATCAGCTTGTTTTCGTAAACGCGGATAGGGGAGTAGATGATAAGAGAGGGGTCCTCGACCTTACTGTAATCGTGGGGGTAGATGATGACCTCTCCGTTGTCCTTTTCGGCAAAGATGCGGTTGCGGCTGTTCTGACTGCGTCCCATGATGAAGTAAACCGTCATGGCGCGCTTGCCGTCGGCGCTTTTTCCGATAATGATGCCTCTGCCCGCATAGCTGTTGCCCTTGAGCAGCTCGCCGGCGGTTTGTGTGGTGTAGATGTCCATTTCTCTCTCCTTTGTAAAAAATTAAGGGCGCACCGCGCGGCAAAAAGCCCACGGCACGCCCAGATGTACGACCTTATTCCCATCCGCTTCACACGGTAAGCTCCGTTCACCCGAGGGGCGGGTGAGTAACATCAGTTGCGGCGGGTTCTCATTACGACAGTATTATACACGAATTTTGACAGGTTGTCAAGGGGGTAGAAGGAATAAAAAAGCGTGAAAAGTTATTTTTGCTCTTAGCAGGTAAAAAGTTTTAAAATCCTATTGACTTTCAAAATAAAATGTGTTATAATATGCGAGTAATTGAGGAGGCATAGCTCAGTTGGTTAGAGTACATGCTTGACATGCATGGGGTCGATGGTTCGAATCCATCTGTCTCCACCAAAAAAAGATACGGAAGGCAATGCCTTCCGTATCTTTTTTGATAGGGATCATGATGAAGAAGCACGCAACCGCGTTGCGAAGCAACGTCGGGATGCAAGTTTGCGCGTTTATTCGTGAAGCTAAGGAGTGCTTTCGGCGCAAACGGGGGTTCAGAATCCATCTGTCTCCACCAAAAAAAGATACGGAAGGCAATGCCTTCCGTATCTTTTTTGATAGGGATCATGATGAAGAAGCACGCAACCGCGTTGCGAAGCAACGTCGGGATGCAAGTTTGCTAAATTGCAAATTATTTTTGCAGCCTAATGGAAATAAATGACGGAAAAGGTCATTGCGTGTTGCAAAAAAATGCAAATTGCCGCTTTAAAAGTGTTTTTAATCCTTGTTTTTCCTTCGGATTTGAGAAAAAACACAGTATTTTTATGCAAAAGGGTTGACAAATCGGCAAAAGTAGTGTAAAATATAAATTGTGTAGTTGTGTTTAACTACAAAATTAGGAGCGAATCCCGCCACAACGCTGTATGATGACGATGCAACGCGGGGACGAGATCGCCCAACAAAAATTTATGGAGGAAAAAACCATGAAAAAGTTACTGGCTTTCCTGCTTGTTGCTGCTATGCTCGTATGCATGGTTGCATGTACCCCCGGTGACGGTGAAGGCACCACCACTGCAGGTACTACTACCGGCACAGGCGAAACCACAACCGAGGCACCCGAAAAGGTGATCGACCCCCTGGCTGACTACGTTAGCCTTGACGACAAGGTATGGGGACAGGACTATACCTCCCTGTACGAGAAGTACGGCGCAGATATCACTATTGACGCTGTAAAGGAAGATGATGACGGTATGGCTTACATCACCGTTGACGGCAAGGATTACACCCTTGGTCTGGACTTCCTCTCCATGGCAATGGTATACAACGTAGACGTTCCTGCAGACCACGATGTCTACAAGACCGCTGACGACGTATACGCAGGCTGGTGGAAGTACTACATCACCAGATGGAATTATCTGCTTCCCGAGATCCCGCTCTACTCCAACGAGTACTACGACCTCTACAACACCAAGATCACCGGTGTTAAAGACAACCCCACTAACCCCTACTGGGGCCCTGCATCCGCTCTCATCGACTGGGATTCCACCGATGGACAGCTGATCATGGGTAGCGCTACCGACCTTTCCGGTAAGTTCCGTTATCCCTCCTTCGGCGCATCTTCTCCCGGAGCTTCCGATAACGATATCGGTAACATGATTTCCGGACTTGAGACTGTTGCTCCCAACAAGGAAGGTAGCTACGTATGGAACAACACCGTCGTTAAGTCTCACAAGGAGACCGTTAACGAGGACGGTACCAAGACCTTTGAGATCGAGATCCACAATGACCTTAAGTTCTCTGACGGTTCTCCCGTTACTGCTAAGAACTACCTCATTACCGCTCTCGTATTCTCCACCCCTGTTGCAACACAGGCGGCTTCCAGAGACCATCAGTCCGCTAAGACTATCGTCGGCTACAATGAATTTGCAGCTTATGACGGAACCAACGCTGACACTGAGGGCGTTTCCAAGACTCTCTCCGGTCTCCGTCTGCTTAGCGACTACAAGTTCTCTGTAACCATCGCTGCAGACTACATTCCTTACTACTACGACATTACTTACGCAAGCTTCGGTCCTTCCTACCAGACTCTCTGGCTCGGCGAGACCGCTGACGTTAAGGACGACGGTAACGGCGCATACCTTACCGACGACTTCTACGCAAAGGCAGAGAATGCTGATGACGGCTACGTTCTCGCAGCTCACATCTACGCTTCTTCTACCAACACCGATACTACCTACCCCTACTCCGGTCCTTACGTTGTAAAGAGCTACGACGTATCCGAGAAGCAGGCTGTCCTTGAGCTCAACACCTACTTCAAGGGCAACTACGAAGGCACTAAGCCCTCTATCGACAAGATCATCTACAAGAAGACCGTTGATAAGACCCAGATGGCTGACCTGAAGTCCGGCAACCTTGACCTTATCGCAGGTATCACCGGCGGCGATGCAACCGACGAGGCTCTCGCTACCGTTGAGTCCTCCAACGGCAAGTACGATACCGTTAACTACTCTCGTGCAGGCTACGGTAAGCTCGGCTTCCGTGCAGACTTCGGTCCTGTACAGTTCCGTGCTGTTCGTGCAGCTATCGCATACTGCCTTGACAGACCTACCTTTGCTAAGGACTTCAACGGCGGCTACGGCGGAGTTGTAGACGGACCTTACTATAGCGGCGGTTGGATGTACAAGGCTGCTATGGCTCAGGGTATGACTCTTGACGCATACACCACCTCCCTTGATGCTGCTATCGAGCTGCTTGAGGATGACGGTTGGGTATACAACGCTGACGGCTCTGCATACGATGCAGCAAAGGGCGGCGTTCGTTACAAGAAGATCCCCGCTGATATCATCAAGGACGACGATATCACCTTCCAGTCCAAGGACGGTGCATACAAGACCGTTAAGGTTGGCAACGACTACTACATGCCTCTCGTACTTAACTGGTACGGTACTGCCGAGAACGAGTTTACCGACCTTCTCGTTACCGCTTTCCAGAACGGCGACAACATCAAGGCTGCAGGCTTTGTTGTTCAGGAGACCATCGGTGACTTCGCTCCCATGCTTGAGGAGCTGTATCAGCAGCCCGTATACGACGGTCAGCCCAGCGAGTTCCCGCTCTATGAGTGCTTCAACTTCGCAACCGGCTTCAACTCCGCTATCTACGACTACAGCTGGTATATGACCATCGATCCCGGTATGTACGACGATTACAGCCAGTACTACATCAAGGACGTTGCAGATATCTTCTGGCTTAAGTAATTTAGATAATTTCTGAATTCATCGGTTGGTAACAACCACTGACGAAGGCGCTTTGCGCCTTCGTCAGGCTGTATAACCGAACGCGACGCCGATGTATGTCGGCGTCGTGTTTTTTCTTTTAAATACCTTGTCGGATAAAGGGTATTTCCCCGACAGGAAGCTCTACCCCGAAATGCAAATTTCACCGCGCCGAGGGCTCGGCGTAATCCCGCAGGGAACGTCCCTTCGGCACTAACGTCCATAAAAAGGACGCAAAAACGCATGACTCAGCCGACCTGTAACGGCTGTTTTCGGCGGAGTAAGGATTATAATATGGGAAAATATATAGTAAAAAGAATGGCATATATGCTCGTCGTACTCCTCCTGCTTTCGTTCTTGATGTTTATGATATATCAGCTTATGCCAAATAACAGAGCGTATACCGATGCTAAAGCATGGTTACAGTCTCAGAAAAACACAATAAAGCCCGAAGATGTTGACGCGGCTTTTGACAAAAAATACAAAGAGTTTCAGATCCAGTACGGTACGGATACCGATAACAAGCTGGTAAGATATGCCCGTTGGATGGGCTTTGCCCCTCTTTCAAATGGGCAGTACAACGGAATTCTCCAAGGGAATTTCGGTTATTCCTATGAACTCAAGGGTGATGTTGTTGATGTGGTCGCAGAGCCCATGAAGAACACCATTTTTATCAATATTTTTGCAACTATTGCCGCATTGGCAATAACTATTCCTCTCGGTATTCTCTGCGCCGTTAAGAGGGGAGGAAAGCTGGATAGTGCTGTAAACGTTATTACTATTATCGGATACAGCTTGCCCACCTTCCTCGTGGCTATTCTGTTCGTGTGGATATTCTGCTCCAACCTTGGTTGGCTGCCCCCCAGCGGTATGAGCACGCCGGGTAATGAATTCACAGGCTTCCGCGCGTTGGCAGATAGGCTGTATTATTTGATTTTGCCTTTGATGGCAATGACCTTCTGCTCTCTCGGCGGAATGACCCGTTACGTCCGTGCATCTATGATCGAGTCCCTTTCTATGGACTGCATCAAGACCGCGCGTGCCAAGGGTCTGCGTGAGAAGGTGGTCATTTTCTCGCACGCTTGGAGAAATGCGCTGATTCCCGTAGTTACACTCGTCGTTGGATGGTTCCTGGGTATTTTCTCGGGTTCTATCGTGTTTGAGGAGACCTTCGGACTTAACGGTATGGGTGCGCTTATGATAAAGGGAGTCCGCACGGCAGACTTCGACCTCGTTATGTTTGTAGCTCTGTTCTACGTTATTCTGTCCCTCGCGGGAAATCTCATCATCGACATCGTGTACGGTCTGGTTGACCCCAGAGTCCGTGTAAATAAGTAAGGAGGAATTTTTAATATGAGTAAAAATAATAAAAATCCCTCCAAGGGCTTTTTCGCTACTCTGAAAAGATGGGGAAAGAGAATGTTCTTCGGCGGCAGTAATGCACTTGCCGATGAGCTTGAGCTGACTCCCGAGGAGGCTGCGGAGCGTGCAAGACAGGCGGATATCGAGGAAGTAGTAAGCCCTACGCGCCAGATAGTTCGCAATTTCCTGCGCCGCAAGGGTGCGGTGGTTGCTATGTGCGTGGTTGTGGCAATGTTCCTTTTCGTGTTCATTGCACCCGAATTTATGCCCTATTACGATGATGCGTATACCGAGCCTACGCAAAAAAGCGTTGCGCCCGGCTTCCGTATGATGAATGTACCCTCTGAATTGAAGGATGACATCAAGATGATCGATTCATACGGTACATTCTCCGTAGGTCTTTCCAATGCAGGCAAGGTCTACGTATGGGGTGAAACAAGACTCGGTACTACCGGTATCGACATTGCGGATATTCCTGAGGCGGTAACAAAGGATAAGATTGCTTTCGTTTCCGCGGGCATTGACCATATTATTGCTATCAGCGAAGGTGGTAAGGTCTACGGCTGGGGAAGTAACCGTCTTGGTCAGTTTGGTACTGAAAGCGCAAGCAGTTCGGTTGCTCCCATGCCGGAGGAGCTGATCAATGGCACTATCGATGTTGACAATATCAAGGAGCTGGAGTGCGGATATCAGGTAACCTCCATTCTTATGAAGGACGGAAGCTTCTACATCTGGGGTAATAAGAATGCATATCAGAATCTTGAGTACTTTTTGAATTTGAGTGCTATGCCCCTTGAAGATATCAGCTTTACACTGAACAATATCGTTGCAGTTCGAAAGGGCGGCGACAAGTCCCTGACTACGGGTATGAAGAACGTCTATAACAAGGTGAGAACCGATATGGATGATGCTACACCCGAGGATATCAAAAAATTTGTCGGTGACAGAAAGATAGTCGCGGCTACTACTGCAAATACCATTATCTGTCTGACCCTCTCCGACGGAAGCGTTTGCTTTGTCGGTGATGCAGGACCTACCTACGGCTACAAGAATCTCAATATGCCAAAGGGCGTTACCGCCGTTGACGTACAGTCGGGAACGTACCACTTTACCGTGCTTGGCAGTGACGGAAAGGTCTACTCCTGTGGTAGAGAGGAGCTGGGTCAGTGCAAGGTTTCGAATGACGCGACGGGAGCTACCCGTATATTCTCCGGAGCGTTCCAAAACTACGCTATCGACGAGAATAACGACCTTGTGGCAAAGTGGGGACTTTCGGGTTACCTCTTTGGTACCGATACAACGGGCGCGCCCATTTTTGAGCGTGTTGTAAATGCAGGTAAGATGACTATGACTGTCGGTGCTATCGCAGTTATCATTTCTACCATTATCGGTATAATTATCGGCTGTCTGTCGGGTTACTTCGGCGGCAAGGTGGATATTCTGCTTATGCGTCTGGCTGAAATAGTTTCGGCTATTCCGTTCCTGCCTTTCGCTATGCTGCTGTCGGCTATCATGGGACGTATGGCTCTGAGTGAGCTTACCCGTATCATGATAATCATGTGCATACTTGGTGTGCTTTCATGGCCCGGACTTGCGCGTATCGTGCGCGGTCAGGTGCTGGTCGCAAGAGAGCAGGAGTACGTAACGGCGGCGAAGGCTATGGGTGTCAAGGAATCCATTATCGCGTTCAAGCACATCCTTCCCAACGTCATTTCCGTAATTCTGGTTACGTTGACGCTTGACTTTGCGGGATGTATGCTTACCGAGTCCTCGCTGTCTTACCTCGGATTCGGCGTTCAGTATCCCCGTCCTACGTGGGGTAATATGCTGACGGGTGCAAACAACGAGCTTATTATTTCGAATTTCTGGTGGCAGTGGCTGTTCCCCGCGATATTCCTTGCGGTTACCACCGTCTGCATTAACATTATCGGTGACACCTTGCGTGACGTTATGGACCCCAAATCCACTTCTGAAAGATAAGGAGGAGAACACAGATGGCAGAAGATAAAAAATATTTGCTTGAAGTGAAAAATCTCCATACTTACTTCAAGACCAAGAAGGGAACGGTCAAGGCGGTAAACGACGTGTCGTATACCCTTGAGTCCGGAAAAACCATTGGTATCGTTGGAGAATCGGGATCGGGAAAGTCGGTATCCGCTATGAGTATCCTGCGCCTTCTTGACTCCAACGGATATGTTGCGGAGGGTGAGATCCTATTCAACGGACAGGATCTGACAAAACTCTCGCAAAACGAGATGTACCATATTCGTGGCAACCTTATTTCGGTTATTTTCCAGGAGCCCATGACCTCCCTCAACCCCGTATTTACAGTTAAAAAGCAGCTCTCCGAGCCGTTTATCATTCATCAGCACATGTCTAAAAAGGAAGCAGAGAAGCAGGCACTGCAAATGCTTTACGACGTGCAGATCCCTAACCCCGAAGCGGTAATGCGTCAGTATCCTCACCAGCTTTCGGGCGGTATGCGCCAGAGAGTCATGATCGCTATGGCACTGGCTTGTAAGCCCGATATCCTTATCGCGGACGAGCCTACCACAGCACTCGACGTTACCATTCAGGCGCAGATCCTCAAGCTGATGAACGATCTGCAAAAGGAGAAGGGAACATCTATAATTTTCATTACCCACGACCTTGGTGTCATCAACGAAATGGCTGACGACGTAGTAGTAATGTACTGCGGACAGGTAGTTGAAAAGGCAACCGCGAGAACTATATTCTCGGATTGCAAGATGAGTCACCCTTACACCGAAGGACTTATGATGTCTATTCCGAGAATTGACAACGTGGACGAGAAGCTTGAGCCTATTCCGGGCGTAGTTCCTCATCCGCTGAACCTGCCGAAGGGCTGTAAATTCTCACCCCGTTGCAAGTATTGCACGAAGAAGTGTATGGAGGAAGAGCCGCCCCTTACCGATATGGGCAACGGTCAGCTTATCAGATGCTTCTATCCCGAAAAGGAGGTACGTTTAAGTGAGCAACACAAAGAAATTACTGTCAATCACTAATCTGAAAAAGTACTTCCCCATAGCGAAAAGCTCGCTTTTCCAGAAGGAGCAGCTTTACGTCCGCGCAAACGAGGATATCACCATTGATATCTACGAGGGTGAAACTCTCGGTATCGTAGGTGAGTCGGGCTGCGGTAAGTCTACTCTCGGTCGCGTACTGCTTCAGCTTTATCCGCAGACCGCAGGTACAACAATGTATTACGGCACGACGCTGGATATTCTGGCTCCCTCTTATATCGAGGACACGCTGCGTCATTTCAAAAAGTACAAGGCGGCAGTGCTTAAAGCCGAGGCAAAATACGACGCTATTTGCGCTAAGGTGGATGAGGTTGGCGAGGACAACGCGGATTTTTTCCTGCTTCAGGACAGAAACCTCGCACAAAGCGACGCAAAGACCAAGCTGGATCACGTTGCAAAGATCGTCGGCGGATTTTACGTTATGGACGATGCAGAGGGCGACCGCGGAAGAGCTGATATTCTGGCTATCCACCGCCTCAACGTTCAGAAAAACGTACTTGTAAACGACCTGAACGATACCGAAACTCTTATCTCTAAGATAAGCGACGACGGTATCGATAAAAAGGAGCAGAAGCAGTACAATAAGCTGATGGCTAAAAAGGCTCGACTTGAAGCCGCGATTGATGCTATCAACGTAAAGATCAACGAAAATCAGACTGCCATTGACGCTATCCGCGACAGCATGAAGGCAGACCCCGAGTTTGCAAGGTATGAGGCTATGCGTGATTCGGGCATTGACCTTTCCCGTTTGAAGTACAAGGAAATGCGCACACTCCGTAAGGATATGCAGATCATTTTCCAGGACCCGTACTCCAGCCTTAACCCCCGTTTCACTATCGGTCAGATAATCGAGGAGGGACTGCTTACTCACAAGATGTTCCGCTCCGGATCTCAGAAAATGCGTGAGCATGTGGTTGACACCATGAAGAAGTGCGGACTTCAGGAATATATGCTTCATCGCTATCCTCATCAGTTCTCCGGCGGTCAAAGACAGAGAATCTCTATCGCCCGCGCGCTTGCGGTAAATCCCAAGTTCGTTGTATGCGACGAGTGCGTATCTGCTCTTGACGTTTCCATTCAGTCTCAGATCATCAATCTGCTTCAGGAGCTGAAGGAAAAGGAAAAGCTGACCTATATGTTCATTTCCCACGACCTGTCCGTAGTTCGCTACATTTCGGACAGAATCTGCGTTATGTATCTTGGTAACGTGGTAGAGCTGGCAGACGCGGCAACTATCTTTGCCGATCCTCGCCATCCTTATACGGTAGCTCTGCTTTCGTCCATTCCCACCACGGACGTTGATAAGGTAGGCAAGGAGCGTATCCTTCTTGAGGGTAACATTCCCAGCCCCATCAGACCTCCAGAGGGTTGTAAGTTCCACACAAGATGCTATATGGCTTGCGACAAGTGTAAGCGCGTCCCTCCTCCTCTGGTAGAGGTCGAGCCCGGTCACTACGTTGCGTGCCACCGTCTGGAAAAGAAGCTGGACGAGAACGGTAATTATACCTTCGAAACTGCTACCGAGCGCAGAACGGAAAGAGCTTAAAAAACATTGAAACCCTCGCCTGTGGGCGGGGGTTTCGCTAAAGAGGAAATATGAAATTATTTAATAACAGAAAGCGACATCGCGCGGCTACAAAGGAGGAGCTTCGTGATTTTCGCGACAGAATGTCTGATAAAGAGATCACCGCTAAGGACAGATTTGCAATGATACTGTCCGCAATGCTGGTTATAGTTCTGCCGTGCCTCTTGGTATTGCTCGGACTTGGATTTTTGATGCTGCTTTTGTTCGGAGCTTTGTAAAAATCACGACTATAAGGTGTTGCGTTCTAAAGGACGGCTTCTAAACCGACTTAACAGATGAATGAACGGCTATAACCGGAGGCTCGTCTTTGATCAAATCAGAACTTGTCAAGAAAAGAGGACAGAGATTTTTCTCTGTCCTCTTTCTGTCGGTAGATATCAAAACTGTCCGTTAGAGGCTGTCCCACGGCTGTCCATAGCAGTATTTTTTTCTTGGCTTTCTGGATCAAATTCGGGAAAGCAAAGCAAAAAGTAGTCGCACTCGTCGCAACAACACTCAAAGCCTTGCTCTCCGTTGCCAAGACAAACGGAAGGCTCTCCCGGCGTGAGTTCTATGCCTGTAATATCTATTACCTTTTTTGGAATATTATTGTTCATATATACCCCCTATCAGCATATAAAAAGGTGCGCTCCAAAAGGAACGCACCGAAAAAATGCATCCCCTTTAATTGTTGTCACACAAATGCTCTACCAGCGAAGGTATGAGGAAAAGGAGAAAACACTTTTTACCAAAAGTATTTTCCCTTCGCTGGATTTAGCATATGCAGTTGTGTGACGAGTATATTTTACCACATGTCTGCAGTTTTGTCAATAAATCTTGAGGATTTGACGAAAAATATTAGTGTATTTAATTAAGTCAGTAGTTTGTAAGACTGAATTAAGGACTACGAAGAACAATGCGGCTTAACCAAATAGAAAGCCATTGTAGTCTTTAGTTAAGACAGATGGAGCACTGAATTTGTGGAGGCAAATGACAAATTCAACACATAATAAAATAAGAATACGGCATACCGCTTTCGAGATATGTCGTATTCTTATAAAACTGTCCTTTAGAACGCGACTCTAACGAGTCGGACTTTTTTATTTTATAACCGAAATGTTATAAAAACCGTGGGATATTGCGGTGGTGATGCCTGAGGTTTGCTCTGAGTTGAACAGGAGGCGGAGCTGATATTTCTGATATGCGTATGTAAATCTGGACAGCATATCCGACAAAGGAGAGAAATTTTCGCCGTCATCGGTGTCCGCGCCTTGCTCGTAGTCAAGGTCACTGCCGCCGTAAAGAGGATAGTCCTCGCTGTTTTGCATATCCATAGCAATAAAATCACAGTAGGCAAGAATTGTGGCGGCAGAGGTGTCGCCGTGATATATGCCGTCGATCATTTCAATAGGCAACGCTACGCCGACGGTGGGGGGAGAATCGGGATCTGCCGTACTCAATCTTTGAGTCAATTCGCGTAAAAATTCAATAGTACGAGTGTTGCCACCATCCGTATTGTCTGTGTCTACGGGGCAGCCGAGAAGCAGTATCTCGTCCATGCCCGAAAGGGCAAATTCCTCAAGCATGGCAAGCTCAATTCCGCGACGGTAGCTCTGCACGGCGGCATCGACTCCCGCAGGTGTTGCGGCGAGAGATGTGACGTAAAACGTGCAGGTTACGCGGATGGACTCAGAGTGCATGGCGGCAACCTTTTTGGAAAGAGAGTACATATCGCTGTTGCTGAGTCCCGCTGCGATTCCTACGTCGGAATAATAATTCGGCGTGCCGTCCGAATACACGTCAAGCGTGACGCCCCCCGCCGCTCTGTCGCCGTAGCTTTTGATATCCCATACGGTTTGCGAGGGGGACAGGGGAGAGGAAAGTGTCACGGGAACGCCCGAAGGCAGAGGAGCAACGTCGTCCTCGCCCAGGGTCCACCGCCCCTCACTTTGCATTTCGGCGTATTTATCCGCTCGCTCTCCAAGCACCGAGCCCCAGATGACGGCAACAGCTACAACGGCAAGGCAGGCACACGAAATTGCTATGATAGGCTTAAGATTTCGCGCTTTTACCACCTTGCGGCTCTTTGTGCTTTGACGTCGCACGCGCCGCTTTTTTGAGGGCTTGAAATTCAGATTGCTGTTTTTCATTCCATTGTCACCAGATCAAGAGATCTTCCATACTCGTTAAAGGAGGCGGGGTAGTTGTCGCGATAGACCTGAACAAACAGCCCCATCTGTGCCGACTGATAATTGGTAAGCAGAGTGCTGACGTTTTGCATTACGTACTCATCCTCGGGCGCAAGACGCATAACAACATAGTAGCCGTCGGTGCAGGCAAATGCCTCGCTGACCTCACCCACGTCAAGAGCAAACGTCTTTTCCTCGTATACCTTGTCCATTTCGTTCTTTGAAAAATAAAATCCGTCTGTGGTGGTGAGCTTGAAGTCCTCGCTGTAATTGCTTATGTAATGATGCATTTTTTCAAGTCGCTCCGACTCGCTCGAGAGCTTATTCAGCTCCGCGCTTATCATCTGAGCGGTGGCAAGATTTTTCTCTGCATCCTCGCCCTTTCCGTTTTCGATATAGACGTGAATAGTGCGGGCGTAGCTGTCCTCGTCCTCCACAAAATCAATAAACTCATCAAGGTTTTTGGACGTATATTCCATATAAACGCCGCTGTCGACGAGCATATAAAATACAGCGGACTGTAAGTAGCTGATCTTGACGGTGAACTGAAACAGCCGCTCGGTCATATTATTTTCCTCAAGAAACTTTTTGTATTCGCCTTTGTTGCCGCCGAAATCGTTTTCTATCATAGACGCTATCGTATCGTCAACGTATTCCTTTACGTCATCGCCGTCGGGATCAATGTTGTAGCTTTCGCATATGGTGAGTACGGCATAGCTTTCGTTGAGGTTGGAAATAACACATTCCTCAAGCTCGGCGCGGTATTTTTCGGCAGAGGCGGGATCGTCCCATATACCCTCGCCGTGTCGCAGCTCAAGCTCTTTTTTGTAGTAAAGAGTGACGAATCTCAGCTCCTCATAGGGGATATCGTAGCTGCCGCAGGTGGCGACTGCCTTTTGATTTTTCATATCGCGGCTGATGTTAAGCACTGCAATAACACCGATAAATATCGCCACCGCGCACAGGCAGGCGATAGCGGTGATCACGGCTATCTTATTTTTATTTTTCGGCTTTTTGCTTGCGTTCATATCTTATATCCTTTCGGAACGTATTCATCTATTACAGTATAGCACGATATTGTGACCTTTCTATGAAGAAACGCAAAAAATAACTTAATAAAGCGAAATTGTAAATAATTTATAATATCTATTCACAAAAGGGAAAAAATGTGGTACAATAAAAAGAGAAGTATCTGATTTGCGAAAGGAGAAGAGTATGGACGATATATATTCCATTCCGCTGAGTCAATTTGCGGAGGAATTCGGGCTGGAGCAAATATACGTTCCCGAAAATTACGGCGAGATATTGGTGAAAACGCCCGAGGTTGATCGCCCCGGACTTGCGCTGTCGGGATTCTTTGAAATATTCAACCCCGAGCGTCTTCAGCTTATCGGAAAGGCGGAGCATAAATACCTTTCGGGACTTGACGACGCAGAACGCGCTACGCATATCAAGAATTTTATCGAGGCTAAGCCCGTGGCTGTGCTTTATACCACCAATCTTCCCGTATTTGACGGAATGCTGGAGGAGGCTCGCCGCATTGGCGTGCCGATACTGCGTACCGCTGAAAAAACAAGCCCCGTAATGGCGGCAATGATAGCATCTCTCAATACCCATCTCGCCCCCCGCATGACACGTCACGGCGTTCTGGTCGAGGTTTACGGTGAGGGTCTGCTCTTGCTTGGCGACAGCGGAGTAGGTAAGAGTGAAACGGCAATAGAGCTTATCAAGCGCGGACACCGACTTATCGCGGACGACGCGGTGGAGATCAAGCGCGTTTCCGCAAAAGCGCTGGTGGGAACTGCCCCCAAGCTTATAAGATATTACATTGAGCTTCGCGGCATCGGTATCGTGGACGTCCGCCGACTGTTCGGTATGGGCGCGGTAAAGGAGACCGAAAAGATAAATCTCGTTATCAATCTTGAGCCTTGGGTGCAGGGAAAAATGTACGACAGACTCGGACTTGACGACGAAAAAATGGATATTCTGGGTATCAAAGTACCGTCCATAACCATTCCCGTAAAGCCGGGTAGAAACCTTGCTATTATCCTTGAAATAGCGGCAATGAATAATCGCCAGAAGCGCATGGGATACAACACGGCGGAGGAATTCAATAAGCGACTTATGGAGCAGATGGGTGAAGCGTTCTGATATGTCTGTCATTCTCCTTGCCGTTGATAAGGTAAGACCTGTCGCGCCCGCTGAGCTTCAGCACCGATTGAAGGTGTGTGGGCAAAATGCGGAGTATCTCGTCGGTGTTTCTGCGGGACTCAACTCGGACGCACGCAGAAGCGCGTTGCTCACCCTTTTGGAGCTTGCGGAATTTGCGGGGCTTGATACAAGAGCCTTGACGCTTGCAAGAACGGATAAGGGTAAGCCTTATTTCGTGGCTGACGGAAATGGCGCAGTGCCTGAGTTTTCCTTGTCACACGCGGACAAATTCGTGGCGGCGGCGATCTCGCCCCAAGGCAGAGTCGGCGTTGACATTGAGCTTGGCAGTGGCTTTGACGAGGATAGACTTTGCAAAATGGCAAAGCGGTTTTTCTCGGATGGCGAGCTGACGGATTTTGAATCGGCGGCGGACCGCAGACGGGAATTTTTGAAGATATGGACGCGGAAGGAAGCTGTGTCAAAGTATTTCGGTACTGGCGAGCCGTATGCCTACGATACTCGGAACACAACGCTGAATTTTATATCCCTTGAAGCAGGGGAGGGAGTGCTTTCGCTCTGCTTTGAAGGGTACAGAGCTGTTCGCATAGCCGAGGGCTCGAAAAAATTTGTTGACCTTGAAAACCCTATTTGAAAGAGGTGGCTGCATCTATGGCAAAGGTAGCTTGGGGCGGCGGCGCGCTGCTCGCTCCCGTTCCACCCGTTATGGTGACCTGTGGGGATATGGAAAGCTCCAATATCATCACGGTGGCTTGGACGGGAATAATAAACACGAAGCCGCCAAGGCTGACTATCGCGGTGCGCCCCGCGCGATATTCGTATAATATTATAAAGGAGAGGGGCGAATTCGCGGTAAATCTCACGCCCGCAGCTCTTGTGAAAGCGGCAGATTTTTGCGGCATCTACACGGGCGCGAAGGTGGATAAGTTCAAGAGGACAGGACTGACCAAGGCGGAGGCGCAGAAGATAAGCGCGCCTATCATCAACGAATGTCCCCTGGCTCTTGAATGTCAGGTGATACAAATAATTCCGCAGGAAACGCACGATCTTTTTTTGGCAGAGATAGTTGCCGTGGACGTTGACACGGATATAATAGACTCAAACGGAAAATTGCGCCTTGATAAGGCGGGACTTGCCGCCTTTGCTCACGGCGAATATTTTGAGCTGGGACACCGACTTGGGCGGTTCGGATTTTCCACCGATAAATCTAAAAGCAAAAACAAAAAATATAAAAACAATACACATAACGAAAGGAAAAAAGACTAAAATGAAAAAGTTAGTTATTGCTTTCATTCTGACGCTCGTACTTATGCTTGGTATGTGCGCCGTAGTATCTGCTGAAGCGGATACCACAAACGATATTCCCGATACGGCAACTCAAATCAGCTTTGATTCTCCGTGTATGGGCACTCTCAGCGAGACAAGCGCGACGGATTGGTACAAGTTCACCGTGCCTTCCTCGGGCAAGGTAAATATTAAGGTTACCACCTCCATGCGCTATACATGGTATTCGGTATTTTCGTCCGACAATCTCAACAGTAAGCTGTGGGGAGATGACTATACCAATGGACTTGGTGTTGAGCTGTACTTGATTGCAGGTGACTACTATTTCTCTGTCGGCAAAAACTACGACTACGGCGACTATACGCTGAATATAAGCTATACCTCTGCCGATGAGAGCTTTCAGGAGCAAATTGGCGTATCCAATAACAATTCCTTTACCGCGGCACAGGAAATCGCATTCGGCGCGGATTACAAGGGACAGTTGGCTGTCAACGACACCAATGATTATTACAAGTTCGTCATCAGCGAGTCGGGCAGAATAAACCTCAAAGTAACCACGGCTATGGCATATACTTGGTACGAGCTGTATAATGCAAGCGAAGCCAAGGTATGGGGCGATGACTATACCAAAGGTGTTGACGGCTATCTGCACCTGACCGCGGGTACGTATTACATACGCGTAGCCAAGAATTACGATTACGGAAATTACAGCTTCAAGGTCAACTTTGAGTCTGCCAAGGAAAGCTTTGCGGAAAATGAGACCACCAGCAATAACTCCTACGAGTATGCTTCGAGTATTACCTTTGGTACCGAATATAAAGGACAGCTTGCTATCAACGACACCAATGATTATTACAAGTTCGTTATTACCGAGTCGGGCAGAATAAACCTTAAAGTAACCACGACTATGGAATATACCTGGTACGAGCTGTATAATGCAAGCGAAGTCAAGGTATGGGGCGATGACTATACCAAGGGCGTTGATGCTTACCTGCATCTTACCGCGGGTACGTATTACATACGCGTAGCCAAGAACTACAATTACGGAAACTACAGCTTCAAGGTCAACTTTGAGTCTGCCAAAGAAAGCTTCACCGAAAACGAAACCACTACCAATAACTCCTATGAGTATGCGTCAAGTATTGCCTTTGGCACGGATTATAGGGGACAGCTGGCTATCAACGACACCAATGATTATTACAAGTTCGTTATTACCGAGTCGGGTAGAATAAACCTTAAAGTAACCACGACTATGGAATATACCTGGTACGAGCTGTATAATGCAAGCGAAGTCAAGGTGTGGGGAGATGACTATACTAACGGTGTTGACGCTTATCTGCATCTTAAAGCGGGTACATATTATCTAAGGGTAGCCAAGAACTACAATTACGGAAACTACAGCTTCAAGGTCAGCTTTGAGCCTGCGGGCGAAAGCTTTGCCGAAAATGAAAGCACCGGTAACAATTCTATCTCTGACGCAAACGCGATTCTGCTGGGAACCGAATATAAGGGTCAGATCGCGGTAAATGACGGCATCGACTACTATGCATTCACCATTACCACCCCGCAGAAAATAACCATAAGCACAATCGCTTCCACAGCGGGACGTACCAGCTACGGCCTTTACGACTCCAACGCTGCTCATTTGTGGGGCGGCGGATACAGCGGTAACCTCGTCGTGGATACCGAGGTGCTGCAGCCGGGCACGTATTACTTCGCGGTCGGATACGATAATACCCACGGTAATTACAGCTTCAAGCTGCTTGAACAGCACGACTGCAACATGAACGGATCCAGAGAAACTCCCCCCACCTGCTACGATGACGGAGTTTTGGAAAAGTACTGCTCCGTATGCGGTAAGGTAACTGCAACCGAGCCTATCGCCGCAACGCATACCTGGTCGGATTGGGTCGTAGACACCCCCGCGACCTGCCTTAGCGAGGGCTCACAGCACCGCTACTGCACCGTGTGCAACGAAAACGAGACCGCACCTATTACTATGCTTGAGCATGTCTGGGGCGATTCGGGCAACTGCACCGTATGCGGAAACAAGAAGCCTTCGGATAGCCTCGACGGATGCGAGCTGGTTATCGGTCCTTCCGTGTCGGCGGTAATGATCCTTATCGCGGGCGCTGCTGCAGTGGTTCTGAAAAAGAAAGACTAAAACACAAAAAACCTCCCGATAGGGAGGTTTTTTGTTAGTTGATAGTTGATAGTTGATAGTTGATAGTTGATAGTTGATAGTTGATAGTTGATAGTTGATAGTTATTAAATATTGCATGTGGCGAAGCCACATGTATTATTTCTTGTTCTCCTCGGCAATAAAATTGTGATAGTCCTTGGAAACGGCGAAGTAAGCGGCCTTGGGCTTGCGGTATTCGTTGACAATACCCTTGTTGTTAAAGCCGCGTGCGCGGTTGATGCCTGCGGGCTTGCAGGTGCGCATATCGCAGTACTGCCAGACGTAGAAGCCGACCATCATATCGTCCTTGTGGAAGGCATTTATGGCGTAGGAAAGCAGCTCTGCCTGATATTCCTCCGACCAAGGAATGTTGTCAAAGGTGTGGTTGCCGTAGAGCGCGGCGCAACCGAATTCGCTCATGATAACGGGCTTGTGCGCAAATCCGAGAGAGTCGCGGCGTGCGCGGAACTTGATAAGGAAGCCGTCCCAGTCCTCCTTTGTGCCGCCGTACCAGCCGTAGTACATATTCAAAGATATAACGTCGCAGAATTCAAAGCTGATATCGGTCATGGGAACATTTGATGCGTAGGTGACTATGCGGTTTCCGCCATTTTCCTTAAGGAAATTGTAGTACAGCCTCGACATTTCGTAGCAAATGTTCCCATGAATATGATA
>SVQX01000052.1 GCA_015065065.1 Oscillospiraceae bacterium
GGGCGGCTCAAATGAGCCGCCCGAAATTGCGGTTGTTGGATTATTTAATTAAATATCATATCTATCGCGCCGTCTGCGGTGCGGTAATCCAAAAATCTGCTTACAGCCGTTTCAGCCGTTACCTCGTAGTCGGAAAACCAAAAAGATGATCTACCGCCTACGCGCAGATCAAACGATATTCCGTTGCTTACCCACGATATGGTGGAAAGCTTGCCGTAAACATATGTATATGTCATTTCCCCAATTTGTGCGAACTCGTTTAGATTCTGCGAATCTATTGTCCTTAGATCGGTAGTGGAAGGATCAAATTCAAAAGTAGGTGCAGGTAGCGCGTCATCGGGTGCTTCATCAACGTAAAGACTTATTTCTTGCCCGGTGGCATCAATGAAACCATAAAGATACCAACTGTAATCGCCGGAACCTGTCAAGCTGCAAAATACTAATGAATCAAATGCCCCCAACGCTTGTATGGAATCGTAATACACGAACGAATCCGACAATGCGTCCGTGGTGGAAATAAAATTATTATATGCTTCTATCGAAAAAAAGTGAGCCGTATCTATATCAATGTCAGGAAGCACGATCTCATCCGTCCCGGATGCTTCCGCGGAGGATTCCTCGTTTGCGGTAGTGCTTTCCGCAGCGGTGCTTTCTGCGGATGTTTCCTCATTTGTAGTAGTACTTTCCGTATCGGTGTTTTCTGCGGCGGTGACAGTGCTTTCAACGGTTGTAGTGATATTCTCCTCTGCAGATGTACTATCAATGTTTGTGGTTGTGGCTTCGGTTGTTGAGGCTTCATCAAAGCTGTCACACGCTGAAGCCAGTAAGCATATTCCAATTATCATAAGTAACAAAAGCAAATATTTTTTCATGGTTTCCCTCCTCAATGATCGTACCAGTTGCCGTTTGCTTCCAAAAAGTACTTGCAACCGTCGCATATAGTGTAATCGGCAAGAACGCTAGCGTCGTTTCTTTTTTCTCCATAGATACAAAATTCGCTATAATTTCGTCCGGTTTCGTTTGCCATCTCGTCGGAGCCTTTTCCATCACCGCCATAGTGATCGATTATTCCGTAAAAATGACCAAATTCATGAATGAATGTTTTTGTTTCGTTGCTTTGTGTTCCAAAATTAGTGATGGTTGCTAAGCCTATGCTCTTATATGTCAATCCGTAAACATGATTTTCCTTGTGTTCTATTAGGTTTTTAACTCCGTCTTTATCGGTATCTTCTTCTTCACGGTTGGCACTGCAAAAATCATGACCGATATAGGCGACCTTTACAGAAGTTTCAGTGTTTGGGAAAGGAATCCGGAGCATAATATTGTATATATTATTATGATGGAGAGACTGCAAACCCACGTTACCTGAAGCATATAACACCGAATTATAGCATTGTTCGTCAGTTGCGTGAGAACACAGATGTGTGTGTGACGTTGAACAATTCAAGTCGGCATATGACGAAAATAGCGATGCCGACAGCAGGTTAACCGTTATGCCAAATTCGGTCAAATACTTTTCCTGCAAAATCAAAACGTTTTCCGTTGTTCTATTATATGCATCGCTGTATCTGTTTACATAGGCGTTATCGTATACTATTTCTAGATTGATTGCATAGGGTCCGATATGATATAAATTCCACTCATCCCTATAGGTTGTATTATCAGTATACGCAGCCATTATGAGATTTGTACCGTTTACTGTCGAGGCTGTGGGGACTGCCATTACGGCGTCCGTGCCTTGATATACCTTGCATTGGAAGGTAAGATTTCCGGACGAGGTTCTTTCAATTCTCCAAAGGGTATAGTTGTTTTGCGCGGCGTATTGCTTGACGTATGACAGGGCGTCGGGGTCGATGCCGATATATTTGTTGCTGTATACGGATTTTAAGCGGATATATCCGTCGGAATTCGCTACGTGCTCCACTATCCACTTTTCTTGGGGATTTGTACGGAAGTCCCATTCGTGTATCGCCGCGCCGTCGTTTAGTGACGGGCCCTCCACGTCAACGTACCTTCCCGAGCCGACGTTCTGTATATAATACGTTCCTTCCTCGGGCACGATGTAGAATCGAGCGTAGCCCCCCTCATAGGCGTAGGTGCTCGTGTCCCCGAGCAAAATGCGCGTTTCGATACGCAGGCGTCCCGGGTTTGTTGCTGTCAGCGTCATTGTGTACGTGCTTGGGTTGTAGGTGTACGTTGCAAGATCGCTATACTCGGGCAATATTCCTATATCCGGTTTGTTGGCATTTATAACGGTCGACCAGGTTTTAAGGGACATATTGCCGCTGGTATTCACCACAAAACCTTCGCTTTTCCATGCCGAGGGGCGCGTGATAACGCAGCCCTGCCTGGTTTCTCCTGTGTATTTATACATATCCCACATCTGCGGTAGCGTTGTGCTAGTAGGCTTCAATGCGAGGCATAGGTCAGAATCGGGCGCGTCCGCCGCGCCGGACGCACTTAAACCGCCCGAGGAGATAACGTATGCACTGCCATACGGTTGTATTAGGAAGGCATTTCCATAACATCTTATGCGGAACGTATCGGAGGTTGCCACCTGCGAGTCAACGGCGGCAATCGTTTTGGTTACAATTTTGTCATTCGAAATTCCAAACGACAAAGTATTGTTGAGCATAGAGCGTATTATGTATCTGTCTGTTCCCGAGACTCGGGATATTTTGAAAAGAGCACTTCTCGTGAAAGCCTGAGCGGGAATATCCGCACAGTGGCACTGCTGCATTATCGCTCCAGGGGAGCTTGAATTTCCTCTTGTATCTATCCATAAAGAATTATAAGGACTTTTAAAGCAATATACGCCATCCTCTATGTAGGTGTTATATCCGTCTAAAAACCATATCGAGTTTGAGCCTGCCCCGGTAGCGGCTACAAGATATGAGCTCGGGGCATCTGCGGCACCGGAGGCCTCCGCGTCTTGCGAGGAGATGTACTCGGACGTCCCGTATTTTTTGAGCTGAATGCCATGGCTGCGTTTTATAACGATGAACGTGTCGTTTATATCTACGGCTGCATCATTTGCGGGAATCGTCTTTGTTATAACGTTCCCATTGCTGTCATAGGTAAAGGTAAGATTGGTATTTAGCTCCAAGCGTATGATAAACCTGTTTGTATCACCAACTCGTGTGAAATGAAACAGTCCGCTCGGCTTATAGGTCTCTGCCGGGGAAACACCCGCAAAATAATGCTGCTGAACGTGGGCTCCGGGACTTGTAGAATTGTGCTGTATATCTATCCACCGCTCGTCATTTGCCTCAGAGCGCAACGCATAAACGCCGTCGGGGATGTCCACTGCTTCGTATGTGGTGGTATCTGTGTCTGTTTCTGTGTCTGTTGTCGATGTTGATTCCGTAGATATAATTCCCACTGTCCCCATTCCCGATATTTCGGTGGAAATGGTAGGCTCCGTGATTTCCGAGTGCGTATTTTCTTCGATTTCTTGGGCTTCGGTTGCTATGTCGGTTTCGTAAGCCTCGGCTGACGGCTCTGCAAACACGAAGGAGCTTGCACCGACAAAGCTGAAAATCATAATTATTGATAAGATGAATGTCAAAAATTTTAGTTTTTTGTTTTTTGCAATCATATACTTCTCCTTGCTTTTCGGACAACAAAGGGACATATCGGCGTTTTGCCTATATGTCTGCGAACGAATTTATACCGCGCGTGAGTGAGTCACGCGCTTATCCGAATCAAGAGAAGCGGGGGCATAAATGATGTGTTTGCTGTGGATATGCTAACGGTTTTAAACATTATTTTTCCTCCTTTTCCGATTGTTTTTTTGCCACCGACGTGTAGATCCGCGGTGTTTTGCAATTATATGATATCATATATTTATGAACCGCGTATGAATAATGGAAAATTTTTTCCAAAATAGGGCGGCTCAAATGAGCCGCCCGTTACTTTTTTATTCGTCCCCGTCGCCGTCCTTTGGCTTGAATTTGGTTGCGGGAGTTGCCGCAAGCCCTGCGAGGGGGTTGTTTTTCATTGCGTCTTCCATATTTTTATCGCTGATATGGGTATATATCTGTGTGGTATTGAGCTGCTCATGACCGAGAATATCCTTCAACACACGGATATCCACCTCCCCCGACTGATACATCAGGGTAGCGGCGGTGTGGCGGAGCTTATGTACCGAAAATTTCTTTGACCCCAGCCCTGCGCGTTCAAGATATTTATACACCATAGCCTGCACCGTTTTTACGTTGATGCGGGAATATCTGCTGCTCAAAAACAGTGCCTTGTCGTTGACCTTTGTGTATTTTTCGCTCAGGCGTATCTCAAGGTGAGCCGCGAGAGCTGTGCGGCAGGCGTCGTTGAGATACACGATGCGCTCCTTATTTCCCTTTCCCGTTATCCGCATGGAACGGAGCTGTCGGTCAAGGTCGGGCAGGCTGATGCCCGCAAGCTCGCTAAGTCGTATGCCGCAATTTAAAAACAGGGTGATTATTGCATAATCACGCTCGCGCGACGGAGAATCAACGTCCTCGTTGACGGTTTGCAGGAGCAACAGCGACTCCTCAAGGGTCAAATATTTAGGTAGGGATTTTTTCTTTTTGGGCGACTCTATATTGGCGACGGGATTATCCGCGAGCAGTCCTCTCTTATTGACGAGAAACTTATACAGCGCCTTTATCGCAGACAGCTTTCTTGCCTTGGCGGCGGACATATTGTCCCGCTTTGCGTCCACATACAAAAGAAAATCGTATACCTGCTCGGTGCTGACGGCGCGAAGCTCGTCCACGCCTATGGCGGACACGTCCTGATTCGCGAATTTTTCGGGGTCGTTCAGCACGTCGCTATCCCCTGCGGCAAGCAGATATCTGAAAAAGGTGCGGAGGTCCATGAGATACTCCTCCACCGTCTTTGACGAACAGCCCTGAATGGCTGACTTATAGCTTGCAAATTCGCGGACCACCGGTGAAAACTCGTTAACGTCTATCTCACGGCGCATGCTTACACCCTCCCTTCGCGCGTCTTTGTCTATATTATACCGCTTTTTCGCGCTTTTTTAATGGATAAAATGTAAACATTGTCGCCGTGTCTTGAAATTTGGCGCGAAATCCGTTATAATATGGGTAGCGCCTTTGAATTTTACTTTCCCTATACACAGAGAGGAGAGCTGTTTTGAAAAAATTTTTATCGAGATATTCATACGATTTCGTCAAGATGTTCCTTGACCAATTTGCAACTGCGGTGTTCGGATTTTCGCTGGCGGTCACTGCGGTGTCCATGAAAAGCAACGTAATGCTGCTGCTTTGCAGTCTTGCCGCCATCGCGTTTTACCTCGTTCTTATCTACGGCGTGGCATGGAAAATAGGCTACGGCGACCGAGCGGGTGTGCGAAACGGGGAGATCAAGGCGTCGCCATGGCGCGGACTTTTCATTTCCCTTGCCGCGAACTCCGTCAACATAATCCTCGCCGTCGCCGTTGCTATCGAGGCATTCTTGGGCAAGGCGGGTGCTACTGTATTGCGCGCTATCGCCATACTTATTCAGGCTATGTATCAGGGTCTGCTCTCTTACGTCAAGATCGGCGGCGAGGCACTGAACAACCGCTGGTGGGTGTACTTCCTTATTATCATTCCCGCCCTCGTTGCATCTACCCTCGGATATAACGCAGGTTACGCCGATTTCCATATCACAAGCGCAGGCATTCCCGACCTTCCCGCCTCCGACCGTCCTACAAGGGCAGAGCTTAAGGAACGCAAAAAGAGGGATAAGGAAAACAAGCGGTAGTTACAACAACAGCCGGATTTATAATTTTTTCGAAATATTACTTGTGCCGCGCCAATCCCTCGCGTCGCTCCTTGATTTTGCATTTTCAACTCTCAACTAAAAATGAAGCTTTCCGCACAACGGAAAGCCTCCTCAATTATTCATTATTCATCAAAGCGTGGCGTGCGGAATTTCTGCACGCCACGCTTTATTTATCATTTGCCGAAGGCGTATTTTACTCCGCCACGCGGTCCGCACTCCAATCAAACGCCAATTCGGGCTCGTCAAAGGGCGCTTTGAAATATTTATCGCAAAGCGGCTCTCCCCACTTGACGTGGCGAATTACATTTGCGAGCATAGTCACGTCCTCCACGGTCTGGGCGTGTCCGCCGCTTCGGTAATACCACAAAAGATTTTTCCCCTTGCCAAGGAATTTATACACCTCTCGCGCACCCATGGTGGTCTGCCACGAGCCGACGGGATTTGCCATAATATCACTCGCCGCCTCGGACACGAAAAGCACTCTCGGTGCGACCATAGCCTTCAGGTAATGCGAATCAAAGGGCAGCTCGTCCTCTCTGCCGATATATTCCCGCATACCCTCGCCCAGCCACATGGGAAAATGATGAAAAATATTTGACAGCGGCTCGCTTTTCGCCTCGGTAACTCCATCCTCGCAGACGGCTTTGATATTCAGTCTGTAGCAGCTGCAGCCGCCCGCGCAGGTGGCGTTGGGATTTACTATCGCCGCGCGCTTATCGAGTGCGCCCGCAAGAATAGCCACCTTGCCTCCGCGTGAATGTCCCGTAAAGGCAATACAGCTCATATCCGCAAAGCCCAGCCGCTCAAGCGCATCAACACATCTCGAATATCCCCACGCCCACGCGGATATCGCGCCAAACGGCACGTCGGGATATATCTCCGCCAGCGGACCTTGGCGGACTCCGCCGTCAAGCCCGTCGGCAATCTCGCGAAGCATCTCGCGCTCCTCCGAGCCACTGACAGCATTTTCCTCGTTGTAATGCGCCACGTCGGGGAAAAGCTCGGTGCGATTGAACAGCGCGAGGTTTATTTCGTTATTGAGAAAAGCGTCAAGATATTCCTTATCAAAGGCGTATTGGAAGCACAGATCTCCCGTAACGACGGTGGGTAGCGGTCTGTCCGTTGCCGCCTTGAACACCGTCATAGTGAAGCTGACGGACTTTTTCAGCGTACCCGCCGTTATTCTGTATACGCTCGGCTTTCGCGCTCCCGCAACGTACAGCGGCTCTACCCCGAGCATCGTCGGCTCCGGTACTACTGCACCGTATTGAAGCTCAACCGCGCTCTTGAATATCTCCTCCCTGCGGCGCTCCCAATCAGCGGCATCCTTTACCCATCCTCCGCCGTCAAATTCAAACGGGTCGGGCAGCCTTCCTTTGAGGTCGTACTCGGTTATTTTGATTTTTTTAAACATTTAATTTTCCTCCGCATAGAGTGATTTCAGTCGGAATTCGTCTACGTCAACAAGTCCCAGTGTGGTCATTTTAAGCGACGGAATTACCGCAAGGCTGACAAATGCCATATTCATAAACGGCTCCACCGTGCTTGGCGCGCCGAGCGCGTAAACGGCCCGTCGCACCTCTGCGTTCTGCTTTGCGATCTCCTCGCCCGACAGCTCCGTCATAAGTCCGCCGACGGGCAGCGGCATCTCCGAAATTATTTTTCCGTCGGCAACCACTACGTTGCCGCCCTTGCGGCAAATATGCTCGGCGGCTACCGCCATATCCCCGTTATTAGTACCTATAACGATAAGGTTGTGCGAGTCGTGGGATACGGACGACGCGATAGCTCCGCGCTTGAGTCCGATACCGTGGATAAAGCCGACTCCCTTGTGCCCCGTGCCACTGTGACGCTCGATAACGGCAAGCTTTATAATGTCCCGCTCAACGTCAACGCCGTTATTCTTGCTCCAATCAATATCGCATATCAGCTCACGGGTTATAAGCTGTCCGTGTACCACGTCGATAACGCGGCACGCACCTCCCTTTTCCTCGATGTGAAAATCCGACGCCGAAGGCAGTCCGACGTTAAAGGAGTTATGCACCCGCTCCGTCAATTCCGCATCCACGGCGGGGGCTTTAATATCGGCGACCCTGCCGTTATCCACCACCTTGACACCCGCCGAATAAACGTCGCGCACGGCAACGGTGTCAAGGTCGTCAAGCACCAAAATGTCAGCTCTGTATGCGGGTGCTATCGCGCCGACGCAGTTAAGTCCAAAGCACTGTGCCGCTTGGATCGTAGCCATCTGTATGGCGGTAACGGCAGACCTACCTGCCTTGACCGCCAAGCGGATAATATTATCAATATGTCCCTCGGCAGCGATATCCGCGGGATGTCTGTCGTCGGTCACGAGCAGACAGCGGTGACTGTATTTTTCATCAAAAAGCGGAAGCAGGGCTTCCAGATTTCGAGCAGCCGTGCCTTGGCGTATCATTATCCACTGACCCTTACGCAGCTTTTCAAGCGCCTCGTCAAGGGTGGAGCATTCGTGGTCGCTCTTAATACCTGCGGACACGTATCTGTCAAGGCCGTGTCCCGACAAAAACGGAGCGTGACCGTCAACACCCTTACCGTGGGCGCGGGCATCTGCAATTTTTTTAGCAACGCCGCTATCCCCCATAAGCACGCCGGGATAATTCATCATCTCCGCAAGACCTACCACACGCTCCTCGGCGTACAGCGGCTCAAGCTCAGCGGCGGTAAGCACTGCGCCCGACTCATCAAAAGGAGTGGCGGGAACGCAGGACGGCAGAGTGAAATACACGTTCATAGGCAAGCCGCGGCTGGATTCCAGCATATATTTTATGCCGTCAACGCCGCAGACGTTGGCTATCTCGTGAGGGTCGGCAACAATGGAGGTCGTGCCGCATGGCAAGCACATTTTTGCAAGCTCGGCGGGGGTGAGCATGGTGCTTTCAATATGTATGTGACCGTCGATAAAACCGGGGCAGAGGTATTTCCCGCTTACGTCCTCGACAGTATCCGCATCGGTGTCGGCGTAATCTCCAACGCCAATGATCTTACCGTCCTCAAAAAGCACGTCCGAGCGCAAAAGCTCGCCCGTAAAGACGTTTACGACCGTTCCGTTTTTCAAAAGTGTTGTCATTTTTACGCCTCCAAAATAAATTTCGAGGAAATGTCCGCTTTGCGGATGAAATGCGCCTGCGGCGCGTTAGTAAATAACGCAGTGGGTAAGGGACCCACGGGGGGATAGAGATGGATTTGGCTGTCACCATCCAAACAAATCTAAACAAGAAATATTTGCAGCAAAGTTCTTTGGGGGCAAGCCCTCCCTTTCAAGAAAGGGCTTGCAGGGTGCGGGACAGAGTCCCGCTATACTATGATCACTCCTCAAACTGACTGTTATACAGCTTGGAGTAGAAGCCGCCGCGGGCGAGTAGCTCGTCGTGAGTTCCTTGTTCCTCAATACGCCCGTTGTTCATAACCAGGATAACGTCAGCTTCGCGGATAGTTGAGAGTCTGTGGGCAACGATAAAGGATGTTCTGCCCTTCATCAGCGCCGCAAAGGCGTTTTGGATCTTCAGTTCGGTGCGGGTATCAATAGAGGACGTAGCCTCGTCAAGTATAAGCATAGGTGGCAGAGCAAGGAACACTCGCGCTATGCACAGAAGCTGCTTTTGACCCTGCGACAGCGAGCCGCCACCCTCTCCGAGAACGGTATCGTAGCCATTTGGCAGACGTCGGATAAAGCTGTCGGCATGCGCCGCCTTTGCCGCGGCGATTATCTCCGCTTCGGTGGCATCCTCGCGCCCCATGGCGATATTTTCGCGCACTGTCGCATTTTTAAGCCACGTGTCCTGAAGCACCATTCCGTAGCTTGAGCGGAGCGAATGTCGGGTGATATCCTTCACATTGTGTCCGCTAACCTCAATGCTGCCACCGTCAACGTCGTAAAAGCGCATGAGCAGATTGATAACGGTAGTCTTACCGCAGCCCGTAGGTCCTACGATAGCCACGCGCTGGCCCTCGCAAAGCTCAAGGTTGAGCTCCTTTATCAGCTCGCGGTCGGGTGTATAGGAAAATTCAACATCGCGAAGAACGACCTTGCCGTCCACGTCGCCGTGTGAAAGCACCGCCGCATCGGGAGCGTCGGACAGCTCGGCGGTGCTTTCACACGGCGA
>SVQX01000008.1 GCA_015065065.1 Oscillospiraceae bacterium
TTTATTCAAAAACTTATATTAACAATGGTATTATTTTCTCAAAACCCCTTGATTTTCGGGCGTTTTTGTGCTATAATAACGCCATCGTGTTTGACTTTCTCTCCAAAATTCAAGGAGAGAACTCAACACAGCGGAAGAATTTAAGAGTTGGAAAACAACTTCTAAAATATGGCGGGATTGAGGTAGCATTGTTCGATAACTTCCAAGTTACCGAACGGACTCGAAATCGGGTAAACCCTTAACCGGGTCCGAGAGTTCGAATCTCTCCGCCTCCGCCATACGCGGCTAAAACCGCACCAAAGCCGCAAGGAAATCCTTGCGGCTTTTCATATACCAACAAAGGAGAAACTTATGAACTCGACCAAAGAGCTTTTGTCAAAAATCTTTGCCGTGATACTGATCGTCATATTTATAATATTCAACCTGTTGCACGTCGTATATCCGTATTGGCTGATAAGTGAGGACATCAAGGCGGGCACGGTGCATGGAACGGGCATGGAAATGGCGGCTCTTTTACCGTGGATGCTGGAGTTTATCTCCGTACCCTTTGTGCTTTGTCAGCTTGTGTATTACGCGGTGTTCCGCAAATCTTGCTCCTTCAAGGCGGTGAGCATTATGGTGTTCGCTCTGTATGTTTTCCAAGTGGCACTGTTCAACGTTTTGCTCTGGCTCTAAGGCACGAAAGAGGATAAAATTATATATTTTTATATGTTTTTTTGAAAAAGCCTTGACTTTTACCCTGCGTTAAAGTTTACAATGCAGGAAAGGAGGGAGATTTTCCCGCTTTTGCAACGCAGAACAGAGTGAAGAAAGGAATAATTGATATGAAAAAATTAATATGGCTCGTATTGTTGGCAGTGCTTGTATGTGGTCTGCTTGCCGCTTGTGACATGAGCGACGGCAATACGACCGGCAACACGACCGGCAACACGGATACGGAGAAACCGTCCGGGTCGCAATCGGACACGTTGACAGAGGATAGCGATACGTCCTGTGCTACGACCTCCGAGCTGACCGATACCGAGGGTACAACTACTGAGGAAATAACCACGGAGGAAATTACCGTCGAGGAAACCACAGCCGAAGTCGCCACGACCGAGGAAGTTACCGAGTGTCAACACGTTGCGGTGATTGACAAGGCGGTTGAGCCTACGTGTAAGTCTTACGGAAAAACGGAGGGCTCGCATTGTTCGGCTTGCGGCGAGGTTCTTGTTGAGCAGCAAAGGGTCGAAAAGGCCGACCATACCCCCGAATTCATGCCTGCTAAGGATGCGACGTGTACCGAAAAGGGCTTGACAGAGGGCTCGCGCTGCTCGGTTTGCAAAAAAGTATTGGTAGCACAGCAGTCCGTTGCGAAGCTCCCGCATGATTACGAGGACGGCAAATGCACCGTGTGCGGTGACCTCGAGCCGTCGGAGGGCTTGGAGTTTACAAGCGTTGCGGGAGGCTATGCGCTTTCCGGAATAGGCACGTGCAAGGATGAGATCATAGTGATACCGTCGGAGTACAAGGGCAAGCCTGTTGTGGAAATAGCGCGAGACGCTATTTACTATCCGGATTTCGACCCCAAGGCGATCATCATTCCCGATAGTGTAAAGGATGTTAGATACTACGCGATAAGCCTTCACCGTTTCTTTACGCTCTACGTCGGCAAAAATGCGACGTTGGCGGATCAGTCCGTATACGGGATGGGAGGCTGTGAGATCATCAACCGTTCAACCAAAACTATACCGCAGACAGCCTTTGCAACCAAGGACGATAATGCACCGTATATCATACACAGCGATGCCGACAGCCGTTGCGAGGTAACGGAGGACGGATTTGTATTTTTAAAGGTGGCGGTAAAGACGTATCTGTGCGATTATATCGGAAATGCCGCGGATATTGAGCTACCGCTCTCGCATAACAATCAGAGATATATACTTTCGGATTATTGCTTCTACCGGTTCACAACTATATCGAGCGTGAAGCTTGGCGACGGAGTTATTTTCATGGGTGCATGCGCCTTTGCCGAGTCGTCTGTCAGCAGTGTTGATCTGAGCGGCAAATTCACATTGATTCCGTCCCACTGCTTTTACGGCTGCAGTCAGTTGACCTCCGTTGTTATTCCGAAAAACATTACTCAGATCGACCCGCAAGCCTTCCATTATTCGGGACTTGTAAATGTAACGGTAGGCGAATCGGTTAAAAAAATAGGGCACAGCGCCTTCGAGACCGAGCACGAAAAGGATACTCTGTATTATCGCGCGAAATCCTGCGAGGTTTCTGCCTATACTTTTGATGGCTTTAAAAATGTAGTTATCGGAAGCGAGGTGCTGTCTATTCCGAAGAACTTTATGAAAAAGAACGGCAGCCTTGAGTCGGTTGCCTTTGAGGCGAACAGCAGGTGTACGACCATAGAAAGCGCAGCTTTTTCGGAAACGGCGATCCGGTCTGTTGAAATCCCTTCGTCTGTCACTACTATTAAGTCAGCCTTTGAGGATTGTGACGAGCTTGCGCGTATAGATATAAATGCAGTAAATCTTAGCACGGTATCGTCGGCGTTTGATACCTGCGGTACAAACACGGAAGGAATAGATATTTTCGTCGCAAAGGACGTTACCAATTTGCCATCCGGCTTTATAAAGGACTCAAAGGTTCGCTCGCTTACCTTTGAGGAGGGAAGCACCTGCAAAACTATCGAGGATTCGTTTTCGAGCGGTATGATTAAAAACGTAACTATTCCCGCGAGCGTTGAGTACTTTGACAGAATGTCCTTTAATATGGCGACTCTTACAATAGACGAGGATAACCTGACCTATGCGATAGTAAATTCTTGTCTTATCAACCTTAAGGAGTCCGCGCTGATCGCGGTGTGTGACTCGTCTTACGTCATTCCCGAAAATATAACCGTTATCCGCAAGGGTGCATTCTTGAGAAGTGGCGTGACCCATATATATATCCCCGACAGCATTTTGGAGATGGAGGACGGCTGCCTTAACTGTGAGTCGGTGGTCTCCGTATCCGTTCCCTTTATAGGAAATAACCGCAATGAATCTACAAGACTTCTCAATCTGTTTGGAGATGAGCATGAATACGGTTATATTTGTGTTGATCTGAATGCCGGCTTTAATAACCATGAGAGATATTACGTTCCTCCAAGGTTCTGCGAGCTTACGGTGCGCGGCTCTGTCGGAATAGGGCTTGAGGGGCTTTCAATGCTTACAACCTTGAAGATACACGAAAACGTTACCTATATAGCTCCCGGTGCATTGGAAGACTGCTCCAGAATCCAGACGATCTATTTCGGCGGAACGGAGGAGCAGTGGAATAAGCTGAAGGAAAGCGGCTGGCTGCAGCATGTTACTGCGAACGTAACTGTGGTCATGAATGCGGACGTGTAACGGTCTGTGAGAGCTGCTTCTGACATCACGTCAAGTAATCAAGGAGAATTTAATGAAACCTATATTCGGAATTGATATCACATCAGACAAAAATAACGAAATCATCAACGGAAGTGAATTCATTACAAAGACGATCTCAAAGCAGAAAGCCGAGGATCTCGAATCCAAGCGGGAAAAATTGGATCAAACGGTCAATGACAGCAAATTGCCGTTGTGGCTTCGAATTATTAAGTATATATGCGGTATATACGCCTTGCTAATGCTTGCGGGGATCATCAAGGCTCTGCCGGAGGTGGGAGGCTTGGATCAGGTTTTCAGAAACGCGCCGTTTTTTATAGTAAGCGCAGTTGCTTGTGGCTTGATCTGGGTGCTGCTGCAGTTTTTTGCAAAGAAGAAGGAGGATCGCGTGCTGGAGGAGCAAAATGCCGAACAGCAAATGGAGGAGATAGATACGGATATTCAGAGCATCTATGATGAATTGAATGTTCCGTGCGATGCCGCTTCGGTCGATGTTTTGGGGTTTGCGTATAAAATAAAAAAGGGCGAGGTCTGCGTACAGGCAAGACCGTTTGAAACCACCGTTTTCTTTAATTTTGATTTGAAAATTTACGCAACCGACGAATGCTTGTGCTTGGCGGATCTTGAAAACGTCTATTCCTTTAAGCTCGCGGAGCTAAAGGCGATCCAAACGGTGAATAAACGTATTTCCGTTCCCTCGTGGAACAAAGAGGAGGAGCCCACCAAGGGCGAATTCAAAAAATATAAAATAACCGTTGACGATATGGAGGACGTATATTTTAAGCCGTACCATATCCTGGAGGGCGAGCATGACGGAGAGGTCTTTGGCATATATTTTCCGTGCTATGAGCTGGATACCTTTGAGTCCTTAACGGGATTAAGGGCTTCCGAATAAATGCGGCGAGTAACCGAATACGGGTCATTTGAATTTGCCGCAAAACGGCTTGCTTCCACATAAATTTCTTGAATATACCTATTGAAAAATTTTCGCATTTGTGATACAATAGATTCGGTAAAGATATACCGTGATTTAAGTATCATAAAGTGAAAGGAGATATAAAATGAAGAAGGTAATTTGCAAGGTAGAGTACGACACCGAGAGCGCGGCTCTTGTTGAGAAGCGCACCTTCGGCGAGTTCGGCGACCCCAAGGGATACGAGGAGAGCCTGTATCAGACGGCTGATGGCAAGTTTTTCCTTTACGTAAACGGCGGCGCTGAGTCCCCCTATACCGAGGAGAACATCAAGAGAATGTCTGCTGCTAAGGCTGACGAGTGGAAAAATAACTGATACCTCCCACAGTTTCGGGCGATTCGTTTTACGGGTCGCCCGCGATTTTTTTACAATATACGTCAATGTTCAAAAACAATACTTGATTTATTGACAAATATGTGGTATCATAGATGTATTATGTAGCGCTGTGCGCTGAAAGGTGGATACGTTTATGAAGGACCGTGTGACAAAAGACAATTATTATCTTGATATTGCCCAGACCGTTGCCGAGCGGTGTACCTGTCTGCGCCGCAAGTTCGGCTCTATTATAGTCAAGGATGATGCTATCGTTTCTACCGGATACAACGGTGCGCCGCGAGGCAGAAAAAACTGTAATGATATCAATTTCTGTATGCGTGACAAGCTCAATATTCCCAGGGGAGAAAGGTACGAGCTTTGCCGCTCGGTACATTCGGAGGCAAACGCTATCATCAATGCCCCCCGCGATATGATGCTTGGCGCTACCCTGTATATGGCGTGTGTGTCGGCTGTTGACGGTACTCTCATGGAAGGAACAAACAGCTGTATGATGTGCAAGCGACTTATCATCAACGCGGGTATTGAAAGGGTAGTTATACGCGACACCAAGGACGATTACCGCGTTATTAACGTGTCGGAGTGGATAGACGATGACGATTCCCTCAGCGGAGTTTTCGGATACTGATTTTAGGAGACGGCAGAATGAAAAAAATTATTTCTCTTGCGCTTTGCGTTGTGACCGTCGTGTGCCTGATGCTTTCGTCCTGCTCGGGAGGAGCGAAGCTGACGGATAAAAACGGTAGCGCTTGCGTTGATGCAAAAAACGGAATAACCTATAAATATGCGTCCGTGTGCTACGAGCCCGTGGCGCTTGGCGACGAGTACGGCGAGCTTAAGGTAGGGGAGAAGCTCACCTACAAATTGTATACCGTTCCCGATATGAAGGAGTCTGAGTGGCTGGCAACGGACGACAAAAATATTCTTTATGCGGAAGGAGTTTCGTTGCCTACGCTTTCTGAAATGAAGCCGCGCATGCTGCGAATATGTACCACCGAGAGTAGCGGACTTGAGATCTGCCGTATCGGTGACGGTGACACGGTCTCCGCTATTGCAAGGGCGTTTGAGGAGGGGGAGAGAGTTGCTTATCCCTTGGTCGCCGCAGAGAAAAAATATAAGGTTAAATTTGACGGTGAAGTTCTGTCGGGCATCTGCTATTCACTGACGTATCTTGAATATGCAGAGAATATCGAGGTGGATGGCGTTTCTCGCGGAAGGTATTTCCTTTATGACGCATTTGACAGAGTATTCGTGCCCGTAGGCGACGAGATACATGCGGCCCTTGCGGGCGAGGGCGCAGGCAATGGAGCTGTTACCACGGATGTGGGAGGTGCGGTATGACGGACGGTGAAAAAAGCACGTTGGGAAAGGTAAGATTCCGCCCCATGCAGATGCGCGACTGCGCTACACATCTTGACGGCGCGGCGGAGCTTGAGCGGTTGTGCTTTTCCTCCCCGTGGAGCCGTGACAGCCTGAAGCTGCTTACAAACGACGGTATCGGCGTCGGCTTCGTGTGCGAGTGCGACGGCAGGATAGCGGCGTACGGAGGCATGCTTATTGCCGTTGACGAGGGACAGATAACAAACGTCGCAGTACACCCCGATTACCGCCGCAGAGGTATGGCGGGAGCTATCTTGAATTCCCTTATGCGATATGCAAAATCCTGCCACGCAGACAGCGTGACTTTGGAGGTCAGAGCATCAAATTCGGCGGCTATCGCGTTGTACAAAAAGGCGGGATTTGTCGAGGTCGGTCGCCGCCGCTCATTCTACACGAAGCCCGCGGAGGATGCGATCATCATGACGGTAAAATTGAGATAAAATAACCTTGAAACGCGGTTTTATTCAGAACAGACGGAAGCTTTTGGAATTTCTGTCTGTTCTGCTCTTTTTTAATCAAAAAAATTGTTAATATCATGGAAATGTAACAAGAAAAACTATTGACATTTTTTTACCCGTGTGGTATTATATATTATGTATTGGTATAATTATATGGTAGAATGTCGGCGAGCGGCTCTTGGCAGTCCGCGACTTAGTCGCATTTCCGTGCGATTATACCTCAGATTATAACAAGGAGGTTGTTATGACTAAATTGAAAGGCATAAGAAGGCTACTCTCTACGGCGCTCGTGTTTGTGCTGTCCGTAGTCATGGTGGTAAGCTCGGCGTTCCCCGCGGGCGCGCTGAATCTTACTCCCGAGATGATCGCAGGAATGAAGGATTTTGTCAGCGATTATCTTGAAAACGGAGAAATAGAGGATGCCAAGATCGAGGAGTACCTCAAGAACGTAATCGTTGAGCTGGACGGAGAGGACGCATACGACGATCCCGACTCCGCGCTCAACAGACTTGAGGAAAAGCTCCCCAAGAATGAAAACGGCGAGCCCGATTACGGTCACATTGTAGATGACTTCAAAAAGGATGATTCAGAATCCTTGAAGGACACCTTCCAGACCGTTATTACCGTCGTTTCCAAGGCTGAAACGGTAGACGAAATTTTGGATTTCGTTATCGGAAAGGATGAGGAGGAGCAGAAGCGGCAGGAGGCGGAGGAAAGAGGAGAGGTATACGTTCCCGATTACTTTACGGTTGAATGGTATATCGACGGCTCCGATACCCCTGTGTGCGTTCAGACCGACGCTTATTTGAAGAACGACGTATTTACATATCCCGAGCTTGCTTTGCCGTCGGGTGAGTATGTCGTATGGCGCAACTCTGCACTGTTCCACGGTCAGTATGAGGCTGACGGTGTAACTCCCGCAGTTACCAGGATATACGGTGAGCATCGCAGCCTTGCACAGGACTTCGTTGAGATTACCAACGGTATTGCTCAGATATCCGACGTTTATAAGGCTACTCTGTCGGAGGACGGCTCTACCGTCGTTATCGCGATAGATGCGCAGAAGGCGGATTACGTTGAGCTGTTGACAGGCTTCGGAGAAGAGAACTCCGTGTCCTCCCTCAAGTCCGACGCGCTCCATATTCTCTCCGATGCACTGACTGCGGCAATGTATGCGGGAGTTAACGATTTCTCCATCAACGGAAACCATTTGCTCAGCGTTGACAGCTATGATATCGGCGACCTTGTTGATATCCTTATCGACGGCACTTATGAGGATCTGATAAACATTGATGGATTTATCGACCTTATCCGCGCAGAGGATAAGACCCTGTCGAGATTCATCAACATGGAGGAGTATGATGACGGCGACGAAGCAACGCAGCTTTATAAGTTCGGCGAATATACGCTGACTATGGCAACCGACGGTGCAGCATCCACCGACGTTGATCTGGTGTTCACCTTGTCGGGCGACGTTACGGACATTGAGACCGTTGCGGATGTTGTAAGCGATATTCTCAGCGTTGAACGCAACGGAAGCACCTTGAAGGTGGATTTCAATCTGTCCTCGGCAAATGTTCAGGTGCTGCTCAAGAGAGCGTACACCAACACTCATGTTCCCGAGTCTATCCGCAACCACATTGAAAAGATAGAGCAGATCAATGAGTACGGCAACGTTGAGGACTTCTACGTTATCTCGGGCGAAATAACCGTCGGCGAGATGAAGGATCTCATCAGCAACGGTGACTACGACTTTATCGGTGATAAGGTCGGAGTGGATAACCTTACCGCAAACGAAAAATTCCAAAAGGTGCTGGATAAGGTAATGTCTTATATCCCCGATTCGTATGACGCTAAGACCTATTACGACGTATACGACGGCAACGGCGGATTTTTCTTTGAAAAGACCATCACCAAAGCAATGATCGAGTCCAAGGTGGAGCAGTACCTGTCTGGCAGACAGATCACCATCCTTGGCAAGACGATAGCTCCCGCGTCGATCATCAACAAGGTCATGAACCGTATTGACAGACAGAGCGTAACGCTTGATGCTAACCTGTACATTGGCGATTACCGCGAGATAATCCTTCGCGATAAGCTCAATCCCGAGGTGGAGTACGTGTTCTTTGCAGAGCCGGGTATAGCACTTGACTCGCTCGCAGCCCTCCACGGACTTACCTCCGAGGGATATCATATAACCTACACCACGGGCGGCGCGGAGATAACCGTAACTCCTGCAGAGGATGCGGTCATCCTGTATCAGTCGGATGCCAATACTCACACCGTAACCTATACCGTTACTTTGACGGATAAGGGCGTTGCATACGATACCCTCACCTTTACCGCTACCGTGCCCTACGGAACGAGCATCAACGCTCTTGACGTTATCGGCGCGCAGGACGAGGCGGTAGGTCACACCTACGTTGACGGAACACTTACAGGCGTTCCCGCAGACGGAATGATGCCCGACAGCGACCTTAGTATCAGCGCAACCTACGATATCAATTATTACAAGATAAGCTGGGTAATAGACGGCACAGAGGTGGAAACCGATTCCGTGCGCCACGGCGATATGCCTGAATACAACGGCGAAGCGCCCACAAAGCCCTCCGGTGATGCACTCAACAAGTGGGTATACCTTGGATGGACTCCCGGTGTTGGAGCGGCTACCTCAAACATGACCTACAATGCAATGTTTGAAAGTGTTAACCGTTTCGGCGATCCTATTGACGCAAACGTAACCGAGCAGTATATATACGATGGCGGCGTGCTGACAATTGAGATCAACGCCAAGAACGGTGCCGACATTAACGGCTCCTTCCACGCACTTGCGGATATTCTGACGCTGCTTGATGACTTTGATACCGCTCCCGACGTAATGATCAAGATGAATTACAGCGGAGTGAAGATGAGCTTCGACCACGACAATCTGGAGGCTATCTACGCTTCCTTCGGCGGCGATCTTACAAACGCGACCTACTCAACCGCGATGGGCGTTGTTGCAGAAGGTATTAACGCAGGCAGGAAGTTCCTTACTGTTGAATTCAAGGACGGGGACGAAACCGTTCCGATTACGGGACTGACGGGTACTCCTCTGGTGATGCCTTACGTTGACGACGGCAACCCCGAGACCTACCCCGTTCTGTACTACTATAACCCCGAAACGGGTGCAAACGAGGCTGTTGCTCATGATTTCGATCATGAGAACGGTATTGTCAAGATCCATACCACCCACTTCTCTACCTTCGTTGTTGAGGAGGTAGTAAGGACCTACGACGTTACCGCCGGTACTGCCGCAAACGGTACTGTAGCCGTTGACGTAACGACAGCGGCGAAGGGCGATACTGTAAACATAGAGATCACTCCCGACACTCATTACGAGGTCAGCGAAGTATGGTACATTGATATTGACAATGTAAAGCATACCATAACGGGTACGTCCTTCACAATGCCATCGGGTGCTGTTACCGTAAACGCTGAATTCAAGAAGATAGTATACACGGTCACGTTCCTTGACGCAAACGGTGATGTTCTTACGTCTATTAACGTAAATTCCGGCGAGCAACTCTCTTCGGATGATATTCCCGACGGTCCCGATAAGCCAATGAGTGTTGACAAGGTGTTCACCTTCTCGCACTGGCAGGCAGACGGAGTGGATATTGAAGGAAATCCTGTTATTACTTCAAACGTAACCGTAACGCCTCAGTATAATTCCGAGGCTCGCAAGTATACGGTAACCTTCATTGACTGGGACGATAGCGTTATCGAAACACAGGAAGTAGCTTACGGTTCGGGTGCCGCAGAGCCCGCAGAAGCTCCGACAAGAGCAGACGATGAAGACTACACATATACCTTTAGCGGTTGGGATGTTGACTTCTCAAATATTACGGGCGACTTGACCGTAAAAGCGCAGTATGACGCCACTCCCATACCCGATACGGACACAGATACCAGCGACACCGAGCCCGGTAGCGAAAGCGAATCTGAGTCCGAGTCTGAATCCGAATCTGAGTCTGAATCTGAATCTGAGTCTGAGTCTGAGTCTGAGTCCGAGTCCGATACTGCACCCGTGACCGAAACGGATACCGATACAGATACGGATATAATAGGCGGTGAGACCACCGAGCCTGATGATTCCGAGACCACCACGGGCGAGGATGATGACGACGGACTGTCAACGGGTATGATAATCCTTATCGTTATACTTATCATCCTGCTTATCCTGCTTATTCTTATCGCAGTAGGATATCTCCTGTACATCAAGGGAATTCTCCCCATATTCTTCCTGTGGCTGCTGCTTGATAAGCTGTTTGGCAGAAGCAAGGACGAGGAGGTCGAGGAGACCGTCGAGGAGGTGGCCGAGGAAGCACCCGTCGTTGAAAATCTCTTTATCCCCATTGGCGAGGAAATCCCAGAGGAGGAAGAGGAGATAGTTCACGTCGATCACGTTTCCGTTCAGGAGGTTGACGACATGATGACGGATAAGACTGCAGAGCATATCCTTACCGTTTCGGATAAGGTAGGCGGTGCGGGCAAGCTCGGCATCATCAACGTAGGTACTCTTTCGAGTACGTTCCAGGCTGACGACGTTGTAAACCTCGAGATACTCAAGGAAAAGGGAATGATTGAGGACAGCATTGGCAGACTCAAGGTGCTTGCAAGCGGAAGCATCAACAAGCCTCTCCGTGTAGAAGCAGATGCGTTCTCGCTCCAGGCAATCAAGATGATCACCCTCACGGGCGGTCAGGCGGTTAAGCTCAAGTCCTCCGCTAACAATGGCGGCAAGAGCGGCAACGCTGACAGCACCGAGCAGTAATTTGAAATACCCAATTTCCCAACGGGAAATAAAGGACACCCCTCACCGCCTTGGCGGTGAGGGGTGTGCCGATAGACCACAAAAGGAGGCATAACATGAATATTGCCGACAACAAATTCACACTTTCCGAGCGCGTGGATTCGCTGATAATTTTCAGAAATCTGCTTTCGGATGAAACGATATCTATGCTGTGCAGGCTGGATGCTGCCCACAAATCAGGCGGTAGCCGCGCCGAGCTTATAGGTGCATATTGCGATTTTACGCGGTCGCTGTTTTGCCGTCACCACAGTCTGGGCGCGCACCTCCTCGGACTTATCCTGGAGGATGAAAATATATACACGGAGTATAAGCTGACGGGAAAGGGAAATGGCGAGGCTTTGGAGTCATTGCTTTGCCGAGAGCTGGATATTTTGTCGGATATAGCAGGGCTTGACGGTTCGGTGTATCGGGACGCTATTGGCGACGGAAGTCTGCCGCTTTGGGGCAATTCCGCCGTTGATATCGCCAAGGATTACCGAGAGCATATTAAGCACATCCGCAGTCGCGGAACGGGCGTTTTTGCAAAATACCGTATGTTTATTCTTAACGGCGAGGGAAAACTGACTCCCATTTCCAACCCCGACGGACAAGCACTGTCCGACCTTGTGGGATATGAGCGCGAGCGCGAGCGTGTGATACTTAATACCGAGGCGTTTCTTGACGGCAAACCCGCAAACAACGTGTTGCTTTACGGTGACGCGGGTACGGGAAAAAGCTCTACGGTAAAGGCGATAGCCAACGCTTACGCTGACAGAGGGCTGCGGCTGGTGGAGCTGAAAAAGAATCAGCTGCCCTTTATTCAGCCGCTTATGGACACTCTTGCAGACAATCCTCTTAAATTCATTCTGTTTATCGACGACCTGACCTTCAGCTCGGGAGATGCGGATTTCTGCGCCCTCAAGGCCACTTTGGAAGGAGGGGTTGCGGGCAGGGGAAGCAACATTCTAATTTACGCCACCAGCAACCATCGCCACATGATAAAGGAAATGGCGTCCGACCGCGTTGGCGACGAGATCAGCGTCAGCGACAAGCTGCAAGAGATCGTATCGCTTTCGGCGCGCTTTGGACTGACTGTCACATACAGCCGCGCCGACAAGGCGTTGTATTCGGATATCGTTATCAAGCTTGCTCGCCGTCGCGGAATAGAAATGGACGAGCAGCAGCTTATCTCAAAGGCAGAGGCATTTGCTCTGCGCGGAGGAGGACGAAATCCGCGAAGCGCCGTTCAGTTTATAGATATGATCGCGGCGGGAATATATTAACATGAAACCGACTTGCTAATGCAGGTCGGTTTTATTTTTGAAATTTATATGATGCGCCGTCACCAAACGACATAAATCATTGTCCCGTCAATATATAATATGAATGTAGGAAAGGGGGAGTGATAATGGCAGAGGTGTACGGCGATCTGCTGTTTCTGATAAATATGAGTATGGATTATCTGTGCCTGCACCTGAGTGCGCAATTGCTCCACCGAAGAATAAGCGTGGGCAGGCTCGTGGTGGCGGCGGCGCTGGGCGGAGTATATTCGGTTATCGCACTGCTTTTGTCGGTATCCTCTCCAGTGGCTTTTGCGATAGATATCACCGTCTGTCTTGTTATGTGCGCGGTAGCCTTTTGGCGGCGCGGCGAGGGAATTATACTTCTTTCGGGAGTATACATAGTCGTTTCCATGGTGCTTGGAGGAATTATGACGGCAATGTATAATCTGCTCAACAGATTAGGCGTTGCAAATCAGCTGCCCGCGGGCGAGGATGGAATATCCGCGTGGATGTTTGCAATTCTTGCCGCCATTTCGGGCGTGCTTGCGTTGCGTGGCGGTAAATTTTTTCGAAAGTCAACGGCGGCACGGCCCTGTAAGGTGACGATAGAAATGTTTGGTGTGCGGATAGAGCTTGACGGCATGTGCGACAGCGGAAACCTTATGCGCGATCCCATGGACGGCAGATTGGTGATCGCCGTGGATAGGATACACGCCGAAGCACTTTTGGGTAAGGATACGGTGAGCCGACTGCTGTCGCGCGGGGACTTGAGCGATATTTTGGACGAGCGGCTGCTCCGCCGATTGCGGCTTATCCCCGCAGGGACGGCTATGGGGAGCGGAATACTCGTGGGTATATCCCCCGACAAAATATCCGTGTGTCCCGAGGGTGGGCGTGAGCGCGAGGTGAACGCGCTTTTTGCCATTGTGCAGACTCACGATGGGGCGGTGCTTGTGCCAAGTCAGCTTATGATGTAATTTAAAGGAGGAAGGATATGAGCAATAAATACAGCCTGATCTTTATTATCAGGCAAAGGATATCACGGATTATAAAAGATGCGCGCAAAAGACGCATTTTGCGTATGCGGCGGCGGGCGGAGTCGGGAAAAGGTGAGATATATTACGTAAACGGCCCCGATGTACTGCCACAGCCGCTGTCCCGTGAGGAGGAAGCGGAAATGATAGCACTGCTCGATGGGGATGAAACGGAGCGGGAACACGCGCGCGGAGTGCTGATAGAGCATAATCTGCGGCTTGTGGCGTTTATCGCGCGCAGGTTTGAAAACACGGGCGTGGGTGTAGAGGACTTGATATCCATTGGTACGCTTGGGCTTATCAAGGCAATAAACACCTTTCGCGCCGACAAGAACATAAAGCTTGCCACCTATGCATCGCGGTGTATTGAAAACGAGATACTTATGTATATACGCAAGATAAGCGGTAAACAGGAGCTGTCTATCGACGAGCCGCTCAGCACGGATTGGGACGGAAACGAGCTGCTTTTGTCCGACGTGCTTGGCAGTGACGAGGAGCCGATAGGCAAGGAGCTGGAGGATGCGGAGGAGCGGCGGGCGCTGTACGCCGCGCTTGACAGCCTCGACGAGAGGGAACGGCTTATAATCGAAATGCGGTACGGTCTTGGTGGCAGACAGGAGGAGACGCAGAAGGAGGTTGCCGACAAAATGGGCATATCTCAATCCTACATATCCCGCCTCGAAAAAAAGATAATCGCCAAGCTAAGACAAAAATTCAGCGGGGTGTAACAGAGGGCGAGTATGGCGACCTGCATTAGGGCATATTCCTTTACCAACAAGAAAATGGGGCTGTATCATTAAGACAGCCCCCTCGAAAATGATGGCAAGGAACCCATCATTTTCGGAAACTCAAACGTTTTTGGCGTCTTTTCGAAGAAAATTTTATAATCTTTTATAGCCAAAATGACGAATTTCATTCGTCAAGTTCGATTTTGTGGGCTGGATCACGTTAGTGAGACAGCCCGTATTTCCTTGGTACTGGCTTGATTAAATATACTAATATTTTTAGTCAAATCCTCAATATTTATTGACAAAACGGGAGAAATGTGATAAAATATACTCGTCACACGAATTGAATATTTTTATCCCCAAAACGGGAAAATACTTTGGTAAAAAGTGTTTTCTCTCTTTTCTCATTCCGTTATTGGGGAGCAATTCGTGTGACAACAATTGTGAGGGAAGCATTTTTTCGGTGCGTTCCTTTTGGGACGCACTTTTTATATGCTGATAGGGGGTATATATGAGTAATAATATTCCAAGAAAGGTAATAGATATTACAGGCATAGAACTCATGCCGGGCGAGCCTGCCGCTTGTCTCGGCAACGGAGAGCAAGGCTTTGAGTGTCGTTGTGACGAGTGCGACTACTATTCGTTTTGTTTCCCCAAATTTGATCTAACAAGCAAAGACGAAGACATACACGATACACTACCACATACCATATGAAGCGTTTGAATTATTGCTTTTGTTGGCTCTGTAAGGTTTTTAGTACATCTCGATAGGTATAAAAACACTTATGGAAATTGCTTTCCATAAGTGTCTTTGCGTTGCTTTTGTCATTTGCATAGCGGATTAGTACGCGCACCTGCCACAGAGCAGGCGCGCGTACTATTTGTTAAGCCTTTTGGCTTTCCTCGTAAGCCTCTCTGACAGCGAGTGCAAGCTGATCGGCGCAGGAGGTCGGGCGAGGTCCGCAGGTGTTGCCACGCAGCTTTTCCTCGATAGCCTCAACGGTCATGCCTTCAACCAGCTTGGAGATGGCTTTGAGGTTGCCGTTGCAGCCGCCGATAAATTTTACGTTTGTTATCACGTTGCCCTCAATGTTGAAAATTATCTTCGAGGAGCATACCGTTTTGGTCGTATAGGTATATTCCATGTTGTCCTCCGTGTTGTTATTCAAGATAAAGCTTGTCGCAGTTGAGAAAAGCGTGTGCGCCAAGCATGGAGTCGGTGGGGATAGTGCGCGAAGCACCGCAATCAAGGCAGGTCACCTTGATGCCGTCGTCTGTGATTTCCGCCTCGTATCTGCCGTCCTCTGACAAATCATCGTTGTCAAACCTGACAGGCGTGCCGCCCGTCGGCTCGGGATGGCACTTGCAAAAGATCTTCCCCTCTGCTTCAAGGTCGCGTATGACGAAAAGCACGATATCGCGTATCTGCGGGTCTGCAAGCTCCTCCTCTTTGCCGTGGAGGGAGGAAAAATCGGTAATGCCGTTCTCCTCAAGCATATCGAGCAGCTCAAGCTCGGTGCGTGCCAGCTCCGCCTTGACGAGATTTATCTCACCCGTCATAGCGATATTGATGTCGGAATAGGGGCAGGGCAGCACGAACAGCTCGTCGCGGAAAAACAGTGAGGAGCTGACGGTGAAATTGTGCGGGGAGGAGCATAGCAAGCAGGGGACGGTCAGGCGCACGTTTGAGTCGCCCTTGGAGTAGACTATCTTCATCTCGCTTTTGCCGCAAGAGCATTTCAGCTTGACCATATCTGCCGACAGCCTGAATATTCCCACTGCGCTCATAACTCCCGCGCCACATTCGGGGCAGCGGTAAGCTACGGTGGTTTGCTTTTCGTTGAGTACCATAGTTCCTCCTCTGAAAAAATCCGTGGAGATGTCACCCGATAAGCTGGTGCCACATCCCCACGGAGTGATTTTTAGTCTTTAAAATACAGTCCTTTCAGACCTTAAGCTGCTGTGGTAGCCGCTTCGGTAGTAGCAGCCTCGGTCTTGGACTCGGTAGTGGTAGCGGCCTCGGTGTGAGCTACGACCTTGAAGCCTTCAAGCGCGGTCTCATACCAATCGTCCAGCTTTTCTGCGGTGATAGCATCGCGTGCGTTTGCCTTCCAGGTCATTTCGTTCTCGTCAACGTAGATGACAACGTATACACCGCCGGAAACGGTGATCTTGGCAACTTCGTTTGCCTTTCTCGCCTCGTCGTACAGCCACTCGCCAAGCTCCTCGGTGACGCCATCCTGAGAGATCTTCTCGTACATAACGTTGCCGGTGGTATAGTCCTTTGCAACCTCCTCAAACTTGTCGGAGGTGGGAGCCTTGCCAAGAGCGTTCATGAAGGCATCAGCCTTCTGCGCGGCAGTCTTCTTATTCTCAACAGTATTTGCATCGTCCTTCAGAAGCAGATAGCCTGCATTCTTGGTGCATTCGGTATCAAGCACCATAATGTCCTTTGCGATGTAGTAGGTGTAGGTGGTCTTTGCCTTATCGCCTGTGCCGGAGGTAGCTTCAATGATCTTTACAGTGCCCTTGACGGTCTTTGTGTCGAAAAGGAACTTTTCAAGATCGGTAGCCTTGGATGCGGTGGGATCGGAGTAAGACACGCTCTTGTCAGCGGCTACGGACTTAAGCTGAGCAGCCACGTCGGTGCTGATGCTCTTTACGATCTCATAGGCCGCCTTGTTGTAGTCCCCCTCGCCCTTGGAGGTGAATACCGCTTCATACTCGCCCTCAAGCTTATTCTCTGCCTTTATGGTCTCGAGAATGTCGGCCTTGGTCTTTTCGGCATCTGCATCCTCAACCTTCGCGTCGGTGAATTTGGTCTTATAAAGCTCGTCGAACTTCTTGTTAAAGAGATAATCGCAAACAAGCTCCTTGAGGTCATCTGCATTTTCGGGAACATCGTCACCCTGAAGCTTATCGAAGTACTCCTTCATCTCCTTGTCCATAAGAACATAGGAATCGTAAACGGAGGTGAAGAAATCCTCCTTGTGTCCATCAAGATATTTGTCAAGCTCCTCAGAGGTGACCTTGTCGGAAAACTCCTCGCTCAGCTCCTCCTGATAGGTGCTGGAGAGGAAGTATTTGGTCATAGCACTGCGGATATCGTTCTTGCTTACACCTGCGCCAATGCTGGAGCTGATGTAATTGCCGAAAGAGGTATGAGAGCTGTCAGCCTGTTCGGACAGAGAGTTCATATACTCGTCAACGCTCTTTTTGACCTCCTCGTTATCGAGGGTGTAGCCGTTGTCAAGCGCTCCCTCGGAGAATGCAAGAAACTCCTTTGCGTACTCGTACGCCTGATTTTCAAGCAGACCGTTGGTGCGGTAAACGTTGATCATAGCGCTTGCATATTCCTGTGCGGAGCTGTATGCCTTGGTAACGCCGTAGGTGTCCTGCATCATACCGTACTGGTAGTACATATACTCGGTGTAGAACTGGTTGGACCACTCATTTGCCGCCATGAACTCGTAAACGGAAAGCTCGTTGTCGTTGACGGAGAGGTTCTCACTCTCAACAACTACCGTGCCTCGGCCGATAATACCGCTGTTCTTGACCAGCGTCCAAGCCATAATAGCCACTACGAACACAAGTACCGCGCAGAAAACAACGGTAACGGTGGGGAATGACTTTTTCTTTTTTGTGTTAGCTTTAGCAAGGAAAAGCTCGGGATTGTTTTCCTTTTGCCCAGCTCTTTCCACTCTTGCTCTTTTTCCTTTTCCCATGGGTGAAAAATCCTTTCTTTGAATACGGACAACCGTATGTTTTTTAATTAACTTGCTTCAAGGTGTGTCCCCCGAAGCCACTGATAACGCCCGAAGAAAATGCAACGAATCGGGCAAACATTAATATTATACATCTATTTAATGATTATTTTGTGATAAAATAATGAAGCATTCGTTAACCTTTGCGCCACTCGGCAACTTTTTGCCGTTAAACCTCCATAATTATGGGAAGTATCATAGGCTTGCGCTTGGTTTTGGAATAAATGAACTTGGTAATATCGTCGCGCACTCGGTTTTTTACCTCGTACCAATCCGAGCCCGAGCGGTCAAGCGCACTCGACAGGGCATCCGCAGCTATCATGCGTACCTCGTCCATCAGCTCCTCCGATTCGCGGACGTAAACAAAGCCGCGCGAAACGATATCGGGGCCCGAAAGTATGAGGGCGGAATGCTCGGACACCACCGCTACCACGATTATAAGTCCGTCCTGCGACAGATGCTTGCGGTCGCGAAGGACGATATTGCCCACATCGCCGACTCCGTAGCCGTCGATAAGCACGACTCCCGACTGCACAGTGCCGCCGAAGCGCGCGCCCTTTTCGTCTATCTCCACTATTTTTCCGATGTCACTGATGAATGCGTTTCTCGCCTCCACTCCCATGCTTACCGCAAGGTCACGGTTGGCGGCGAGATGCTTGTATTCGCCATGGATGGGGAGAAAATATTTCGGGCGGGTAAGTCCTATCATGAGCTTAAGCTCCTCTTGGCAGGCGTGTCCCGAAACATGCACCTCGACTGCAGCGTCGTTTATCACCTTCACGCCGTTCTTTTTAAGCTCGTTGACGATTCTGTTGACTAACTTTTCGTTGCCGGGTATCGCACTTGCGGACAGCACCACAAGATCGTACTGACCGAGCGTTACCTGGTTATGCTCCGAGAAGGCCATGCGGTAAAGTGCAGACATGGGCTCGCCCTGGCTTCCCGTAGTCACGAGAGTGATCTCGCTCGGCTTGTAGCGCTTGATCTCCGCGATATCGATAAGCACGCCGTCGGGGATGGTCATATAGCCAAGCTCGGTCGCGGCGCGGACAATATTCAGCATACTGCGTCCCGTGACCGCTACCTTTCTGCCGTGCCGCGCGCTGATATCTATTATCTGTTGCACGCGGTGGACGTTGGAGGAGAAGGTGGCAATAACTATGCGCATATCCTTATTTACGGTAAATATCATTTCAAGCGACTGTCCCACCTTCTTTTCGGAGGGGGTGTAGCCGGGGCGCTCGGCGTTGGTGGATTCGCACATCAGCATAAGAACTCCCTCGGCTCCCAGCTGACCGAGGCGGGTAATATCCATCATCTCGCCCTCAATAGGCGTCAGGTCAAGCTTGAAATCTCCCGTGTGAAGCAGAACGCCGAGAGGCGTGCTGATTGCAAGAGCGCAGGCGTCGGCTATGGAGTGATTGACTCGTATGAATTCCACGGCAAAGGACGTGCCAAGCCGTACCGTGTCCCCGGCCTTCACACATCTGAGGTCGGGCTTGGCGGGGAGGGTATGCTCGGCAAGCTTATTTTCAATGATACCAAGGGTGAGCCGCGTTCCGTAAATGGGCGGATTTATGGTTTTGAGAACGTAAGGGATCGCGCCGATATGGTCCTCGTGACCGTGAGTCAGCACAATGCCTCGTATCTTGGATGAATTTGCTTCGAGATAGGAAATATCGGGGATAACGAGGTCAACACCCGGCATTTCGTCCTCATTGGGAAATCCGATGCCACAGTCGATAACGATAATATCGTCGCCGTATTCCACGGCAGTCATATTTTTACCCACCTCGTTGAGTCCGCCGAGAGGGATTATCTTGATTTTAGCACCCGGCACCTTTGCAAGGCGGCTACAGCTTACCGGAGCGTGCGCCGAGACGTTTGTTGTCCGCGCTGACGTCCCCCTTGCGGCCGGTCTTTTCTTTGGCTGCTCGTCGGCGTTATCAGACCGTGCCGCCGTAGCCTTGGGCGCGGTCGCAGTCTTCTTTTTGGCCGCTGCCGCCTGACTTGCGGTTGCATTCCTTTGCTTAGATGCACCCGTGAGTGCCGGGGACAGGATATCCGTTGCTGCCGCATCGATAATTTCGTCGTAATATTTGTCGATATTTTCTGCGGACGAAAAATTCTTGACGGGTGCATTCTCTGATGCGTTCTGTGACTTGCGCTTCGTCCCCGTTTCAAACGGCGACATTATCTCGGGAGTTGAGAGAATATCCCGGGAGCGGATGAAGCGAGCCTCGTTTGCGGGCTCTGAGCGCTTGGCGGTACTGCTTTTCGCGTTTTTCTTAGCGGACGATGCAGGACCTCCGGATACAGCGCGGCTCTTTCCTGGCTTAAAGCCGCCCGAGCCTTTTGCGGAATTATTCTTTTTGTTTTTTGTTTCCATGTTTGATGCTTTAAAATTTTCCTTTCGTAATAAAGAATTTTAATGGATTGATTTGAGATCGAGAGTGGCGCGAAAAGCCGAGAAACGGCAACGCGCGGACAAAGCCGCCGCGTCTGTTGGCGCGCCGTATGTACTGAAATGCATAAGCTGTGATGTCACGGTAGCAACAAAGCCGCAACAAAGCCGAGCCGTCCTGCCGCAGTAAAACGCCCCCTGCGACGACCGACCCGAAGCATATTAAATTATACGTGGCGCGAGTGAGAAAATACGCGCGACGTAAAGCACCGTCCGCCGTGGCGAGGAATAAGTGGAGAAGCAACGCCTGTGCGGACTATCCGAACACAAATATCAATTTATTATACAACAACACGGCGAAAATGTCAATAGGCAAATACAAGCGTCTTACAATAAAAGGAACAAAAGTGCGACAATGCCTCCGCCTGCCAAAAATCCTGCGGCAAAGCTGATAAGTCGTGAGATTTTTGCCGAGCGCTCGCAGGCATTTTCGACCGCTCTGCGTCGCGTATGCTCCGTACTTTGACGTATTATGCGGTTTGCCTCAGCAACGATATCCCCATCGTCGCACAATATCTGCGGTGTATCCCTGCGCATAACGAAATACGCCTCCTCAAAAAGGCGCGAATCCCGCGTTCTTACGACTACCATCTTTTTTTGTGCGCCCTTTATCATCTCGCGCCTGCCTTTCTTCGCATCCCCGTGCGACCGTTTTCATTATTATATTGCCGTGACTAAATCGGTTAAACAGTGCTTCCTTAAAAATGCACGAAAAATCAACGCGTCAATATGCACAAAAATCCTGCTAAATTGACAAAGTATTTATTGTATCGAGCCAAAAATGTAAAAAAAGCCACAAATTGACATAAATCGCTTGACAAAAACGCAAAAATTAGATATAATTAGTCTTGCTTGATATATGCGAGTGCGCATTTATGTGCATATTGTACAAAAGCGAGCGAAAAACTTGTTTAAAAAGCGAGTGAAAGGAGACGGCAAATGAAATCAACGGGTGTCGTTAGAAAGATCGACGAGCTGGGTAGAATCGTTCTTCCCGTGAGCATCAGACAGAATCTGGATATCAACGAGAAGGATGCGCTTGAAATATTTATTGACGGCGACAGAATCATTCTCCAGAAGTACCAGCCCTCTTGCATTTTCTGCACCAATGCTGACAATGTCGTTTATTACAACAGTAAGCGTATTTGCCCAGATTGTCTTGCAAAGATCAAGGAGCAGTTCTGATTGATTTTTTTGTGTTGCGGACATTTGTCCAATGCAAAAAATTGATAAAAATACCGCGTGTGACTTCGCTTGAGGGCGGGGCGCGGTATTTTTATTTTTTGCTTGATTTGTTGACACGGGGAATATATTGTGGTAAAATATACGTTGTGAAAAATACCGTTTTAGGGGGTAAAACGTTGAAAAACAGGGAAAGGAAACGGTCGGGCGCGGGACTTATCAAGCGCTTTTTGCCGTATTATAAAAAGTACAAATGGATAATGGTGTTGGATTTGTTCTGCGCAGCGCTTACCACGCTGTGCGAGCTGGTGCTGCCCATGATAGTCAGAGAGATAACGGGTGCGGCGACGTCGGACCCCGTGAGCCTCACCCTCGGTATGATACTGCGGCTGGGCGCACTGTATCTTATTTTACGCATTATAGATACCGCGGCAAACTATTATATGGCTTCCGCGGGACACATAATGGGAACTAAAATCGAAACGGATATGCGTCGCGACTTTTTTGCTCACCTGCAAAAGCTGTCCTTCTCTTATTACGACAACGCCAAGGTCGGAACGCTGATGTCGCGTATCACGAGTGATTTGTTTGACGTGACCGAGTTCGCACATCACTGCCCTGAGGAGTTTTTTATTGCGGGAATTAAGATAGTCTGCTCCTTTATATTACTGTGCAGCATGAGCGTGCCGTTGACTCTTATCGTGTTTTCCGTTATTCCTCCAATGATATTCGTGCTTATGTTCTTTAACCGCCGAATGAAGGAGGGCTTTAAGGAGTCCCGCCGTCAGGTGGGCGAGCTTAACTCCCAAATTGAGGACAGCCTGCTCGGCATCCGCGTTGTAAAATCCTTTGCCAACGAGGGCGTTGAGGAGGAAAAGTTTGATAAGGGCAATCAAAGATTTTTGTCCGTTAAGACCAAGGTCTACAAAATAATGGCAAGCTTTCAGTCCTCCACAAGGCTGTTTGACGGAATCATGTATATCGTCGTCGTGGTTGCAGGCGGAATATTCCTGATGAATGGCAAGATAACGGGCGCTGACTACGTGGCGTACCTTATGTTCGTCAGCACACTGCTCACGTCTATTCGCCGTATCGTAGAATTTGCCGAGCAGTTCCAACGCGGACTTACGGGAATCGAGCGCTTCTGCGAGATAATGGACATAAAGCCCGAAATCGAGGACGAGCCGAATGCCGGTGACCTTGAGAGTGTAGAGGGTAATATCGAATTTTGCGACGTTTCCTTCTCTTACGAGAGTGAGGACAAGAGAGTCCTGTCGCATCTTAACCTTAAGGTAAGGGCGGGCGAGAGCATTGCTCTCGTAGGACCGTCGGGTGGCGGAAAAAGCACGCTTTGCTCGCTTATACCGCGATTTTACGACGTATCCTCGGGTGAGATACTTGTTGACGGTGTGAATATCAAGGATATAAAGACCGCATCACTGCGCGGACATATCGGCGTTGTGGCACAGGACGTTTATCTGTTCTCGGGCAGTATCAGAGAGAATATCGCATACGGCAAGGAAAACGCCACCGACGAGGAGATCGTCAAGGCGGCAACGCTTGCGGGAGCGCACGAGTTCATATCCGAGCTGCCTGACGGATACGATACCTACGTGGGCGAGCGCGGAGTCAAGCTGTCGGGAGGTCAGAAGCAGAGAATATCCATAGCCCGCGTATTTCTCAAAAATCCTCCCATACTTATTCTGGACGAGGCGACGAGTGCGCTTGACAACGAGAGCGAGCGGTTAGTACAAACATCACTTGAAACGCTAGCGAAGGGAAGGACGACCTTTACTATCGCGCACCGACTTACTACTATACGCAACGCGGACAGGATTTTGGTTCTCACCGAGGACGGTATCGTAGAGTCGGGTACGCATACAGAGTTGCTTGAATGTGGCGGAATGTATAGCGAGCTTTACAAGATGTACTCAGCAACATAAACAAATCGTTTGAAAATCAATTTCAGGTTTATAAATTCAATAAAAAAGCACTTGGACCTGCGATTTGCAGAGATCCAAGTGCTTTTTTCTACTGTTCAGAGCAGAGGTGCGAACAGCTTGAGAATTGCAATATAAAGGTCGTAAAGCATATCGAAGCGAGGCTCGACGGGCTTTACAAGCTCACATTCGTCAAAGGTGGAGTCAAAATCCCGTTTGGCATCCGCCACCACGTTGTGATCCACGAACAGGCAGGCGTTTTCAAAATGCAGCATAAGGCTTCGGTAATCAATGTTGATTGAGCCCACGACGGCGATCTTATCGTCCGCCACGAACACCTTGGAGTGAACGAAGCCGGGGGTATACTTATACATTTTGACGCCGTTCTCGATAAGCTTGGGAAAATGCGATTTCGTCAGATGATAGACTATCTTTTTATCGGGTATCTCGGGGACGACGATACGCACGTCCACTCCGCGCTTGGCGGCAAGACACAGCGCGTCCTCAAGCGCGTCGTCGATAACGACGTAGGGGGAAGCGATATAAAGATAATCGGTTGCGGAGTGTATAATACTAAGGTATACGTTCTCAGCGAGCGGCTCTTTTTCAACGGGGGAGTCGCCGTAGGGTTGAACGAAGCCATCCGCGCGCACCGTTTTGCAGGATTCCTCATCCGGCATAAACGACCTTACTGCCTCGGGGGAGTCGGTCGGGCGCAGAGCGTTCCACATCTGCAGGAACATCAGCGTCATACTGCGCACGCCCTCGCCTTCAAGACGCAGTCCGTTGTCCTTCCAGACGCCGAATCGCGTTTCCTCGCCGATATATTCGTCTGCAAAGTTGATGCCGCCCGTATACGCGGTATTTCCGTCGATAACAAGTATCTTTCGGTGGTCGCGGTTATTCATGATAACGGAATAAACAGGACGGTAGCGGTTGAACGCAATACACTTGATTCCAAGCGCTTCAATTTTTTTAGCATATTTTCTCGGCAGGTAGGAAATGCTGCCCACGTCGTCGTAAATAATGCGCACGTCGAGTCCGCACTTTGCCTTTTCCTTGAGAATGTCAAGGACAGCATCCCACATTTTTCCGTGTCTGATAATGAAATATTCAAGAAAGATGTATTTTTCTGCGCGGCGCAGATCGTCCAGCATCCTCAGCCACGTATCCCTGCCGTTGTCAAAATATTCTGCGGCGGTGTTTTCGTATATGGGGAATCCGCTTTCCGCAAGGTAGCGGCACTGCGTACCTATATGCTTGTCAGGCTCGCGCTGAGCCAATTTTTCAAGGGTAGGCTCGCTGTAAGCAACACAGTGCGCCATATCCTCACGTGATCTTGCAAGAGCCTGACGCAGCTTTTTCTTCGGACCCTTGCCGCCCGAGATGAAGTAGATTATACCCCCGAAAATCGGAAAGGTAAGTACCAGCACTACCCACGCAAGCTTTACCGCGGGCTGTGCAGGCTTTTTGACTATCAGCAGTGCGGCGATGAGGCTTATTGCGGATAAAACGAAGGCAATAGGCAGATAATACGCGCTGAAAGAGTACGCGATAAAGATCAGCCATGCAAGCTGTATAGCGATACCCAGGCTGACTATTACTACTCGGCTGAGCAGCTTGCCTAAAAATTTCAAAAGCCTCACCTCCAATCATAACTTTACCAGTACATTATACCCCTCAATTATGAACTTAATATTACATTTAAGGGTAAGTTATGAAAAAAACGTCGATTTTTGCGGATAAAAATAACGGGGCTTCGGACGAAGCCCCGTTTGTATCATACAATTAGTGGCAGATGCAACGCTCGGTATCCTTATCGAAGATGTGGATGCGGGAGGTGTCGAATGCAACGCGGATGGTGTCGCCCGCACGGGAGGTGGAGCGAGAGGAAACGCGTGCGATAAGGTTAGTCTCGCCAACGTTGAGGTAGAGGTAGATCTCTGCACCCATAAGCTCGGTAACGTCAACGTAAGCATCAATGGTGCTGTCAGCAAACGCCTCGACCTGAGCGGGCTGGTCATGCAGACACTCGGGACGCAGACCAACGATAACCTCCTGATCAATGTAATCCTTGAGCGCAGGGTTGTTAGCTTTTTCTGCGGGAAGCTTGATGGATTTGTCTTCAAAGTTGAAGTACATATCTTCGCCCTTCATGGTAAGAGTACCGTTGATGAAGTTCATCTGAGGAGTTCCGATAAATCCTGCAACGAAGAGGTTACAAGGAGAATCGTACAGGTTCTGAGGAGTATCTACCTGCTGGATAAGACCGTCCTTCATAACTACGATTCTGGTTGCCATGGTCATAGCCTCGACCTGGTCATGGGTAACGTAGATAAAGGTAGTACCAACGCGGTTGTGGAGCTTTGTAAGCTCGGTTCTCATGGCTGCACGGAGCTTCGCGTCAAGGTTGGAGAGCGGCTCGTCAAGAAGGAATACCTTGGGGTTACGGACGATAGCACGTCCGAGAGCCACACGCTGCTTCTGACCTCCGGAGAGAGCCTTCGGCTTTCTGTCGAGAAGGTGGGTGATGTCGAGGATTCGAGCAGCCTCTTCAACGCGGCGCTTGATCTCCTCCTTCGGAGTCTTGTTGAGCTTAAGACCGAATGCCATGTTCTCGGAAACGGTCATGTGAGGATAAAGTGCGTAGTTCTGGAAAACCATCGCGATCTTTCTGTCCTTGGGGGCAACGTCATTTACCAGCTGGTCGCCGATGAACAGCTCGCCCTCGGAGATCTCCTCAAGTCCCGCAACCATTCGCAGGGTAGTGGTCTTACCGCAACCGGAGGGCCCTACGAGCACCAGAAACTCCTTGTCCTTGATCTCAAGGTTGAAGTCGGATACCGCGGTAACGCCGCCGGGGTATTTCTTGTAAATATGTCGCAAAGATACGCTTGCCATATTGTTCCTCCTGAAAATATAATATACCGTGCTTTAAAGCATCATTTGTCGCCCGAAAGTCAGCACATGGATGATGATAAAAGACGGCATAAAGATGCATAAATACTTACGGAGGTATTATACCAAAAAATGCGAGAAAAAGATAGAGTTTTATTGAATAAAATTTACCCCTCGGTTTTGTGCAATACGCACAAAATATAATTTAAGTATAACAATTTTGCGCCCGCATACGGTGAGCGAACCTTAATAAATTAAGACTCCGCCTTTGTTTTGACCTTCAAGTGTCGGCGGCGTCGGCAATACGGCGCTTGCGCACACGCTTGACGGAGGCATCAACAAAGGTGGTAAGAATGAAGCCGCAGGATATTCCGAGTGCTATTTCAAGCGTTTGCTTGCCAAAGCCGAGCGCGTCAGAGTAGAGTCCGGACACCAAGGCGTTGATGGTATAATACAGCGCGCCTCCGGGCACGAGGGGGAGCATAGCCGGAATAATATATATGACTGCGGGGGCGCGGGTTACTCTGGCGCACACCTCGCAATAAACGGTAGCCACCACGGCGGCAAGCATGTTGGACAGAAATTCCTGTCCTGTTGACCTTATCAGCAGAATGTAGGTGCCACCTGCAAGCAGACCTCCAAGCATCGCCGGAATACATCTTTTGGGTGACATACAGAAAAATATGGAAAAGGCAAACGAGCTGAGTGCTGCTGACAGGAGCAGCTTTAATATTTCAAAAAATTCAGGCATTTTCAACTCCGTCCTACGCCAGAAGCGCGAAAATATTGTTGCACAAAAGGAATGCGGCAAGGTAGCCAAGCACCACCATCAGTGCGCAAGCAATAGCCTTGCTGAATCCCATAGTGCCCGAGGCTGTGTCGCCGTACATAACGTCCCTGAGCGCGTTGCTGAAAGCCATGCCGGGAATGACCAGCATTATCGTTCCGATAGCCACCTTGTCAAGATTGTGTCCGAATCCGACGGCACAAAGGATAGAGGACAGCGTGCCGTTGAAGAAGGACAGAATGAAGGAGCGCATGGTGGAGTTTGCATTGATGGGCTTGAGGTGTGTCAGCGCCGCCATAAGAAATCCGATCACGGCGGCACAAGCTCCGTCAAGCATACTGCCGCCGAAAAATATGGCAAAAGCGCCCGCGCCGAGAGCGCCTCCTCCGCAGCGGAGCAGGGGATGCACGGGGCGGAGCTTGCGGATCTCGCGCACCTTGCATATAACGTCAGCGGGAGGCGGAGTGGATGCACATATCTCGCGGGAGAGCTGATTGAGAGCCTCAAGTCTTGCCAGATGATTGCTTGACGAGGATATTCTGCGCACCTGAGTGGAATAATCTCCGTTTGGCATGTAGGCGGTAGTGTTGATTATGGAGTCGATAGCCCATATCTCCACCCGCTCCGCGCCGTACGCGCGGCATATACGGGTGACGGTGTCCTCCACTCTGTGTACCTCGCTGCCGTATTTGAGCATATATTGTCCTATATCCATTGCCGCCGACAGTATATCCACGGGACTGTATTGCGTGTTTTTCTGTCGGTCTTGAATTTGTTTGTCCATAACAATTCCTCGCTCGGGGTAGTATTCAACGACATTATATAACGCTGAAAGTATTTTGTCAAGAGAGAAGTGTCAGGGACCTGCAAGAAACTTGGACAGCACGACGGAGAACAGCTCGGCAGCACTTACAGCTTCGACGAAGGTGTTGCCCGCCGCGCCTATCTCCACTGTGAGGAATAACACATCACTGCGGTAGGGAGAATTTCCCTCTCTTAACCATACAGGACGGGAAAGCTGTTCATGTGTATCAAAAATTTCCGCACGAATCTTGAGTGCGAGCGCAAGGTTTTTCTCCGTCATATCCGCCCCATCACCGCGGGAATCGCATATCAGCCTTATTTGGGCGTGAGGGATACTGTCGATAGAGCAAAGCGGGCGCAACAGCTCGCCGTCAGGGCGAAGCTCCGCGCTTCTGCGTAGGTCAAGCACAAGGCTCACCTCGGGGTAGAGATTGAGATAATATTCCATAACCGCCGCGGAGTCGACATCCTCGGGCGGTAGGGTGTATAGTACCTGAATTCCATTGTGGGACAAGCGATCTGCTATAAGCGCGGCTATATCGCGGACGTTGCCGTCGACACCGTTGTAGGCTTCGTTAGGGCGCGACGTAACTATAAGTACAGCCCCAATGCTCGGAAGGGGAGAATCCAATAATTTTTGCACGTCGGGCGCGAGAATGGTGGTATTGTTTATGTAGGACGCACCATTTTCAAAGTAGCTTTCGTCTGAAATGTACGAGCCTTGAGTTTCAACCTCGGACGTTGTGTCTGCTTCGCTTTCGGATTCGGTTTCGGTTTCAGTTTTAGTTTCAGTTTCGGTTTCAGTGTTCGTGACGTTATCGGTTTCTGCAGCCGTCTCCGTGGCGGCATCGGGCGGTGCAGTGCTTTCATCAAATTCTGTTGACGGTGCTTCGGTTGCTTCAGACGAGGGCGTACCGGCTGACTCGGTATCAGGAGGCAGGGGTGGTGGGGTAGTGCCCGCCGGTGCGGGAAAGCTTTGCTGAAATAAAAATCCGAACAGGGAGGAAAAGGGACCTCCGACAGGTGAATTTTTTGCCGCTGAAATTATAAGAAGCAACAAAATAAAAGCGCACAGACCCAGTGCCGCCATTCCTCCGAGCGAGAGTGGCCGCCGTCTTTTTTGACCTACTCTCGCCGATTTGCCCTTCGTCCTGCCCCCGACTGCTCTTACGTCCTCGGACGGTATACGGCTGTTCAGAATGACGGGCAACCTGTTTTTATCCATAAAGTATATCCTCCACAAGCGATTTATCAGTAGACATTATGCGGCGGAGGCGGTTCTTATGATTCAGGCACGCCAAAGGCGCGGTTGACGGCGTCGGAAATAACGCGGGAGGTGACCTCGGTTATAAGGTCGGCTTCCTTTGGAGAAACGATAAAGCTTTTGCCGTTTTCAAGCACCTCGCGCAGACCGTCTCCGATATCCGAGTCTGCGATACCTGCCTTGTGCAGTGCGTCGTATACCAGCGTAGAGGAGTCCACGACCGTGGGGATTCCTATTGCGATAACAGGGCAGCCCATAGTGGACGAATCAATGGCAACGCGGGTGTTTCCTATCCCCGAGCCGGGAGCTATTCCGCCGTCGGATAGCTGAATGGTGGACGCAAGACGCTGTGGAGAGCGCGCGGCAAGAGCGTCTACAGCCAAGATAAGGTGCGGCTGTATCATTTTTGCCGCCGCCATGACCGTTTCCGCGCTTTCAATGCCCGTTTTTCCTAAAACTCCGGGCGTGATGCAGGCAAGCTCACAGCAGCCAAGCGCGAAAAATATATCCGACTTGAATGCCTTTAAATGCCTTGTTGCAGTTACTCTTAACACGGAATTCGGGCCTATGGCGTCGGCGGTCAGCTCTCCGTTGCCAAGTCCCACAACAAGAATCTTCGTGTGACTGTCGGGAGCTTTTCCAAGCGCCTTTTGCGCCATGTCGGACAATTGATTTCTCAATATTTTGACGAGTGTATCAAGCTCCTCCGTCCCAAGCTCCGTGATCCTGCCGAATTCCAGCGTTATATAGAATGTTCCGCTTCCGTCCTCCTGACGTGTCAGCATAAGAGTGCTTATGGAGGATAAGGGCAGCTTCTCGCTGAGGATACGGCTGTCGCCGTGCTGCTCGGCGGCAAGGTCAGAGCGGGTGTATTCGGATGCGTCAAATTTCTTTGGAATCATATATCCCTCCCAAGAAAAATTTTAGTAACAAAAAATTTACAAACAGCAGAGGCGGCGAGACAGTAGGGAAAATTCTGCCGTCGCTCCGCTCGTCACAATATTATGTTGCGACGGTAAGCGGCTGATTATTCTGTGTCGGCATGGGCTTTTAACAAACACTGTGTGCATTTTGCACAGTTTTACTTTGCTTTGGTTGTGCAAGACACCAAAACTGAAAAATGTTGGTAAGTGCTTATTGATAAAGTGGAGAATGTATGATATAATATTAGGAGTGATAAACCGTTACGAATCAATTTGATTTTGCGTTTGAGCATAAGATTTATCCGCGCACCACACAAACAAGGAGGAATACCCAACTATGATGAAGCGAATATTTGCGTTGCTTATTTGTCTTGCGACAGTGCTTTGCGCATTCGCAGGCTGCAGCTCGAATACTGATGACGACTATAAGGGACAGGCTATTACCGCCTACCTTACCACTAACGTGTATGATCTCGATCCCGCTCGCGCGTACACCAACGACGCGCTTGCCGACGTGGTCGGACTTATGTTTGATACCCTTTTCAAGCTTGACAGCAACAAGAAGGTAGTCAAGTCGCTCGTGAAGGAGTACGAATTCACCGAGGACAAGACCACGGGCGAGCATGGCATGTGGTTCAGACTCGTGGATACCAAGTGGTCTGACGGTCAGTACGTTTCCGCAAACGATGTTGTGTTTGCGTGGAAGCGACTGCTGGAGGTAGAGTCCTCGTTTGAAGCGGCTTCGCTTCTGTTTGATATAAAGAATGCCCGCGCCGCAAAGGAAGGCGATGCGTCTATTGATGACGTCGGTATCTACGCGGAGGAGGAGCTTATGGTTACCGTCAAGTTCGAAGGACCTATCGACAGAGATCAGTTCCTGCTCAATCTTACCAGCCTTGCACTTGCGCCTCTGCGTGAGGATATCGTTTCCAAGGGTGACGACTGGGCAAAGAAGCCTGCTACTATCGTGTGCAGCGGACCGTTCAGACTCGGACGTGTCAACGTAAAGGTCGATACCTCGGAAGAGATCTTTGACCCCAACAGCTATCAGTATACCGATAAGGGCGATATCGCTGTTGACGAAAACGGAAACGAGATCAAGGGCGTTGCCGCGTATTCGCAGGTCATTACCGACTTCGTGCTTGAAAGAAACTCATATTATTACCGCGATCCCTCCAAGGATGAGAGCCTGTTCAAGTCGGTAAAGCCTTACCGTATATGCGTTGACTGCTCGCTTACCTCCGAGCAGCTCATGACCGCATACGAGGCGGGCATCATAAGCTATATCGGCAATATTCCCCTTGACTTGAGAGATAACGAAACTATCAAGAATAACGTTAAGGTTGCGGATAAGTCACTTTCCACCAATATGATCTATCTTAACCAGAACGCTATGGTAAACAACGGAACGGAAGCCGGCTTTGCTCTGTTCGCTAACGCAAAGGTGCGTCAGGCGCTGTCGCTTGCACTTGACCGCGCGACGTTGGCAAAGGATATCGTGTACGCCGAGGCTGCTACGGGAATCGTTCCCACGGGCGTATTCGCTTCGGGTGACAGCAAAAAGACCTTCCGCGGAAATTGCACCAATACTTACGAATATCTCAAGCTGGATACCGATCTTGCTGTACAGCTTCTTGAGGAGGCAGATATCGGAAAGGCAAGCTGGTACAGCTTCAGCATCTCCTATCCCGCATACGACGACGTTCAGAAGCATATCGCCGAGACTGCCGCAGAGGCTTGGAGCGATCTTGGCTTTGATGTAGAGGCAAAGGCAGTCGGAACCGTAGCGAACAACGACTGGTATAAGCCTACCGAGTCTATCCCCGAGGATATTTGCGACGATACCTATGCAGAGTGCCTCCGCGCAGGACAGTTTGAGGCTATCGTGCTTGATTACTGTGTCGCATCCGCAGATCCCTACGGCGTGCTTGCTCCCTTTGCAAAGGCGTTCTCGGGACAGGGCATGGATATGTCGGATACCGAGAACTATCAGCTGACGCCTCACGTTACAGGCTATGACAGCGAGGAATACAATAAAAAGATGGAGGATATCTACGCTGTTCAGAACGCCAAGGATTGCGCTGCTGCGCTTTACGAGGCAGAGAAGATCCTCATGACGGATATGCCCGCTATTCCCACTGTGTTCAATAAGCGCGCAGTCGTTCAGTCGGACGATCTCAAGAGCACCTCCGCTACCTATTACCTCACCACCAATTTCCAGAAGGCAGAGCTTAAGAATTACGAGGAATACCTCGAAGCAGGTAAGAAGTTCGTTACCGATAACTTTGAGGACCTGACCTTCAGAACGAGCAACGCCGCAAAGGATACCATGGATATTTACAAGGATCTTAATACCTCGTTTGAGAATTTCAAGACCGCAAATACCATCTACATGCATTTCTTTGCAATGCCCAAAGAGGACAAAGCGTCTAAATAAAACGTAAGGACTGTGCCGATTTCGGCACAGTCCTTACGTTTTAGTTGAAAATTGAAAATTGAAAATGGATATCGTACTCGCCCCACGGTGAAAATATAACAACACCAATAGATTTTCAATCACCTGCGGGATGGGGAGAGCTTGCAGGTCGCGGGACAGAGTCCCGCATATAATCAAATCAAAAGGAGCAGGCTGAATGAGCCTGCTCCAAACAATATCAGTGGTGCTTGTGCTTGATAAGCCCGAGAGCTTTGGAGATCTCCATGACCGCGAAGGGTACGAGAATAAGTCCGAGGCCTATGAGATAGAGCTGCCACGGCAGAGTTATCACCTCGAATGCGATTCCCACGGGGGTGAACAGCACGAGTGCTACGAGGAGAGTAGAGGACAGTGCCGCGAGATTGAGAGTCTTGTTGGTAAAAATGCCGATCTTGAACAGCGAATGCTCGGAGCGCATATTGTACGCCTGAACGACCTGCGACATAGCAAGCACGAGGAACGCCATAGTCTGACCGCGCATCATATTCATCTCGGTGATTATTCCTGCCTTGCTAAGCGCACCAAGCTCCCAGAACTTCCACAGGTTGGCACCCGTACCCCACGCGCAACCGAGCCAAAATCCGACAAGCGTGAGAAGCGCGAACATACAGCCTTGGAGAACTACGCGCACGCCGAGTCCGTGAGCGAAAATGCCTTCGTTCTTGGGCTTGGGCTTGCGATCCATAATATCCTTTTCAACTGCCTCCATACCCAGCGCGATAGCGGGCAGGGAGTCGGTAACGAGATTTATCCAGAGCAGCTGCATTGAAAGCAGCGGCGAGGAGTGCCACAAAAGCATAGCGGTGAATACTGTAAGTACCTCACCAATATTAGTTCCAAGCAGGAAGCCGACAACCTTTTTGATGTTGGCGTAAATGCCGCGACCTTCCTTGACAGCGTCAACGATAGTAGCAAAATTGTCGTCCGTCAGCGTCATGTCAGCCGCCCCCTTTGCAACGTCAGTACCCGTGATACCCATAGCACAGCCGATATCAGCCGCCTTGAGCGCGGGCGCGTCGTTGACTCCGTCTCCCGTCATGGAAACTACCTGACCGCGGCGCTGCCAAGCCTTGACGATACGGATCTTGTTTTCGGGGGAAACGCGGGCGTAAACGGATATGCTTTCAACCTTTGCGTCAAGCTCGTCGTCGCTCATGGCGTCAAGCTCCGCACCTGTGATTGCAAGGTCGCCTTCAAGCAGTATTCCAAGCTCTCTTGCAATAGCGGAGGCGGTCACAACGTGGTCGCCCGTTATCATAACAGGCTTGATTCCCGCACGGCGGCAGACTGCAACTGCGTCCTTTGCCTCGGGGCGGGGCGGGTCTATCATTCCGACAAGTCCCATGAAAATAAGTCCGTTTTCCAGCTCGTCGGAGGTAGGCGTCTCGGGAACGGTGTCGATCTCCTTGTAAGCGACTGCAAGTACGCGAAGCGCGTCTGCACTCATTTCGTCGGTGATGCGCCGAGCGGCGTCAATGTCACCCGCGACACAACGGGTAGCCATAACGTCAAACGCACCTTTTACGATAACGACATTTTTGCCGTCAATGACGTTTACCGTGGACATCAGCTTTCGGTCGGAGTCGAAGGGAAGCTCTGCCACACGGGGGTGCTTTGAATTCAATTCGTCCTTGGGCGCGCCGTTTTTGTGTGCGGCAAGAACGATAGCCGTTTCGGTGGGGTCGCCTATATGCTGCTCGCCGCCGTCGGTGAATATGACGGAGCCGTCACAGCAAAGGGTCGCGTAATTTAACAGCTTGCGGATAGCGTCCGAGTTTTCATTCGAAATTCCCTCGATCTCGCCGCCGTCAACGTAAGCCTTGGTGAGCGTCATGCGGTTCTGCGTCAGCGTACCCGTCTTATCCGAGCAGATAACGGACGCACTTCCAAGCGTTTCAACTGCGGGTAGACGGCGGATAAGCGCGTTTTTCTTGACCATGCGCTGTACGCCGATAGAAAGCACGATAGTAACGATAGCGGGAAGCCCCTCGGGAATAGCCGATACTGCAAGAGATACGGCAGTCATGAATATTTCAAGCGGAGGGATGTTGTTTATAAGTCCTACCACAAAAATTATCGCGCACGCCGCAATAGCTACAAATCCGAGATACTTGCCAAGCTGGGAGAGCTTTTGCTGGAGGGGAGTCTGTGTTTCCTCCTCGCCGTCAAGCAGTCCCGCGATCTTGCCCATCTCGGTGTCCATGGCAGTACCTGTAACGACGGCGGTTGCCGTACCATAGGTTATGCTGCAGCCCGAGAACACCATATTAGTGCGGTCGCCGATGGGAGCTTTTTCTTCAACGTCGGCATCCGCAAATTTCTCGGAGGGAACGGACTCGCCCGTCAGCGCGGATTCCTCGGATTTAAGGCTGACGCTGTGGATAAGTCGCGCATCGGCAGGCACGAAATCGCCCGCCTCCAGCTTGATGATGTCACCCGGCACAAGCTGTGACGCGGATATCACTCTCTCCTCGCCGTCGCGGATGACGCGGGCATGGGGAGCTGACATATTTTTAAGTGCATCGAGAGCTTTTTCCGCCTTGCTCTCCTGCACCACGCCCATAATGGCGTTGAGTACGACGATAAGCATGATGAGCGCGGGCTCAAAGAATTCCTTGGGATTTTTCTCGATACAAGCGATAACGAAGGAGATGACGGCGGCGATAATGAGAATTATTATCATCGCGTCCTTGAACTGATCCAAAAACCGTTGGAAATTGGTTTTCTTCTTTTTCTCGCGAAGCTTGTTCTCGCCGTATTTTTCCAGCCTTGCCGTAGCTTCGGCGGAAGAGAGTCCCGCTTTTTGGTCGGTTTGCAGATGAGTCAGCAGCTCATCGCAGTTTGAACTGTGTGATATCAAATTTTTTCCTCCTTAATATATATTCGCGGAATGAGTATAAAAAAACAGACTCATCCTCGCGGATAAGTCTGGTCATTTAAGACAAGGCCAGGAACATATCCAAGATGTTGACCTTATCACACGTAGGTGCTGACTACTCCCCTATTTGTACTAATGTTACCACATTTTCTTGGGTTTGTCAAGAGGGAGGGGGATTTATTTTCCGAAATTTACCCGAATAAAATCCGTACCGTCTGCCACTTGGGGGCAAAAATCTGCCTCTTGACAAAAAACTGTTTACAAAATTTTCGGAATATGATAAAATAGAGTCATCACCGAGGGAAGGGGGAGTAGAGCTTGAAAATTCGCACGGAGCTTGCGGATAAGGATGAAATAGTTATCCGTTGCCGCGAGCGAAATTCAAAGATCCGCGCCGTTGAGGAAGCCATAGCCGATGCTTTGCGCGGCGATAGCGAGATCGTACTGCTTGGCGGCGGCAGAGAGCATTTTGTGCCGAAAAGCGACGTTTTATATTTTGAAAGCTTTGATGGCAAGGTCTACGCCCATACCGCGGATGAGGTATACACAGCACCGTATAAGCTGTTTGAGCTGGAAAGCATCATGCCGCCCACATTTATCCGCGTATCCAAATCCGCGATTGCAAATATCGGCAAGATAAGCTCGCTGAGACGGGAGCTTGTCGGTAACGGTGAGATGACCTTCAAGGGCTGTGACAAAAAGGTATATTTTTCAAGAGCCTACTACAAGCTCTTGCAATACAGAATAAACGAAATGAGGTTGGAAAAATGAAAATGTGGAAAATCATCTGGGGAATCGTATTCATTCTTGCGGCGGCGTTGATCGCGCTTGACGCTGTCGGCGTTATCGATCCGCTTATGAGCGTTATGGGTGAGATATCCGTTTTCTCCATAGTGGGAACGGTGCTGTTGGTTGCGTGGATAGTGTCACGGTGCATCAAGGGCAGGGTGGTGGAGATATTTTTCCCGCTGGGCTTTATATTCATGCTCCTTGAGGGCAATATTGCGACTGTTCTCGGTCTTGAAAGCACCAATATTATTCACAACGGACTTGTGTTGCTTATCTCCCTGCTGCTTACCGTTGGATTTGGCATACTGTTCCCGCCCAAATTCAAAAAAAGCAAGTACCACGTTGAGTATGAGATCGACGGTGACAAGGAAAAGGTTAAGAAGCATAAGGGACGTCGCGCGGGCGGCTCGCTCGGCTCGAATACCGTGTACGTTGACTGCACCGAGTTCCGCCCCGACATTATAGACAACGATCTTGGCGCGTGCGTCGTGCATTTTGAAAACGTAGAATGGTACGAGGGAGATAAGACGTTGCGCATCAGCAACGACCTTGGCTCGATGCTTATAAATGTTCCGTCCTCGTGGAGAGTGGTAGCTTCCGTTGAAAACAATCTCGGAAGCGTGAAAATGCCTGAGGAAGCACCCGAGGGCGAGGATGCTCCCGTGCTGTTCATTGACGGTGAAAACGACCTCGGCTCATTGACGGTAAGATACGTATAATCAATAGGGCTGTTTCACTAATGTGAATACAGCCCGTTGCTTTTGTGAATATTATTTTGTGTTACTTCTGTATCGACAGAAGTAACATAGATATTACAATAGTTTTGATGTTACTTTTCGTTTCGCCGGAAAGTAACCAAAGGGCGACTTAAGAGAGGAAACCCACGGTTTCCTCTCTTAAGAATCTCACCTTCCTCTGCGCGCCGCCTTGCCGCAAGTATGCGGGCAAGGCGTGATCGCGCGCAAAAGTTGCCGCATACCCATCTCGCCAAGTTCCCGTCGGAGCGACGGAAACTTGGATGGCAAGAGAGTGCCTTGGGCGGGCGGTTGTTTTAAAGCCGTAGGAGATTAAAAAATTAAAAGTAACGAGAAAAATGTTAAATCTTTTTCGGTGTTGCCCCCCCTAATAAATCACCGCTACATCGGGTTTGTCTGATTTCCAATTTGCGACCTGTCGGTATAATTTGTAAGAGCGTTTGTGTGATGGGACTCTAACCACGAACCAAGCTCCAAGGTGGGCGGGATTCCAAATGGAGGGAGGAATTGAGGAGTGAAATTTCAATTTTGTAAAAATTGAAATCACGACTCATCCTCCCAACCTTTGGTCAATCTTTGGCTACTTTCTGTTGATGCAGAAAGTAGCATAAATACTTTAATTGTTTTTTATGTTACTTCTGCCCGTGTCGGCAGAAGTAACCGAAGAACCGAACTGCCTTGCAAGCAAGTCAGTTCCCAAAATCGCGTTCGCTGAATGAGATTCAGCGTTTTAGCTAACGCCAAAAACACACGATATTCTGCCAATAAAGGGAGAAAACCGCGGGTTTTCTCCCTTTATAATCCCTCTTTCCTACACGCGCCGCCTTGCCGCAAGTGTGCGGACAAGGCGTGATTGCGCGCAAAAGTTATCGGATACCCTCCTCGCCAAGTTCCCGTCGGAGCGAGGGAAACTTGGTCGATAAGAGTGCGCCTTGGGCGGAAACGATGGAGTTTTGTCTTTAAAATGAAAAAATTCCTATCCACATCAGTCGTGTCTGATTTCTTTCTTGCGACCTATCGGCATAATACATGTCAACAAAATCGGTGTCCTTGCCGCTCCGTTAATTTCACCGAGGCTTCTCCGCTCGAAATATTTACAGCTTCACCGCTGTCCGTAAGGACTGAAAGCGAAAAATCGTCGCCAATTCCGAGTGCCGTGCCGTCAAACGTCCGCTCGCCAACCGTGCAGTTGACACGCTTGCCGTCAAGAAATGAATGCTCGCGGTAAATGGCAAGATGCTCTGTCGCGCGGGCAAAATCCGATCGGATGTCCTCCGTCAGACGCCGCGAGATATCAAGGGCAAGTGTATTCGTAAGATCGGGGGGCGGTGTCCGGTCCTCGCTAAGAAGCGAGCCTGCGGGAGCGCGGAGTCCGTCGGGAAAGCCTCGTGTGGTCAGATTTATTCCGATTCCGACTATGACGTAGCAAGCGCCGCTTGCCTGCACCGATTCGCAGAGAATGCCGCATATCTTTTTGCCTTCAAAATACAGGTCGTTGACCCATTTTATTTGTGTCGTGATGCCCGTCAGGTGAAGGATGGCTTGGTGTGCCGCTACTGCCGCGGCGGGGGTTATCAGTCCCGATATTCGGACAAGGTCGGGGGCGGGAAAGACGAACGACATATACAGCCCCGTGCCGTCGGGCGAATAAAAGCTGCGCCCCATACGTCCTCTGCCTGCAGTCTGCGTATCGGCAGTGATAAGGACGGGGGTGCTGATTTTGCCGTCGGCAATCAGCCGTCGCGCCTCGGCGTTTGTGGAATCTATGCTGTCAAAATGTATATGGCGTATAGCGTTTTCCATTGTCGCTCCTTAAAATTCAAGTCCCTCTCCGAGGAGGGGGACTTGTTTTTTTATCTTATTTTTCCGCCGCCAACTCAGCGTCGGTCATGTTGAATACCTTATAGTAAGCCGAGCCTCCGAGCATAACAGCGATGGACGTTCCCTCGGGATTTGCGTAGTAATAATTGTAGTCGTTGAGTCCGCCGAGGCTTATCTCAAAGGACTTATCCTCCCACTCGATAACGATCTCATTCGTTGCTTCGTCAAGCACGCGCGTTTTGGTGCGGTAATTTACCGTCATGGTTGCCTCGCCCACAATGCCGTCGTCTGTCTTTTCAAAGCCGTATTCGGACAGCTTGCTCTCGTAAACGGAAACGCAGGAGAGGTATTCCATACCGGATACCAGCTTGGTAAGAGCTGTGGAAACGGCAGAGGGGATCTCGGTAAATTCGCCGCCGTCTATCGAGCGGTGCCAGGTTCCGCTGACGGTGCTTTCGTCCTCGGGCTGAACAAACTGACATATCACCTCGCGCTCGCCGTCGCTGTAAACGAGGGATACCATGCAGTCCTCGGCGATCTCGGGGAAGGATTCAAGGTATACGAAGGCTTCTACCGATGTCTCAAGTCCGGTGAACACGTCGGATGATATGAGATATATCGTTTCGGTATTGCCGTTGAGGCAAACGTAGTGGCAGGAGTTGTAGGAGTTGTATACGCCAAAGGTGAGCGTCTGCTCGCCGTATACGTTATCGCGCACGGTAACGTATTTTGTGGGCGCATCAAATCCGAAATTCTTGAGCTGCTTGTCGGTGGGGTTCTTTATCACCTGCGTGGAGGTGAGCTGGTTGAGGTTGGAGGCAAAGGTGGAAATGATACCCTCGCGTAGCTTGATCTTGGTGTTTTCGTGCCAATACCACGATTTGCTGTCCGAGCCCAGCGAGAATTCAAGCTCCTCGGCTGTGCCGTCGCCGTCGTTGTCGTGAGTGTAGCTAAAGTAGTATACAGACGCCTCGTCAACTCTCATGACTACCACCTCATTTGACTCGGTGGTCTCAAGCTCGTCACCCTCTGCGTCGCGGATGCTGTTGACGACTGCCACCGCGGCAAGTCCTACGCACAGCAGTGCAAGTACGGCGAGAAGGATGAGTATGCGTAATGTTTTCTTATCCATAGATCACGGTTTCCTTTCCTTGCGCGCCGTTATCTTCTGCGGCGTCTGAACCAGATCACGAATCCGCAGGTCAGGACGGAGAGAGGAATTACCGCTACGATAATTATACCCCACGTGATGACCGATCCGAGAGTGAGTCCGTTGAGGTAATCTCCCGAAATGTTGGTGCCGGGGATCGACAGGTATTCGGAGGAGAATATTTCGCTCATCCAACGCAGACCGTAGATGAAGTAGTAGTAGTTACCGCCGTAGGATGCGGAAGCCTGATCGTCCGTCAGAGCATCCACAGAGCCGAGCCACATAAAGTAGGAGGTGGTATCGCTGTTTATCTTTTTGCTGGCGGCAACGCCCACGTTGTGAACGCTGTTCTCGGACAGTCGGGTGTTGTCGTCCTCAATGGAAACGCGGAAGCCCTTGCTTGACGTATAGAACAGAGGATCTGCCTTAACGCCGCTTGGCAGCTTGTCGGATATTACGATGGAATGAGCATTGGGAAACTGTACGGTATTACCGCTTGCCAGCAGGTCGTAGGTTATTTTGTGCGAGGTGGAGATGTCGGGGCGCAGAGTGCTTGTGTTTCCGTCGCTGTTGTGAGCAGAATCCGAGTCGCGCACCATGCCATCCTCTGCGGCGCATCCGAACAGCGCGCCAAGCTTCATAAGGTTTGCATATTTCGTGCAGGAGGGATCGGTAATGAGGCAGATAGAGCCGCCGCGGCTGACAAATGCCTCCAGCTTTGCGTACTGGCCGTCCGAAATGTCAGCCTTGGGTGCGAATATGACGATACAGTTTGCGTCCTCGGGGATATCCGAGCTAAGCACCAACGATTTTACCTCAAGGCTGGAGCTTGTCATGAATGCTGTCAGCGTTTCGGAGGGCTGACCGAAGAACTTCTTATCGCTTTCGTTGTCAAGAATGTACGTCTGGGGAATTTTCGAAACGGTAACGTAGTCGATAGCACTCGTGATGAGCGTTTCGGCTTGGAAATACTGCTCAAAGTCAGTGATGTAATAGCCGTAGGTCTCGGCAAATTTTTGATATACCTGTACGTACTCGGAGTACGAGAGCTTAACGTCGGTTTCCGAGTTGACCAGACCGTTGTAGGTGGGGCTTGCGTAGTAGGTCATAGTGGAATAATCTATTACGGTAGAGCGTTTTTCGCTTTCCACTATAAGACTTCCGTTTGTCAGCGTGGCGTCGGTATATTTTCCGACGAAATTGGGATTATCCAATGGGTCTACTATCTCGACCGTAATATTTTCGTTTGCCTCGGTGTATTTCTGAAGCAGGGTGTTATATTGGTGGTCGATATCACTGTTTTCGCAGATGGCGTATATAGTGATGGGAGTGTCAATGACGGAAATGAAGTTCTCTGTCTTTGCGCTGATCTCCGTCCATTCGGTCTTGGTGGTGTCGAATATCGTGTATTCCTGAGGTAGACTGTAAAGAATTACGTTTGCGACGATAATGACGGCAAGAACGAGAGCGGTTACGATGACGGAGTAGGTGCCTACCTTGGTGCGGCGCGCGCGGCTTTCCTTTGCAGGCGCAGACTCCGCGTTTTTCTTGTTAATATCTTTGTTATACATAGCTTTTTGTCCTCCGTACTTTAAGCCCAGCGTCTTTTGTCCACAGACTGATTTGTCAGGAACACGAAAAAAACGGTATGGGAGATGAGCGTGCCGATAGCGGCGATATCAAAGAGTCCTGTTGTAATGGTCTCAAAGGCCGTGAAGGGGGACACAAGCGTCAGCACGGTGGGGAAGAGGGATTTAAGCATATCCGATGCGAAAATAAATATCAGAGCAAAGGGAACGATAATAATCAGTCCTACCGCGAGGGCAACGTAAAGATTGCGCACGGTAAAGTAGGTGATAAGTCCCGCGATAATGCCCAGCACCGCAAATCCGATAAAGGAAGCGAGCGCCGACGAGGGAATAAAGGACGCTATGGTGTTAAGCGAGAACAGCGCAAAGGTTGCGGCTATTCCGATAACGGCGGCAATTACCTGACTTTCCGTCAGCGCGGAAAGATACTGACACAGCGCGATAAGTGCCGCACCGAGAAGCAAAAATCCGAGGATAGACGTATACGTGGTTACGTAATTTATCTCTCCGTAAAGACCGAGGATAAGCGGATAGAGAGCCAGCAACGCCACGGGAATAGCGTAGATTGTGAGCAGCGCGAGATATTTTCCAATAACGATGCTCGACGTTTTAACGGGAAGCGTGAGCAGGAACATATCCGTCTTGTTGTGTCTGTCCTCTGCCATAGAACGCATGCAAAGCACGGGAACGATAAGTATAAGGATTATCTCTGACGTATACAGCGTGTATGCCATGCTGGAGCTGAGTCCGTAAAGGTTGTTGGTGAACACCATAAATCCGGCGAAAAGCAAGAGGATGCCGATAAAGAGCATGCCCGTGATGCCGTGAAAATAGGCTTTAAGCTCGCGTTTGTAGATAGCCAACATATCAGCGCACCTCCTTCTTCTTCTTTTTCTTGCCGTCCGTTGCGGGATTGGTGTCGTCTGTCAGCGAAAGGAATATGCTCTCAAGCGACATTTCCTTCTGCTCCATGGAAATAACGGCATACTTCTTTTCCGCCATGGCGAAGAAAATAGCGTCGCGCAGATCCTCGGAGGAGGTGACGGTAACGGTAAGCTGTACAGCACCCGGCGTCTTATCGAGGCTGGATGAGTCGTACGCTACGTCGGATACGCCATCGATAGCCAGGAGTGCCTCACGCACGCCCTCCATATCACCCTTGACGGTGATGGAGATATCTCTTGTGGGTGTTACGTTGGCTTCAAGGCAGGAGATGTCGTCGTCGGCGACCACACGTCCGTTGGAGATAATGATAACGTGATCGCAAACTGCGCTTATCTCTGCAAGAATATGGCTGGAAACGATAACGGTCTTTTTTTCGCCGAGGCGGCGGATAAGATCGCGTATTTCTATTATCTGCTTGGGGTCAAGACCGACGGTAGGCTCGTCCAGAATGACAATGTCAGGATTGCCGAGCATGGTCTGTGCAATACCCACTCTTTGCTTGTAGCCCTTGGAGAGATTTTTGATAAGGCGGTCGCGGACTCCGACGATTCCCGTAAGGACCATTACCTCGCTTACCTGTCGGAGCAGACTATCCGAGTCAACACCCTTTGCCTCTGCCACGAAGGTGAGGTATTCGTAGGGAGTCATATCGGGAAACAGGGGAGGTATCTCGGGCAGATAGCCGATCTGCCGCTTGACCTCTAAGGGGTTTTCAAGAATATCGTATCCGTTTACTGTTACTGTTCCCTCGGTTGGGGCAAGGCAACCCGTGATAATATTCATAGTGGTGGATTTGCCTGCGCCGTTAGGTCCGAGCAGACCGTAAATCCTTCCGTTTCGGATCTTGAAGCTTACGTTATCGACCGCCGTGCAGCCGCCGTACCGCTTCGTCAGATTTGTGACTTCAATCAAGAGCTTGTCCTCCGTTTCAAACGTTTGGTCTGCAAAAGCACCGCCATGCAGACATACATTGTTATTATATATCATAACCCCCCAAGGTGTCAAGAGTCTGATGCTAATTTGATGATTTTTTAATTATTTTTCGTGAAATTGACTAAAATATGTTTTATGGTTGGAAAATATTGATAACTGCATTGACAGAATATAATGTTTGTGATATAATACAATAAACAGGGCAAAAACCCGAAAGGAATTGTGTCGTATGATGATAAACGAAGCTAAAAACACTGCAAAAAAGTCAAAAAATGTAAAAAACGACGCAACTGCCGCGCCACTCACCGCCGCGGGCGAGCTGGACCGCTATCTGTTCCACGAGGGTAACGCCAGACACGCGCACGATTATATGGGTGCGCACCGTCAAAGGACGGAGAATGGCGAGGTGGTCGCGTTCAGGGTCTGGGCGCCTCACGCCCGCGAGGTGTACGTCACGGGCGACTTCTGCCATTGGGCTTACGGCGAGCGGATGGAGAGGATAACCGAGCCGGGAATTTTCGAGCTGAAGCTTGACGGGGCGCGGATAAATGACGGCAGTGCATATAAATACAGAATAATCACCCGCGACGGAGGGGAGCTGCTCAAGGCAGACCCTTACGGCTTTATGATGGAAACGCCGCCCGCCACCGCCACTCTGCTTTACGACGTGGAGGGCTACGAGTGGGGGGACGGAGAGTGGCTTAAAAAGCGAAAAAAGCAAGCCTCAAAGCAAAAGAATCTGCCAATGAATATATACGAGCTTCATCTCGGCTCGTGGAAGAGACACTACGATAACTCAACCTACACTTACAGGCAGATGGCGGATGCGCTCGTACCGTATATCAAGGAGATGGGATATACTCACGTTGAGCTTATGCCCGTAATGGAGCATCCGTTTGACGGCTCGTGGGGATATCAGATATGCGGATACTTTGCGCCCACCTCGCGCTTTGGAACGCCGAAGGACTTTATGTACTTCATGGATGTTATGCACCAAAACGGCATCGGAGTTATCCTCGACTGGGTGCCCGCGCATTTCCCTAAGGACGCGCACGGACTTTACCGCTTTGACGGCGAGCCTGTGTACGAATACACCGAGCCGACCAAGCAGGAGAATCGCGGCTGGGGAACATGCTGTCTTGACGTGGGCAGATACGAGGTAAAGGCGTTTCTTATATCAAATGCCTACTATTGGATAGAAAAATACCACGCCGACGGCTTGCGTGTGGACGCGGTCGCGTCTATGCTCTACCTTGACTACGACAGAGGGCAGGGTGAGTGGAAGCCGAATAAATACGGCGACAGAGGAAATATCGAGGCTATCGAGTTTTTCCGCGCCCTCAACGGAGCATTGGCAGAGGACCATCCCGACGTTATCACGGTGGCGGAGGAATCCACCTCTTGGGCGAATATAACCCGATTTGACGAGGGCGGACTCGGCTTCACCTACAAGTGGAATATGGGTTGGATGAACGATACTCTGCGTTACGTCAAGGAGGATCCAATCTTCCGCAAGCACCATCACGGTATGCTGTCGCATATTCCAAGCTACGCCTTCGACGAAAATTTCATTCTGCCGATCTCGCACGACGAGGTGGTGCATTTGAAAAAGTCATTTATTGATAAAATGCCGGGCGACTATTGGCAGAAGTTTGCTGGGGCGAGAGTGTTCGCCGCGTTTATGATGACGCACCCGGGCCGCAAGCTGTGGTTCATGGGAGCGGAGATAGGTCAGTTCGGCGAGTGGAATTATAAGCGGGAGCTGGATTGGTTCCTGCTCGGCTTTGACAGCCACGCTAAGCTGCACGAATATTTCAAGGCTATCAATAGGTTTTACCTTGACACCCCTGCCTTGTGGGACAACGAAACGAATGACAAGTCCTTCCGTTGGATAGACGCAAACAACGCCTCCCAAAGCGTGCTTATCTTCCGCCGTATCGCCAAGAACGGCGACGAGATAGTGGTGCTGCACAACTTTACGCCCGTGGCGTATGAGGATTATCTTGTGGCGGTGGCACACGACGGAGATTATACCGAGGTGTTCAATTCGGACGACGAGAGCTTCGGCGGTAGCGGCGTTACCAATAAGGGAGCTGTGCTGTCGGCAGTTCCCGTGTTGTACGGAGGGCATAATTTTGCCGTGCGGATGCGAGTTCCGCCGCTTGGCTGTGTGATCCTGTCTCCGATAAAGCGCCCCGTGGGGAAGGGCAATAAGACATCTGTGAAAAAAAAGGGTGACAAGCCCCAAGAATATGAGGAGGAAATCAGGATATGATTTTCAGAAAAAAAGAATGCGTTGCCATGCTTCTTGCAGGCGGACAAGGCTCGCGTCTTTACGCGCTTACCACAAAGACCGCAAAGCCAGCGGTATCCTTCGGCGGAAAATACCGAATCATTGACTTCACTCTCTCAAACTGCGTTAACTCCGGCTTTGATACCGTGGGTGTTCTCACCCAGTATCAGCCGCTGGTGCTTAACGAGTACATAGGCAACGGTCTGCCTTGGGACCTTGACCGCGCGTTTGGCGGCGTCAAGATCCTGCCTCCCTATCAGGGACACGACGGTGCGGACTGGTATAAGGGAACGGCTAACGCCATATATCAGAACCTCGCGTTTATCAACAGATACGACGCGGATTACGTGCTTATCCTGTCGGGCGACCATATCTATAAGATGGATTACAGTAAGATGCTGGACTTCCATAAGTCCACGGGCGCGGATTGTACCATAGCCGTTATCGACGTGCCGATCGAGGAGGCAAGCCGCTTCGGTATCATGAGTACAAACGAGGACAATTCCATTTACAAGTTCAGTGAAAAGCCGAAGAACCCCGACAGCACCAAGGCGTCGATGGGTATTTACATATTCAACCGCAAGAAGCTGGCAGATTATCTTATCGCGGATGAAAACGATCCGAATTCCTCCAACGACTTCGGAAAGAATATCATTCCCTCCATGCTTGCAAACGGCGAGAGAATGTATGCTTATCCCTTCGAGGGCTATTGGAAGGACGTCGGAACTATCTCCTCCTTGTGGGAGGCGAATATGGACCTTCTCGGCGCAGCTCCCGCTCTCAATCTGAACGACGAAAGCTGGAGAATTTTTGCCCGCCACAGCGCATCCGCTCCGCAGTACGTTGGAGATAGCGCGGTGATCGAAAACAGCAATATCACCGAGGGATGTGAGATATACGGAACGGTAAAGAACAGCGTTCTCGGCACGGGTGTTAAGGTTATGCCCGGTGCGCTCGTTGAGGATTCGGTGATCTTCGGTGATTGCGTTATCGGTGAGGGCGCGACGGTGAAGTATTCCATTATCGACACGGGCGTTACCGTTGGTGCGGGCGCTTCTGTCGGCGGTGAGCGCGGCGACGGCGCGGGAATTGCCGTTGTGGGCGCGGATATTGAGATAGCGGCAGGCGCAACCGTTGAGGCGGGCGCTATGCTTTCGGAATAAGGGGGCGATAATTATGACAGCAGCAGGATTGATTTTTTCCAATATACACGATCGCAGCATACCCGAGCTTACCCGTCTGCGTACAATGGCAAGCGTACCCTACGGCGGCAGATACCGTCTTATCGACTTTGCGCTTTCCAATATGGTAAATTCAGGAATTACAAAGATAGGCGTTATCACGCACTACAATTATCAGTCGCTTCTCGACCATATCGGTACGGGTAAGGACTGGGATCTTGCACGCCGCTCGGGCGGTATCAAGATACTTCCTCCTTACATAACCGCGTATGAGAACGGTGCGTCGAATAAGGTCTACACCTCAAGACTTGAGGCTATGATGGGTGCGGCTCATTTCATCAACCGTTGCACCGAGGACTATATCGTTCTGTCGGATTGCGACGTCATCTGCAATATTGACCTTGCCGACGTTATCGAGGCTCATGCGCAAAGCGGAGCTGACGTTACCTTCGTTACAAAGAGGGTGGATGCGGAAAAGACTATACTCGGCGAGCAGACGGCACTTATTACCGCCGACAAAAACGGCAGAGTGATAGACTTTACCGAGGGTAAGCCCTCCAAGGGTATCGTGAATATCTGTACCAATATTATGGTAATGAAGCGCGCGTATCTCAGCGCGACCATTGCGGATGCAGCGGCTCACGGATACACCAGCTTTTTCAAGGACATCATTTCCCGTTCACTTACCCGCGCAAATTACCGCACGTATGAGTACGACGGCTGGTACGCTTGTATCGGCTCGCTTGCAAGCTATTTTGATTGCTCAATGCAGCTGCTTGCTCATCCTGCCCGCACGGCACTGTTCGGTCAGAAAAACCGCCCCGTGCTTACCAAGGTGCGCAACTCCGCACCCACAAAGTATTGCGACGGCTCGGTCATTAAGAACTCTCTCGTGGCTGACGGATGCGTGATTGAAGGAACCGTGGAAAACTCCATCATTTTCCGCGGAGTTAAGGTAGGAAAGGGAACGGTAGTTAAAAACTCCATTCTGCTTCAGGATACCTACGTCGGCTCGGACGCAAGCCTTAACTGTGTTATCACAGATAAAAATGTGGTTATCCGCGACGGCAGAAATCTTTCGGGACACGAGAGCATGCCCTTCTTTATCGGCAAGGGCGGCTCGGTCTGATGATCTGAGGAGGACGTTCCAATGACCTGTAAGAAAATATTGTTCGTCGGTGCAGAGGTAATGCCATTTGCCGCAACGGGCGGACTTGGGGATGTTATGGGCTCGTTGCCTGCGGCACTGAAGGCAAAGTACGGTGAAAATACCGACGTGCGCGTTATTATGCCACTATACGACACGGTGAAGCCGGAAGTGCGCGCCGAGATGAAGCGAGAGGCGGAATTTAACGTAAAGCTTTCTTGGCGAAATCTGTATTGCGGACTTTACAGCCTTGAGCGTGACGGAGTGATATTCTACTTCGTGGATAACGAATATTACTTCAAGCGCGGTGCGCTGTACGGACATTTTGACGACGGAGAGCGTTATGCGTATTTCTGCAAGGCGGTAATGACGGCAATGTCCACTCTCCGCTTTTACCCCGACGTGCTTCATGCCAACGACTGGCAGGCGGCACTGTCGGTGATATATCTGCACACGCAGTACAAATACCGTCCCGAGTATGCGAATATCAAGACGGTATTCACCATACATAATATCGAGTATCAGGGCAAATACGATTTCGGCATTTTGCAGGACGTGTTTGACGTGTCGCCTCAGTATTATACCACTATGGAGTATGGCGGAGCGATAAATCTCGTCAAGGCGGCGATAAGCTGTGCCGACAGAGTTTCTACCGTAAGCCCTACCTACGCAAAGGAGATAATGACCCCAGAGTACGCTCACGGGCTTCATTACATTCTGCGTGCGGAGGCGGGCAAGGTCTGCGGAATACTCAACGGCATCGACACGGGCTATTATAATCCCGAGACGGACGGCGATATTCCCGTGAACTACCACGCGGACAGCATCGAGCGCAAGAAGGAAAATAAGCTTGCTCTGCAAAGAGAAAACGGTATGCCCGAGGATGCTGATGCGCCTATGCTGGCGGTAATTTCCCGACTTGCTTCCCATAAGGGCATCGACATCATCAGTGAAATGCTTGACAGCCTGCTCTGCCGCTATCCGAGAGCGCAGTTCGTGGTGCTTGGCACGGGCGAGCGTCAGTACGAGGATTATTTCCGTGGGCTTGAAGCGCGATTCGGCGGCAGAGTGCGTGCGTTTATCACCTATAACCGTGCCCTGTCCAAGAAGATATACGCTGCGGCGGATATTTTCCTCATGCCTTCCCAAAGCGAGCCCTGCGGACTGTCGCAAATGATAGCCGCACGCTACGGAGCTATTCCCGTAGTGCGCGAAACGGGCGGACTTTACGACTCCATTCAGCCATATTACGAGGATGAAAACGGTATGCACGGCAACGGATTTACCTTTTCCAATTACCTTGCGGGCGAGCTTGAGGAGAGAGCCTCTGCCGCCTTGGAGCTGTATAACGATGGGGAAAAATTCACCTGTCTCGTGCGCCGCGCCATGACCACAGACTTCTCGTGGGATGCGTCTGCGGAAAAATATATGGAGATGTATAACGGTCTGTGACGTCCAAAAAGCCATGGACCGCAACTGAAAAAGGATGATGAAACGGGCTGCTCCAACACGGTGCAGCCCGTAAATTTGCCAAAAAATCTAAAAAAGTTATTGAAGAATTAACAAAAATCTGTTATAATAGGATCAATGGGTAGATAATTATCGGATACAATAGGTGCGGAATAACACAGCGGAAACGGATATTTGTATAAAACACAAGCAAAATAAGGAGTTTCTTATGAAGGTTCTGATTACGACCGATCTGTATACCACCGAGACTAACGGTGTGGTTACTTCAATAAAAAATCTTAAGGAAGCCTTGACGGCGAGAGGACATGAGGTGAGAGTTCTTACCGTGTCCGAGAACAGGGAGAGCTACAGCAAGGGCGACGAGGAATACTATATAAAATCTCTGTCACTTGAATGGGTGTATCCCAATGTGCGTATGCCGTATTCCTACCACAACGACATCATCCGCGAGATCGTGGAGTGGAAGCCGGATATCATTCATTCGCAGTGCGAGATATTCAGTATGCGCTTCGCAAAGATCATATCGCGCAAGACCAAAGCGCCGATAGTCCATACGTATCATACCATGTACGAGGACTACGTGGGATACGTTATACCCTTTGAACGGCTTGGCAAGTGGGTGGTGAAATTCCTCAGCAATAAGCTGCTCAGTAAGGTGTCCATCGTAGTTGCCCCCACGCGCAAGGTGGAAAACGTGCTTAAGGACTACGGACTCAAGCAGCAAATGCGTGTCGTTCCCACGGGAATTTCTCTTGACAAGCATAAAGAGCCTATGGACGATTCCGAAAGGCTGGAGCGCCGCCGCGCGCTTGGAATCGCGGACGACGAGTTCGTGCTTATCAGCCTTGGCAGGCTTGGCAACGAAAAGAACACCGAGGAGCTTATAAAATTCTTTGCCAACATTCAGAAAAAGCATGAAAAAACGCGACTTCTTATCGTTGGCGACGGACCTAACAGGGAAAATCTCGAAAATCTCGCCGAGGAGCTGAAGCTTGGCGACAAAGTTATTTTCACGGGAATGGTCGCGCCCTCCGAGGTGCAAAAATATTATAAGCTGGGTGATCTGTACGTCAGTGCATCCACCAGCGAAACACAGGGTCTTACATACGCGGAGGCAGCGGCAAACAGATTACCGTTGCTTTGCCGTGAGGATCCCGTGCTAAAGGACATCATAGTTAGCGGACATAACGGATATGAATATACCAATGAAGACGAATTTGAGAGATCGCTCGCGTTTATAATGAGCAACCCCGAGTGGCGGCGCGAGGCAGGTGTGGAGAGTGAGATCATCGCGGATAGCTTTGACAAAAGCACCTTTGGAGAGTCAATAGAGGAGCTATACAAATCCCTCGTGGAATTAGGAGAAGGTGCTTATGATGAAACAAACTCCGCCAAGGAAGGCGAGCTTCAAAGGAAAAATTAAATACGTCGGCGTTTTCTGGCTCTTTATGATAGGCAGTGTTATCGGCTTTGTGCTTGAGGGAATATGGCACGCGATACGCTGGGGCGGATGGGAAAGTCATGCGGCGGTCGTGTGGGGACCCTTCTGCATAATCTACGGCATCGCCGCCGTGGTGCTGTATCTCGCATCCTTTTACCTGAAGGATAAGAGGATCATTTCGCAGTTCCTTATATGCGGCGCGGTCGGCTCGGCTATCGAATGGGCGTCGGCGGTGTTTCAGGAAAGGGCGTTCGGCTCGTATTCGTGGGACTACTCAGACCAGACCTTTCAGCTTGACGGCAAGGTCAGCCTGTTTATGACCTGCCTGTGGGGAGCCTTGGGAGTTCTGTTTATAAAGCTGTTGTTCCCATTCCTTGAAAAGAATCTCCCTCGCATGATCGGCGGCGGGTGGAATGTTGCCTGTGTGTGCCTATCGGTGTTCATGGCACTAAATCTTTTGCTCACCGCCTTTGCTGTGCTTAGGTGGGGAGAGCGGGCAGAATCAATCCCTGCATCAAGTAATTTTGAAGCATATCTTGACGAGAGATATAATGACGGCAAAATGTCGGAGATATTCCCGAATATGAATTTTAGAGAATGACAAATTGCAACGAGGTCTTTAATGAATCTGTGTGATATTAAAACGATAAAGGACGTAATGTCCATATACGGCATCACCTTCCGCAAGGAGTTCGGGCAGAATTTTTTGACCAATCCCACGGTGGTCGAGGATATAGCGGACAACTGCACCGAATACCCCGATTCCACCATTCTGGAAATAGGTCCCGGTGTGGGCGTGCTGACTCAGGAGCTTGCCTTCCGTTATCCGTCGGTGGTGGCGGTGGAGATCGACCGCGGACTTATCCCCGTGCTTCGTTATACACTTTCTGATTGCCCCGAGGGAGTGGTCAGCGTCGTCAATGAGGACATTATGAAAACGGATATCGCCGCCCTGCTCGCCCCCGCCTTTGAAAAGGGCAGAGTGTCGGTGTGCGCAAATCTTCCTTATTATATAACCACACCCATCCTGATGAAGCTGCTTGAGAGCGGTCTGCCCTTTGACTATATCACCATAATGATACAGTCGGAGGTCGCCGCAAGGCTTTGCGCCAAGGCAGGCAGTAAGGACTACGGAGCGATAACGGCGGTGCTGAATTATTACGGCGTAGCTGAGCGACTTTTTACCGTGTCGGCGGGCAATTTCCTGCCCGCACCCAAGGTGGATTCGGCAGTAGTCAGAATAAAGCTGCACGAGGAGAAGCCTTATAAACCCAGGGACGAAAAGATATTCTTCCGTACCGTCCGCCACGCTTTTGAGCAAAGAAGAAAAACCTTGCCAAATGCACTTTCCGCAGGCTTTGGGGAGATACCCAAGGACGTGCTGACGCAGATGATCGTGGATTGCGGACACGATCCCAATATCCGAGGCGAGCGGCTTGATACCGCGCAGTTTGTCCAGCTGTCCGATAAGATCGCCGAGTGGAAGATGAATAATTGATAAAAACCGCCGAGAGTAACCGTTTGGTCGCTCTCGGCGGTGTTGTTGTAGACTAATTTACAATTTTATGATATAATATTCTAAATCCTACCTAACATTTTCAAAGATGTACGGACTATATAAGTGAAAGCATTGATCAATCGCTTGGAGAAACAAATGAAAAAAAGAGACTTGCTGAATTTTTTTGATGATGACTTGCTTGACAAGCTATTTGGCTTTTGTTACGCGAGAACAAATGATAGCTACGAGGCAGAGGAGCTTTGCTCGGATATTGTTTATGCTCTCGTAAAAGCTGCACATAGTGACGGGGAGATAGAAAGTATTTATCCGTTTATTTGGAGAGTAGCGCGTAATGTTTACGCTGACTTTTCAAACAATCGCAGAAAACGCACAGAGACGATATATGAGGGTAATTTTGAAGACCTCTTGCTTGGACTTGCAGAAGATGACTATTCAGATGATACCACCGAGCTTTTAACATCTGTATATCGCAGGATGGCGTTCTTAACAAAAGCATATCGCGAAGTGATGATCATGTTCTACATAGAAGGTCTTTCCACAGCGCAGATAGCAAAGGAGCAAGGAACAAGCGAGGTCGCTGTTCGTCAAAGACTTTTTTCAGCAAGACAAAAGATCAAAAGTGAGGTAGAAGAAATGGCAGAAACTTATAGTAAGCCCGTAGCTCTTGATAAAATCAAGTTTGTATTGTGGGGAACAGGAAGCCCCGCTTGGGGAGATCCCGGCACCATATGTTATAGGACGCTTTCCAATCACATTGTATGGCTTTGCCACAAAAAGCCAATGAGCGCATCTGAAATTGCAGAGGAATTGAATGTTCCCACTCTTTACGTTGAGGAAGAACTTGAGATTCTTCGCGAAGGCGCAAATGGTGAATACGGTTTGCTTCGCCGTTTGGATAACGGCAAATATGCAATAAATATTGTTTTGCTTGACAAGGATGTGTTTGAAAAGGCAAATGAGATATATATGGAGAGATTGCCGAAGATTTGTGATACGATATCCGGCTATATCGAGGAGCATAAAGCAGAATACCTTGCATATCCGTATCTGAATAAAAAGGTGGATATGAACCTTATTTTGTGGCAGCAAATTTCTGAGATTTCAAGGGCGTTTTCCGAAAACGTTAAACGTATTTTGAAAGAAAAGCATTTTTCCGATGTTACTGAGGTGGAGCGTCCGTACAGTTCCTTTGGATACGTTGATAATGGAAAGTATTACGGTGGCGGTTGTGATGGAGAATACGCGGAAAATGTTTGCGGATTTTCAAAGGTACACCTTAGAAATATTTACATGACACGCATCAAGGCTCATTTCCGCTGCGGTCATAATATTTCGCGCGATCCGCAGATTCAACTTGCTCTGCGCTCTATCGAAGGTCTCAATATCACAATGCTTTCCGATAAAGAGAAGGAGCACGCGGCTAAAGCTATTGAGTGTGGATACCTGTATCGTGACGGAGATATGCTGTACACCAAGATTCTTGTTAATGTACTGACTGATAACTATACTCTTTTGGAGAAGGATCTTTTCAAGATTAGTCACGGTTTGAGAGACGGATATTTTGATGCTGATGCAGAAATTGTTGCAGAAAAAATTGCGGATCTTATCAAAAAATCCGTTCCCGATTATCTACTTGGGGAATGGAGATTTGCGAATATTCTCGCTAATGCACCTGTACTCGATGCGGTTGTTGAATGCCTTATCGAAAAAGGCGTATTAACACCTCCCGAGGACGGTATTGGTGCAGAAGGTTGTTGGATGAGTGTAGAAAAATAAACTGAAAGCCGTCGAGAGTAACCGTTGGGTCACTCTCGGCGGTGTTGTTGCAGACTAATTCACAATTTTATGATATAATTATCTCAAAAATATTCCCAAACCAATTAACCGATATCCCCTTGCTGACACTATATAAATGAAAGCTTTCAAAACACAGGAGAACAACTATGACCGACAAAAGAGCATCTGAATTGCTATCTGAAAATCTGACGGCAATTTACGGCTACGCTTTTTCTAAGCTCTATGATAAAGATAAGATTGACGACCTTGCATCCGAAATCGTTTATGAGATCATCGTTTCGGCTCGTAACTTGCAAAACGAGGAAGCCTTTTGGGGCTTTGCTTGGAAGATCGCTGAAAACACGTTCCGTCGCTTTATCCGTAAGAGTCAGCTTGCCGTACTGAACGTAGAACTAACAGAAGAAAACATAGGCGTGTACGACCTCTCACCGGAACGGGAATACATAGAAAAGGAAACCGAGAGTGAGGAAATATATCTGCTTCGCCGCGAGCTTTCTCTTTTGAAGAAAACACACAGAGAGGTCTGTGTTGCTTACTATGTCGATAACAAAAGTTGTTCTCAAATCGCAAAAGAGCAAAACATCAGCGTGGAAATGGTAAAATACCATTTGTTTAAGACACGCAAATTATTGAAGGAAGGTATCGGTATGACGAGAACACTTGGAGAAAAAAGCTACAACCCCGGAACGTTCAGACTCGATTTTTGGGGAGATAAAAACAAATACTATGATCTTTTCAACAGAAAACTGCCCGGTTCTATTGTGCTTGCGGCATATTATGAAGCTATGACAGCAGAAGCACTTTCCATGGAGCTTGGAGTTTCAATGCCTTATCTTGAGGAAGAAATTGAAATTTTGGAAGCTGCGGGCGTTCTGAAAAAGATTGGTGATAAGTATCAGACTAACATCGTTATCATAACAGATGCATATGAAAAGGAGTTTGTGAAAAACACCTCTGCTATTTACGCAACTGTTGCAAAGTCGGCATTTGAAAAAGTAACGAGTCTTTTACCTCAGATCCGTGAGCTTGGTTTCCACGGAAGCGACTACGATGACAACCGCTTGATGTTCGGTCTTTTGAATCTCGCGTTTGTTAAGGGTTATATTTTGGCAAGAAATAAATCTCCGCTTGGAAATCCCAATAAGCTCGCGCTTGGATGCAACGGTTGGATATTTGGATATGATAACGATTATATCAATCACCATTTTCACGGCGTAACGATGGAAACGTGGAATAAAAGCGGAACGGCATGGTACTCCGCAGAAAATTACAGAGTAATCAAACGGGCGCAAATGTATGACCACTATGATTTTCGTAATAAATCCGAGGCTTTATGCGATGCGATTCTCGGCAAAGATGCTAATAAAGATAATCCCGCGCTTCCTTGGTTGATTAAAAACAAATTCATTCTTTGCGAAAACAACAAGCTGTCTGCAAACTTCATTGTTTTTGAACGTGATATTTTTGATAAAGTCACTTATATCTTGTCGGATATCATTGAGGAAGTGGCAAACTGTATGATCGATATATCTGATAAAGCCGAGAAGATACTTGCCGAACACGCTCCCGCTCCACTCAAAGAGCAGTGCGGAGATATTGCGAAGATTCATCATCGCCTTGACGTAGCAGCTTTCTTAATGGAGCAGCTTATCAAAGAAAACAAACTGATTGTTCCGAACGAAAAAACACCTCTCTGTATTTGGGGTGTCAAGGTCTAAAATGTTAGCCGTCGAGAGTAACCGTTGGGTCACTCTCGGCGGTTTCCTTATATAATATTCTCCATTGACATCTTTTCGTTTCGCCCGAGTCCCAGCACCGCCTCCTTGAGGGAGGCAAGCGCGGCGCGGTATTGCACCGTGTCCCGCGACCCCGAATAGGCGATTACCTCCGCCGTCCCGCCTTCAATAGAGGCTATCCTGTCGTAATTAACGGATAAGCTAAGCCACGGCAGCTTGTCCTTCAACGTCTGCTCAAATTCATCCAGACCGTCGTCCGTGCTGGCGTCGGGAACGTCGGGAAGCAACTCCAGAATATCCGAAAGCTCTGCGACGGAGCGCTTGACGTAAAGGTTGTTAAGCACAACTAATATTATTACGGCGACAAGCAGACATACCGCTATCAATACGGATGATTTTTCTTTCATAGTTCACTCCTTTTGACTTTCCATCGGGATTATTTTTCCGTCACCGCCGCGCCCGACCAACCGTACCCGCCCGTGCACGTCGGCGGTCATAAGAAAGACGTCCTTTGCGGCGCACTGTGAGCCTTTCAGCATCTTTTCGAGCCAAACGATGCTTTTCTTAACCAGTGCGAGGTTTTTGTGATTTATCACCCCGTCGGAAATGATAATGTGCATCAACGTATTTTCCGATTCGGGGTTGCTTTTGGATATAACGCTTATCTGCCCGTTTGGCTCTAAAACCGCATACTCGACGTCCAAAATGTCGAAAATATCCTTCTGGCGCAGCTGCGACAAAAATTCCTCGTTGGATATACGCGCGCCCCGAAGCTCGCTTTGCAATAACTTCCCGTCATATATAATAAGTGCGGGGCGAATGGATACTGCCGACTTTAGCTTTGGTAGCTTCAGCACACCCGCGGATAGGATAACCTCCAACGCCATCAGCGTCGTGATGGGAATTATCGCATGCAAGAGCGGCAGCTCGGTGTTGGTGATGGGGAGGGAGGCGATCTCGGACAGAAGAAAGGTTATAACAAGCTCCGAAATTTCAAGCTCGCCAAGCTGTCGTTTCCCCATAAAACGCATAGTTATCAGTAAAAATGCGTATATTATAAGCGTTCGCAACAAGACGGTTACCATGGTAAAACCTCGTTTTTTCTTTATTCAATATAGATTTTTTGCATTTTATGATAAAATATTCTAAAAATTTTGATTTTTTTTGAAAAAGCTATTGACAAAACGAAGGTGCTATGCTATAATTAAAAAGCTGCCCAAAAAATGGGCAAGCAAAAAAGTCAAAAAAACTTTAAGAAAACCTATTGACAAGTTGAAGAGACTGTGGTATAATAGGCGAGTCGCGCCGAGAGTGGGAGTCCTTGAGGCAAGCGGCGATC
>SVQX01000009.1 GCA_015065065.1 Oscillospiraceae bacterium
AGAGGGTCATAGGTTCGAGCCCTATTGTTCCCACCATACGGCCCGGTAGTTCAGTTGGTTAGAACGCTAGCCTGTCACGCTAGAGGTCAGGGGTTCGAGTCCCCTTCGGGTCGCCACTTTTACTACATAAGTAGTATTTGGTCAGCAGTTACCTTGCTGTTTGCCTCTGTAGCTCAGTTGGTAGAGCAGGGGACTGAAAATCCCCGTGTCGTTGGTTCGATTCCGACCGGAGGCACCATATGCGGATTTAGCTCATTTGGTAGAGCGCGACCTTGCCAAGGTCGAGGTGGCGGGTTCGAGCCCCGTAATCCGCTCCACAAAAACACGGGCACGGATGTAAAAAGGTTCGTACCCGTGTTTGATTTAGTAAACTTAATACGGCGCCATGGCCAAGTGGTAAGGCACAGGTCTGCAAAACCTCTATCCCCCGGTTCAAATCCGGGTGGCGCCTCCAAAAAAGAAAAGTCGCGTAAGCGGCTTTTTCTTTTTGTACTATTCACTTTTCTCTAAATCTCCCACGCGGCTTTTCCAGAGAAGAGATAAGAGAGAAGAGAGAAAAGAAAAGGTAGTTTTTCTCCCTTTGGTCGAAAAGCATTGATTTTTAGTTAAAAAATATGATATAATGAAATCGGAAAGGCGGTAGAGATATGAAAAAATTATTTTTTGCCCTTGCTTGTGCCGTGGCTTATGCAACTTTCTTGGGTATGGGATTGGAATGCTTGTTTAATTTGTTGGGACTAACCATGGCTATCTCACTAGACGGTGCGGTAGTAACAAAGCAATATCCAAGATTTATTCCGTTTTGCATCCTTGCAGGCTTTGTAGCTTTAGCTGCATTAGTAGCAATCTTCATTTTTAATTTAAAGGTATCTGAAAAATATAGTTTTACTAAAAAAATTTGGTGGATGCAAATGATTATCGCGGTCATTATTTCTTTGCCAATGATAAAGGCTTGGGAAATGTTATTTGAATTTTTGCAAAAAACGTTTTGATTGAACATTTATCATAAAAATTATTTCATATCCGGCATAAGCCGAATATTTACTTGACAAGTCTCTCCTTCTATTATATAATTATGACAAGAAAGGCGGTGAAAATATGAGAAAAGAACAAATCAACATACGCGATCCTTTTGTGGTATATGAAAACGGCAAATATTATCTCTACGGCTCAAGAGCAAAGAACTTTGGTTGTAACACCGGTGGCTTTGACGTTTATATTTCCGACGATTTGACAAATTGGAGCGAGCCTGTCGAGTGCTTTGGCTCCGAACAATACGGCTTGAACAGATTTGCTAATTGGGCGCCCGAGGTTCATAAATATAAAGGGAAATACTATATGCTTGCTACCTTTACTCAGGAAAACGGCTTGCGCGGCACGTATTCTCTGGTCTCCGACAGTTTGACGGGACCCTTCACCCCTCACAGCAAGGGCGCGCTTACACCAAACGAGTGGGAATGCCTTGACGGAACTCTGTACGTGGACGAGTCGGGTGTGCCGTATTTGGTATTCTGTCACGAGCATACACAGATTACAGACGGAACGATGTGCTACGTAAGGTTAAATGAGACCTTGGATTCTGCGCAGGGTGAGGCGGTCACTATGTTCGCTGCGTCCTCGCATCCTTTGGTGGGCCCGGTGGGGCGCGGCCACTTTGTGACGGACGGACCTTTTATGTACCGTTCAAAAACGGGAGAGCTTTTTATGATATGGTCGTCATTTATCAATGGAAATTACGCGGAGCTGGTCGTGAAATTCAAGGACGGAAAGCTGGGACTTAAATTTGAGCATCTTGAGCCGCTGCTTGACAACGACGGCGGACACGGTATGATATTTTCTGATGAGGAAAAAACTTATTTTACCTACCACACACCAAATACCGGACTTTGTGAGCGTCCCGAATTTCGTGTTGTAGAGGATAAGGGTGATTCTATCGGTATAATATGATCAAGCGCCCAATGGGGATGCGCACTAAAGGACAGAGAATTTACGTTCTCTGTCCTCTTTTTTATCCGAGCCGCAGCTCGTATATGCCGTAATATAACAGCAGTATCTGTACGCCAAAAATCGACATATAATGTAATGATGCTTCACCAAAATTCACAAAGGAGGTAATTTTATGAGCAGACAAAATCCGTTTATGCGAGGTAACAACGATCGTTATTGTAATAACTGTCAAAATGATTGTCAGAACAGCTGCAACGATCAGCCGCCTTGCTGGGATGAATGTGATGATTGTAACGATAAGGATAAAAATCCGTGCGTGGTTTGCCCTCCGGGTCCCGAAGGTCCTCAAGGTCCTGCGGGTCCGCGAGGTCCTATTGGTCCTCAAGGTCCTGCGGGTCCGCGAGGCGCTGCCGGTCCGCAAGGTCCGATCGGTCCGCGAGGTCCTGCAGGACCTCAAGGTCAAAGAGGTGAAACAGGATTACCCGGTCCGCAGGGTCCTGCCGGAGCGCCGGGGGCGCAAGGACCCATTGGCGCACAAGGTCCGGCGGGTGACGTAGGCCCGACAGGTCCGCAGGGTCCCATGGGCGAAACCGGTGCGCAAGGTCCGCAAGGTCCTGTCGGCGCTCAAGGCCCTGCGGGTGATGTAGGTCCCGCGGGTCCTCAAGGCCCTGCAGGCGCAGTCGGTCCTGTCGGCCCGCAGGGTCCCGTTGGTCCTCAAGGCCCAGCCGGTGACACGGGTGCGCAAGGCCCACAGGGTCCCGTAGGTGAAACAGGTCCAATCGGTCCGCAAGGTCCCGTTGGCGAGGTCGGTCCCATTGGTCCGCAGGGTCCGCAAGGACTTCAAGGAGTCCCAGGCCCTCAGGGAATCCAAGGTGATGTCGGTCCAATAGGTCCTGCAGGCCCTCAAGGCGCTACCGGACCTGTTGGTCCGCAGGGTCCAATCGGTCCGCAGGGTCCCGCAGGTGATATCGGTCCCGTAGGACCTCAAGGTCCCGCAGGTGTGGCGGGTCCAATTGGTCCTCAAGGCCCCGCAGGTCCTCAAGGCCCTGCGGGTGACACGGGCCCCGTCGGTCCGCAAGGTCCTGCGGGTGCTATGGGAGCGGTAGGTCCACAAGGACCTGTCGGTCCGCAGGGACCTGCGGGCGATACAGGTGCGCAGGGACCGCAGGGGCTTCCCGGCGGCGTGTTGAGCTATGCTGATTTCTATGCATTGATGCCGCCCGATAACTCGGCAACCGTTGCTCCCGGAACCGACGTCAGCTTTCCTCAAAACGGTCCGATAGCCAATACGAATATCGGACGTCTCGGTCCGTCATCCTTCAATCTCGGTCCTATCGGAACCTATCAAATCCTATTTCAAGTAAGTGTTACCGAGGCGGGACAGTTGATTTTGACCTTGAACGGTCAGGATTTAGCCTATACTGTTGCAGGTCGCGCTACGGGAACGTCGCAGATCGTAGGAATGGCTGTGGTAACTACCACGGCGGTCAACTCGATTTTGACGGTACGCAATCCCGCAGGCAACGCCGTCGCGCTTACCGTTACCTCCCTTGCAGGCGGAACCCGCCCCGTGTCCGCGCATCTTGTTATCACACAGATCGGATAATTTATAAGCAACGCTTGTTGATTTGCCGGTATTGAATCTTAAAGCCCCTATAACGCTCTGCGGTGCGGAGTGTTATAGGGGTTTTCTCCGACAATGAGCTTTTTGCAAAATAATATTTACTATCGTAAAAATATATTGACAAAAGGTAAAGTTTGTGCTATAATAAATTGTAGAAAGGAAGGTGGCAATATGTATATTGATTATTCAAAACTTTGGAAGCTGTTGGCGGAGAAGGGCATTTCCAAATCCGATTTGACGGAGCTGACGGGACTTAGTTCGCGGATAATTGCCAAGCTTGCCAAAAACGAGACCGTAACGACAGATACCGTTGCCCGAATATGCACGGCGCTTTCCTGCGACGTGGGCGACATCATGGAATGCTCTAATGAAAGCTCCCTGTCACTCTACAATTATGCCCGTACCTTCGGAGAGCTTATTGAGGAAAATGACGGTGTCAAAAAGATAGGCTTTACCTTTAAGGGGCAAAAATACGCAATTTATTTTACCAAAAAGGCGGCGACCAAGGCAACCCGAATTTACTGCGAAGCGGACAATACAGTCTATTGGGAGCAATCCTATATAATGGGGGGAATATGTACTCCGACCGTCGTTAAAAGCACGCTTGTGAAGCCCGAGCGGGGGACGGATGAAATCGCTATCGTTGTAATAAAAGGAAAACCGTCTGTTATCACGGGGCTTGACGAGGGGATATGGGTTTCCGCCAAGAAGGGAATTTTGCAAGGCTCAAAGGATATTTTCGTAATGTCGGAGGCGGTTTTCAAGCTGTTCGCTCCCAAAATTTGAGTTGGTCGTATCAGCTCGTTTGCTGAAAAGCCGCAGTGTCAAATTGTTTTAAAAATATTGACTTTTACCCTACGTAAAAGTTTATAATGAGGGCAGAACGGAGGTATAGAAATGTTCTTGACTAAAAAATCGATTGTGAAAATATTGCTCTTGGCGGGAATTTATTTTGTCTTGGGCAGCGGCTGTATTGCAGCTGCGATAGTGTTTGTGAGCCTTGGAATTGAGGCGAACCTTCTGTTTTGGCTTGGCGGGATCGCGTATGCACTTGAAGCTCCCTTGATACTATTTGGACGTTATGCCGAGGGCAAGGGTGAGTGGATAAATCGAGGAAACCGATTGGTTCGCAACGAGTTGAAGCCTGCGGAATTTATCAAGGAGTATGAGCTTTTAAGGGATACAAAGGATCTTGTTGTTAACAAGCCGAGCCTTGAGGTCTTACAGCTAGTGGCGATTGCATACGATTCTCTGAATGACCGTGAAAATGCTCTTGCTACGGCTGACGAGATGATCGCCGTTGCGGGAGAAAAAAAGAAGGCGTATGCCAATCTTGTAAAGGTATCCCTGTTGTTCTCGTACAAGAAAACAGAGGAGGCGGAAAAGCTTTTTGAGGAAACCCAAAGGCTGAAGCTCAATTTCGTTTGTACGGCGCTCGTCGACGCGATTTTAAAAAGCGACCGCGCCATGGCGATGGGGGATTATAAGCTGGCGGAAGCGCGCAATCTCAAAATATTGGAGCAAACGTTTCCAAAGCTTGATAATTTAGGAAAGCTGCTCGTTCACTACGGGCTGGGTGAGGTTTACGAGAACTTACAAGATAACGAAAAAGCGGTACTGCATTATCAGTATTGTGTGGAACACGGCGGGGAGACTGCCATTAAAGAATCGGCACGGGCTGCCATAGATAACCTGCGGTAAAACGGAAGGAGGCAGGCTGTGAAGGATACAAAGGATAAAACGACATCTGTTATATTTCTGTGTACCATGATAGGGCTTCTTGTAATTTCGGTCTTGTGTTTCCTCGGCGTGCACGAAAAAATGCTGCAGACCGATTCCCTTGATCCGTCCGAGAGCGAATATCCGATATTGTAGGGGGCACTGCAGTCTTTGCATGCTTAGCCCTGATGATTATTGGCGCGGTGGTGGAGCTGTTTATTTCCGTGGCGGGTGCGATCGTTTCGTGGGCAAGTGTAAAGCTGGCTTATAACAAGGTGATAAAAGCCGTATCCGTTTCTTTTCTCGTTTTTTATTTTTCCGTATCGATCATGTGCGCGGGATGCGTTATCATGGTCTTGACGATTTAAGGTGCAGATGGCGTGCCTCCAAGGCGTGTCAATGTAAAATTGTTTTTGAAAAGTATTGACTTTACCCTACGTAAAAGTTTATAATAATGACGGAAGGGCGGCGGATACGGTAAAGCGCCGCGGTGTATAAAAGGAGATTAGTATGCCATACCCATATTCTTATGACTACGAAGCACAACGAAAAGAGAAGGAACGCAAGCCCGTAAAGCTGAAAACAGACAGAAAAATGTGGAAGCTGATGCTTTTGAACGTTTTAACTCTCAGTATATACACTATTGTATTTTTCATTCCGTTTTCTTTTGACCTCGATAAGATAGCCCCTTTGAGCAAGAAGCAGATGAATTTTATATGGGCGTATTTTCTGTCTTTGTTTACATTTAGTATCGTAATTGATATCTGGCATTATCAGACGGCAAGCAGGGTGGAGGAAGCACTTCAGATGCGGAATATAGATTATGATTTTAGCACGGGCGACTTTTGGAAATGGTTTGTGCTTGGCTCGTTTATTCTTGTTGGACCGCTGGTTTATTTCCACAAGCTTTGTAAGGCAATGAATCTTCTCTGCGAGGATTACAATAAAAATCCCGTAGTCGTTGAAGCATAACACCAAAAAGGAGAAAAATGATGAAAAAATTTGAAGAATTACTCTTGATCGCCGAGAATGGCCTGCGCGCTGTCACTCCCGAGCGTTACACTCAGGTGGTTGTGCTGCGTTCCGATAACGGATATGTATGCCATGCAGTTATCATGGACGCGCTTTCAAAAGAGAATACGGCGGAGCGTCGGTTGATAAATGAATTGAAAGAGAACAGTGCCACGTTGGTAGCGGAGATAGTATGCATGTGGGCGGACGGAGGCGTGGACCTGCCTTCGCATGATCTCAGAAAAATGCTTTGTGATTGCAACAGCGGTAACGAGAATGCGAAAATGCTACTGCAAGGGGAAAGTGGATATATCACAAAGACGGTTGGGCAGACAATGTGTTAAATATATATTTGCACCAAGGCTGACACGGTAGGGCGGGGGTTTATCTCCCGCCGCTTTGTTTTTGTCGCTTCTTTTCAACCAAAAACCGACAAAATTCAAAATCGTATTGCAAAATGCTTTAAGTCATGGTATAATAAAAAATGACAATTCAATGGAGGATATATTTATGGCAAAACCGTTTTTCAGTATAGTAGTTCCCGTTTATAAGCTGGACGAGGTGTTTTTCAAGGAATGTATGAGCAGTATTTTGTCGCAGACGTTTGGCGACCTTGAGGTGATACTCGTGGATGACGGAAGCCCCGACAGCTGCGGACAGCTTTGCGACGAATTTGCGGCGGCTGACAGCCGTGTCCGCGTGATACATCAGGAAAATCAAGGCGTTTCGGCTGCAAGAAACAACGCTATCAAGGCGGCAACGGCGGATTGGATAATGTGCGTCGACGGCGACGACTGGATTGAGCTGAACACCTGCGAGATACTCCACGACCACCTGCAAAAGCAGGACTGCGATATCTTGATGTTCCGTATGCTGCGCGAGTCAAACGGAAAGGGAACAGTCCTTGAATGCGGTCTTGAGCATAAGGACGTGTATGATTTGAGCATCCCGTCCGAGCGTGAGTATTTGTATCGCCGCGTTATGGGCGTTTCGGTGGATCAGAAGAGCTACAGCCCTGTTTACTATTCCTGCGACAAGGTATATAAGCGCTCCATGCTTGTCGAAAACGGCATAGAATATCCCGTCGGACTTCCAAAGAGCGAGGACAAGGTGTTTATCTGCCAATGCTTTGAAAAGGTGACAGCTCTGCATCACATCAACGACGCGCTGTATCATTACAGAACCAACGAGAGCAGTGTGTGCCATCGCTATTCGTCAAATCTTGACAGCGCGAGAATGCAGCTTGCGGAGGTGCTTTTGCCTATTGCCAAGCGCATGGATGCGGAATTGGCGGAGCTGTTCGGCGACCCTTCGTATCACAAGATCTCGGACGATTACACCCGCTTTATATTTGGAACGATAACCGACGTTCTGTATCTGAAATATTACCACAAGGACAATCCCGACCGTCGCGGTCGCAGAAGGGCGGCGCTCAGGCTCTTGAAGACCGAGCCGTTCAAGTCGGTGATCAAGGATGTTCCGTATTCCTCGCTGTCGTCCTTCTCCAAGCTTAAGAAATTCATGTTGAGTCACGGCTTGGTTTCCACCTTCTGCGTTTTGAGCATGATGATGAGAAAGGTTTGAGCCGAAATTGTTGCCAAATTCAAATTAATTTTCAAAAAAGTGTTGACTTTTACCCTGCGTAAAAGTTTATAATAACACGGAGAAGGGGGACGTTATGAATTTCAAATTCAACGTTGTCTTATCTGACGACGATTATCTGGAGCTTAACAAATTCATTATGCTTCGCTCGCATTACGGTAAAAAGCAGATAGGGCAGAGCCGAGTGATAGCGGCTGTCGGTATCGGCGCGCTGATAGCACTTTCGCTGATATTTGGCGAGTTTACTCTCGGGGCGTTTCTCATGACTATTCCTTACAGCATTTTACTTGGGCTTTTTATCGTGTTTCTGCCGAATATGATGTCTGCTTTTTTGAAATCTCATATAAAGCAGATGAAAAAGGACGGCAAGCTGCCGTATACTCCGTCCTCCGTTGTGGAATTCTTTGACGACAGCTTTACCGAGGTCGCGGAGGATAACAAAACGGAGTTGAAATACTCGTCGGTTGAGCGGGTGAGCGTTGTCGGCGGCAAAACCGTTTATATTCACTTCAACAGCCTTGCGGCAATTATTTTACCCAAGACCTCCTTTGAATCGGATGAACGGTACGGTGAGTTCTTGGAGTTTATAAAGACCAAGTGCGCCGAGGTTAATTTCTATCCCGCAAGGAAATAAATCTGCGTCCGTTGCATAAAATGCTTTGTAAAGAGGCGCGCTTGCCACAATTTGAGTATTGACAAATTCGCACAAATAGAGTATAATATAGACGTATACAAAACGGATTGCGTTTTTCGGTGCGCAGGCGGAGTGTACGGCTTTTATATTAAAAATATTAAAAATGCATTTCAAAGGAGATTTTGACATGGATAATCAGAAGCTTGTTCGTTTTCTGCTGACCTTCTTCCTCGGCTGGATCGGAAGTCTTATCATCAACCACACTTCCTTAAAGCCTGAGGGCTACACCTCCAGAACCGGTTGCTACCTGCTTTTGAGCATGGTTACCCTGGGAATCTACGGCCTCGTAGCTTCTATCTGCAACCTGACCTTCGACCCCGCAAAGCCGAAGAACATTGGTTACAAGGTTGGCTAATTCAACCTGTTAATATCGCCGACAAGGTGGGGCGGTTGCCTTTGCAGTTACATACTTCATTGTTAAAAATCACCGAAACGGGAATGCCCGACACATTTAATAATGCAAGCGCGCCCACCTGCGGCAAAAAATCCAAGCGACTCTTTGAGTCGCTTGGATTTTTTGATTTATTGGTCAGACATTCCGATAAAATAGTCGGCGCTTACGTTGTAAAATTTGCAAAGCTTTATCAGGTCGTCGATCTTCAGCTCCGCGCGCCCGTCCTCGATATGACTGTAGCCCTGCTGAGATTTATTGAGTATAGCTCCGACCTGCTTTTGCGTGAGGTCGTGGTCCTCGCGCAGATCTCTCATTCTCGTTCTGTAATCCATAAAAACTCCTTACAAATTATATGTAAAAAGTTTACCACACTCATAAATTGAGTATTGACAAATACTCAAAGATTGAGTATAATATAAGTGTTGGCGGAAATGGGGTGCTTTAACGGACGCACTGAAGCCATATTCCGCACGTATTTTAATATATGCTTTGGAGGAAAAAATGGAAAACGTATTATTTAATTGCTTGTCTGCTACACTGCAAACGCCGTTGGCGCTTTATATCGATCCTTCTTCTTTTGCTGTGTTTGGGACGATTGCTATACTTTTACTGGGAGCGTTGGTTTTAGGCAACGCTATTCTTTGCCTTGTCATCACGGCTAAAATGGCAAAGAAAAGAGGCGAAAACGTTGTCTTGTGGGTTATATTGGCTGTATTTATCGGTTGGATAGCCGCTATAATCCTTGCTGTTATAGGCAAAAAGCCGACTGACACACAAAACGATAAAACAGAAACGACAGAAAAGACAGAATAAGCAAAAAATCCAAGCGGCTCCAACGAGTCGCTTGGATTTTTGGTTGCCACTTGACTTAATCATAACGTTGTGATACAATTAATTGCGGAAAAGGTGTTGACTTTTACCCTGCGTAAAAGTTTATAATGTTCCAAAAGGAGGTATATTGTGGCAAGAATAATTATATCATTTTTTATGATTTTCCTTTTGGTGCTTGCGTCCTTGTTCAGCTTCGAATATGAGCTATACACCGACGTTGAGGATTATGACAAGATATTTGAGCTTACGGAGATCAGACATTCGGAGGCGTTTGAGCTGTTTCCCGAGGATGTTTCGGATCTGACAGTCGAGGACTTTTTTTGTGAATGGGATCTGGGCTTTGTAGGCAGCTCCTCGACAGAGATCTGCTTGTCGGTCGTTTATTCGCAAGATACTTACGCCGCAGAGATCGCGCGGTTGAGTCAGCTTGCAAACAACAACGTGGTTTATGATACACAGACATTTATTCTGCCCGCATACGTTACCGTTCTCGGATACGATTGTACGAGCTGGTACGCGCTGGTGGACGAATCCTCATATACCGTGCATTACGTGCTATTGCAGCTTGTCTACGAGGAAGATATAGATATGAACCATGATTTTCTTCCTCGGGGATATTACGATCTGGGTGACGTTGAAAATGCAAGCTACAACGTTTACGAAGCAATTCCCGACGTCTTGTTAAGGGTTGACGATCTGCGGTGAGTGGCAGTGTGAATTGACAGTGCGGATATTCTGTGCTATAATGTATCAAGACTTGTAAGGAAATGTGGAAAGGCGGTTGACATCATGTATTCAGTTTTGAACGGTCTGCTCGGGGACAGAGGGGGAGACAGAGCCTTTAACTGCTTCGGCATCTGGCATTGGTGCTATATCGTGCTTGCACTTCTTGCCGCCGTTACAATATTTTTCGGATTCAAGAGCAAAGGCGAGGGGGCGCGGCGCGGGGTGCTGAACGTTATCGCGGGCATTGCATTTGGCTTGTATATCGCCGACTTTTTCCTCATGCCCTTGGCTTACGGCGAGATAGATATCGAGAAATTGCCCTTCCATGCCTGCACATCCATGTGTGTAATGAGCTTTTTGAGCCGACACGTGCGCCGTCTTGAAAACTATGCGGTGCATTTCGCGTTGCTTGGACTTATTTCCAACCTCGTCTATCTCATTTATCCTGCGGGGGTAATGTGGTACGAGGTACATCCGCTGTCCTACCGAGTTATACAGACACTACTTTTCCATGCAGTCATGACGGTATACGGTGTTCTGACCTTGGCGTTTGAGGGTGAGCGGCTGAAATTCAAAAAATGCTATCGCGACGTTGTAATAATCGTTGCGCTGACCGTGTGGGCGTTTATCGGAAACATGCTTTACAGCGGGGCGGCAGGGGATTACTCGCGGGAGTTTAATTGGTTTTTCCTCAATCAAGACCCGCTCGGAGTATTTCCGGAGGCTATCGCGCCGTACATTATGCCAGCTTTGAACGTGGCGGTGTTCTTCGCGGCGGAGATGATAATATATTCCGTATGCTTCTGTATACGGCGTCTGACGGTCAAGCGGACGTCACCGAAATTTGCTTAAATTGAATCGGCGGGATCACTAATGTGTCCCGCCTTTTTGTCTTTTGGATATTAATTTATGTGATACAGAAGTAACACAAATAGTGTAGTTGTTTTTTACGTTACTTTCTGCTTCGGCAGAAAGTAACCGAAGAACCGAACTGCCTTGCAAGCAAGTCAGTTCCCGAAATCGCGTTCGCTGAATGAGATTCAGCGTTTTGGCTAACGCCAAAAACACACGATATTCTGCCAATAAAGGGAGAAAACCCACGGTTCTCTCCCTTAATAATCCCTCATTTCTGGACGCGCCGCCTTGCCGCAAGTCTGCGGGCAAGGCGTGATCGCGCGCAAAAGTTGCCACATACCCATCTCGCCAAGTTCCCGTCGGAGCGACGGAAACTTGGATGGCAAGAGAGCGCCTTGGGCGGGCGGTTGTTTTAAAGCCGTATGAGATTTAAAAATTAAGTGCAACGAGAAAAATGTTAAATCTTTTTCGGCGTTGCTCCCCAATAAATCACCGCTACATCGGGTGTGTCTGATTTCCAATTTGCAACCTATCGGTATAATTTGTAAGAGCGTTTGCATGATGGCTTTTCGCCCACGAGCCAAGCTCCAAGGTGGGCGGGATTCCAAAGGGAGGGAGGAATTGAGGAGTGAAATTTCAATTTTGTAAAAATTGAAATCACGACTCATCCTCCCAACCTTTGGTTATTCTTTGGTTACTTTCTGTTAAGACAGAAAGTAACACAAAACATTACAATGGTTTTTTGCGTTATTTACCATCAAAAGGCGGGCTGTCGCACTTGCGACAGCCCCTATGCTTTACTTGCTTGTTTCGCTAATGAATTCGTCAATACTATCGGCAATGGTCTGGAGACTCGTGCGCCAGAATTCGGGTTGGGTCAGGTCGATGCCCGCAATTCTTGCCACATTTTCCACCGTATCAACCGTGGTCGCGCGCAAAAGGGCACGGTACTTGGGCAAAAAAGCCTCGCCCTCCTCAAGATACTTTGCGTAAAGTCCGCGGGCAAAAAGTCCGCCGAATGCGTAGGGGAAGTTGTAGTAGCTCAGCCCCGCGCGGTAGTAGTGGCTCTTGCAGCACCACATATATGGATGGAGCAGGTCGTGATCCAGCCCGTCGCCGTAAGCCGTCTTTTGAGCGTCAAGCATTATCGCTTCAAGCTCCGCAGGGAACATAAATTTGTCTTTTCTGCGGCGGATGACCTCATCCTCAAACAAAAAGCGGGAATAGATATCTGCGATTATCTGCGTGCAGTCCTGGATCTGACTCTCGATAAGGCGGATCTTCTCACCGCCCTCTGCCTGCGATATAGCGTCGTTTACGATAATCAGCTCGTTAAAGGTGGACGCGGTTTCCGCAACGGGCATGCTGTAACCCGTATTGAGCGGACGGTGATCCTGTATCTGCTGACCGTGGTATGCGTGACCTAACTCGTGAGCGAGGGTAACTACCGAGCCGAAGCTACCCGAGAAGTTGGTAAGCACGCGGCTCTGTCCGACAAAGGGGAGGTTGGAGCAGAACGCACCGCCCACCTTGCCCGCACGGGGGTAGAAGTCTATCCACTCCTCGCGGAAGGCTCTGTCCACCATTTCTGCAAGATCGGGTGCGAAATTTTCAAAATGCTCCACGAGGTATTTGTGTGCGTCCTCAACTGTAAATGTCATGCTGCCCGCTTCGCCCATGGGCGCAAGCATCTCATACCACGGAAGCCCGTTTTCGTAACCCAAAAGCTTTGCCTTGTGGCGGAGATACTCGTGGAATTTGGGCAGATATTCGCGCATAGCCTCAAGCATTGCCTCCAGAGTTTCGCGCTTCATCCGCGACTGCTCAAGAGTCATATCAAGGGGACTTTTGTAGCCGCGAAGCTCCGCCTCGGTGTTGACCTGCGCCTTGATGCTGTTGAGCGCAAATGCGATAGAGTCGCGTATCTTGGAGTAGCATGCAAGCTCAGCCTCATAAGCAGACCTGCGCACATCAGGGTCGTCGTCCTCCGCAAGACCGCGGATGGCGGAGAGGGTGGTTTTCTCACCCTTGTACTCCACCTCAACTCCTGCGGTAAGGTAGGAGAAAAGGTCGCCCCACGCGCCGCCGCCGCTGATGTTCATTTTGGCGAACACGGCTTCCGCCTCGTCGCTCATGTTGTGGGAGACCGATTGCTTTATTTCCTCAAAATAGAATTTATACTGTGACAGTACCTTGTCGCCCGAGATCACGGTGTCAATATCACCCATCTCGCCCACGAATTTTTCAAAGGCTACGTTTGCCTTTGCGTTTGATGCCATAAGCGCCTGAATTTTAGTCATATACACCGCGCCCAAGGTATCGGAGGAATTCGCCGAGCGGCGCAGACTGCAAAAGCCCGCAAGACGGCGTACAAGCAAGCCGCCCTTCTCCTTGGCGTCAATTACGCGGCGGAGCGACCTTGTGGCGTTGCTTGCATCAAGTGCGGCTACCGCCTCCTTGTATTCTGCGACTGCGGCGGTTAGCTCCGCCATATCCTGCTCTATCGCAGGGTCGTCAGCACCGCGGTAGAGAACGTCCAAAGACCATTCGTTATACATATCCTTACTCCTTAAATTTACTTTAAGTCTATTTTACTACATTTTTTTTGAAATTTCAAGGGGCAGGATGAATATTTTGGAAAAGACGTCGCGCGCCTTGAAAAGCGGTGGGATATATGCTATAATTACTGTATATTTAGGAAAAATTACCGCTCGCGTGTGGGCGCGAGCAGAAAAATAAAATTATTTTCGAAAAAGGTGTTGACTTTTACCCTGCGTAAAAGTTTATAATGCAGTAAAATGGGGGTGATGTAATGCGAATTAAAGCCGTCTGTGAGCGGACAGGGCTCACGGACAGGACAGTACGTTACTATATCGAGGAAGGACTTATCAGTCCCTCTTATACAGAAAACTACCTTGGCAGAAAGACCTTTGATTTTTCTGAAAAAGATATATCCGATCTTAACGATATTGCAGTGCTTCGAGCGTTTGGATTTTCCGTTGAGGAGATCCGAGATCTGCTCTTGCATCCCGATCAAAGCGGACGTATAATTGCGGGAGTGCTTGCAAGGACGCGCGAGAGTCTCTGCGAGGATGAAAAGCGAGTGCGGGTGCTGTCGTCACTGGATGCCGATAGGGAATATACTATTTCCGATCTTGCCACCGAGCTGTCCTCTCCCGAAAGCATAGAGGCCTCGGACGAGGACGTAAAGCCAAACGTCCGCCAAGGCTTTGCACGGGCGCTTGGAATCGTCGGCGTTTTTGCGGCGGTTTGGTCGTCCGTTATCGTTGGCGTTGGAATTTTTCTGGTCCTTCTCGGAACTCGGGAGCATCCTGTGATAAATCCCTTGATGACGGGACTGTGCGCCGTGACGTTTTTGCCGTCCGTGCTCGTACCGATACTTTCACGATCAAAAGCGAAGCGGGGCAGTGCGGGAAGACGAGTGCTGCTTGGAGTCTGCGTGTTCTGTATACCGTTGAGCATTGTATTTTCCTCAAATTCCGTGTCGGAATGTAAGCACGAATGGTCGGATTTTACGACCGAGCTTCATGCTACCTGCTCGGAGGAGGGCAGCCTCGTTCGAAATTGCACAAAATGTACGGCAACGGATAAGGCTCGCGTCGAAAAGCTGCCGCATACAGAGCAGATAGATGCAGCAACCGATCCCACCTGCACAAAAACAGGTCTTTCCGAGGGAGTACATTGTTCCGTTTGCGGGGAGGTGCTGACAGCGCAGTCGGAATTACCCATGATAAATCATATTCCAAAGACAGTATCCGCAACGGAGGCTACCTGCACCGAGAGCGGACTTGCTGAGGGCAGCGAATGTGCCATCTGCGGAAAGGTGCTAAAGGCACAGGAAATAATTCCTCTGCTTGCGCATACTCCCGAAACGGATGCTGAAATTCCGCCCACCTGCACAAGAATAGGACTTACCGAGGGCAGCCACTGTGCGGTTTGTGATACGGTACTGACCGAGCAGGCGGTGATCCCCCGACTTGCGCACAGATATACTGTGTCAAAGGTAGCCGCCACCTGCGGTGATGACGGATACACCTTGTATACGTGTGAGTGCGGGCACAGCTACAAGGACGGTGTTGTGCGTCCTACACAGGAGCATGATTTTAAATTGATGCCGGACGACAGCGGCTATATGTGCTCGGGCTGTCGGCTTGTAGTGTGCGAATACGGTCTTGTGTCGAATGAGAACGACAAGGTTAAATATTACCTTACGGGTGTAAGTGATGAGCTCGATGTCAAGCGCACTCTCGTGATCTACGGTGACGGTGACATGCCCGATTTTACTTGGTTGTATCGCCCACCGTGGGAAGCTAGAGGGCGTGAGATCGTTTCAATAATATTGGAGCCGGGAATCACATCTATGGGAGAGTACGCATTTTATTCCGACTACGATCTGTACGAAGGTGTTAAGTTCTTTGTTATATGCAACCGAGCGCTCACGATTGCCGAGTGTGATATTTCAATCAGCGGTATTCCGTGCAGAATAACGTACTATTTTCATTAAAATACATCACTCAACCCCTGTTTTGCAATTTTATCGGGTAGCACCACAAATTTTGATATAAGGAGAAATTTTATGAAAAGGCTTATTTGTGTATTGTTTGGACTGCTTGTTATTCTTTCTCTTGCGGCTTGCAATTTGAATGCAGGTGATGATATAACTACGGATACTACGGTGGCAACGACCGAGGAGGCTACCGAGGAGACCACCGAGGAGACCACTGAGGAAACAACAAACGAAACCACTGCCGAGGAGGAAAGCACCTCTGCCGAGGACACAACCGATGATACCACGGAGGAGGAAACCACCACCGAGGAGATCACATCCTATGCCGAATTGAAAATAGATCCGCTTGATACTGCAGTATATAACGACGGATTTGTTTCCTTCAAATATCCCTCGGAGTGGGAGGCACACTTTGAGAAGTATGCGGGAGGATTTATCAGCTACGGCGAGCTTGTAAATATTACCGTATCGGCTGATACGCCTACGGGTATATTCGAAACCCTGACGAAGGATATGTACGAGAGCGAGTGTGTGCCGATCTACGAGGAAATGGGCATGAGCATCAGTGACGTATCCGTCAAGCACAAGATTAACCGCCACGATATCGCCGTGACCGTCATTGAGCAGACGGTTACCGTTGAATACGATGGCGAGAGCATGTCCATGGAAATGGATATGTTCGTTGTAACTCTGGAAAATTACGAGATAACGATCAATATCATGAAAACAGTTCCCTCGGCAGAGCTGAACGATCTCATATACGATACTCTTGAGGTGGTGCTGGATGAGGACGATATGCCTATTGACGGTGATTATGACGACTATATGTTAGCGGGAGAATCGCTGTACCTTGGTGATAACATTCAGGACAAGGACGGGAATTTTTACAAGATGGAGGCGACGAAGTTAGCCCCCGGTGAGAGTGTTGCGACCAAGTTTACGGTGGTCGACAGTGTTCTTTCAAGCGTGTCCGTAGAATGCCCCTCCTGGAATGATTGCACGGGTTCTCTTGTGCTGTCGGTGTACGAGTGGATAGAAGGCGAAGGGAAAACCGAGAAGCTTGCCTTGAAGGCGGGATATTCTCTGACTGTTGAGGCTGATCCGATTGCTACACAGACGTTTATAAACTACAGGGATAACGCAATACTTACCGTGTATCTGGAAGAGCGGGATTTGAAGGAGGGCGGCACTTATCTTGTCGTTCTTAGTAATCCCAGCCAGCGTGATCTCGGCGTGGGATATGTAAAGTCGAGCTATGATGCGGAGCTGTATTTCGGTGAAAAATTCTACGGTCTGCCCGATGACCTTTGGGACTATGTGCCTATGTTTTCCACCGACGTTGTGGCGTTCAACTCCATGGGTGTCCCCGTGACCTTCGGATATCTGAATTTGGATATTGAGGTCATGGTGCCGATATATTAACGCTCGACAGGAGAAAAAAATGAAAAGGCTTTCATGGCTTTTATTGATCTTGCTGCTGACGTGCTTGCTTTCCTTGGCGGCATGCGATACGGGTGTTGACGTGTCGGGAGAGGAAAGCACGACTGCAAATGAAATTACGACCTTGGCAGCAACGGAAAGCACCACGCCCCTTGAAACGAAAGCTGTCACCAAGGAAACCGAAAGTGCGACCGAGACGGAGAGCCACACGGTGCATATTCACGTATACGACCGAAAGGATACCGATAAGACGTATCTTTCGTCTGAAGCTGACTGCACAAGCGCCGCTCTGTATTACTATTCCTGCGAATGTGGGGAGTGCGGAGAGAAAACGTTTGCCGATGGCGAGCCTGTCCATGTCTTTGATCAAGAGAATACCGACGTTGATTATCTCAAATACGAGGCCACTTGTCAAAAGGCAGCAACTTATTATTACTCTTGCAAGTGCGGCGAGCGCGGTATGGGTACGTTTCAGACAGGCTCTTTAAAGCCGCACGATTATACCGCTTCTGTCGTCAACCCTACCTGTAACGCCGAGGGGTATACGATATATTCCTGCGATTGCGGTTATTCGTATAAGGGAAATCAGAAGCAGCAGACCTACGACCACGATTTTCATCGCGAGTATGTAGAGCATGATGGAGTATTGCATGGCGCTTACGTTTGCAGTAAATGCAGTCTTGAGGCGATCGAACACGGAAACGCAGACGGTACGTTGGGGAGTGAATCCAACTGTAAGTATTATGTCACAGGCAAATATTATGTCACGGATGATTATATAGATCGCGGTGACTATGAGATCGTTATATACGGAAAAGGCGCTATGCCCGATTTTGATGCAGAATGGCATCCTCTTTGGCACGATTATTTATCGTATGCGAAGAAGATCACTATAGCAGAGGGTATTACCACTATAGGAGCGTATGCATTTTATGATTCGAACAGTGAAGCTGTCGTCGAATACGTTATTTCGGATACCGTTAAGACTATAAAGCCTTATGCGTTGGGATTGAAAACGTATAAACTGGTTTTGGGCGCTTCGGTTCAGCGTATCGAATATAACGCTATATATTATGCTATATCTGACCAAATGTGGAGGGTCTATCTTCCAAAATCCGTGACGTATATAGATAATATGGCGAGGGGTACTTTCTTCTATGAAGGCTCTGCGGAAGAGTTCTACAAGATTAAAACCAGGTTGTACAGTGATGTGGTTCCCCTAAAGGAGTTCTTTGAGGGTAGAGATGTTTATGGGATTTATGTATACGTTAATGCGGAAGATATTAACGACAGCGAAAATAATCTGAATCTTGGATCGTGACAAGCGTTGCGCCGAGCAAGAAATTGCTCGGCGCGGATTTTTGTAATTGAGAGCTGGAATGACGAATGAATTGTAGCGATGGCTTTTGTTGTCATCATACAAACAAATTTAAACAAAAAATTATTTCCAGCGAAGTTCTTTGATCAAACTTTCTTTCAAGAAAGTTTACTGGGGGTGGGGCAGAGCCCCATATACAATAATCAAAACCGCCGTGGGCATTATGCCAACGGCGGTGGTTATGTATCAATCCTTTATAGCTCCGAAATTGAAATCCGCGTCCTCGTCCACGTTAACACGTCGGATATCCGCGCCGAGTCGGCTGAGCTTTCCGATAAGGTCGTCGTAGCCGCGGTCGATATAATGGAGATTGCCGATCTCCGTCTCTCCCTCTGCCATAAGCGCCGCAATCACCATAGCCGCACCGCCGCGAAGGTCGGTTGCGTTAACAGCCGCTCCGCAGAGCTTCTGATTGCCTGCAAAGCAAGCGGTGTTGCCTGCACGTGTGACAGTCGCGCCCATCTTGAGCAATTCCTCAACGTAGGCAAAGCGGTTTTCCCATATCTTATCCGTAACCGTGCCCATGCCCTGCGCGGAGCAGAGCAGCACGGAGAATTGAGGATGCATATCGGTTGGGAAGCCGGGATATGCGGCGGTGGTTATCTGCGAGCTTTTAAGCTCACCCGTAGAGGATACGGTAACGCCGGTCGCGCCCTCCACGATATCCACGCCCATTTCGCGCAGCTTGCCGATAATGGATTCCAAGTGCTTGGGGATAACATTGCAGACGTTGACTCTTCCGCCCGTACCCGCAACTGCAGCCATATATGTTCCCGCCTCTATCATATCGGGTATGATGGTGTGCGTACAGCCGTGAAGCTCGCTGACACCGACGATTTTTATTTCAGACGTTCCCGCACCGAAAACCTCTGCTCCGCAGGAATTGAGGAACACGGCGAGGTCAACGATATGCGGCTCACGCGCGGCGTTACCGATAACGGTTGTGCCGGGGGTAAGAACAGCCGCAAGCATGAGGTTGACGGTAGCACCGACGGAGGGAATATCCAGCATTATCTTGCCGGAGTGAAGCCCATTAGGAGCAGAGCCCGAAATACCGCCGTGATCGCCCGACATCTCCGCTCCCATTATCTCAAAGCCCTTGAGATGCTGGTCGAGAGGACGGACACCGAAGCTACATCCGCCGGGGTACGCCACGCGGGTAGAGCCTGTTCTGCCAAGCTCAACACCAAGCAGATAGGAGGACGCACGGATCTTGCGCACCTTAGCGTCGGACGATGCGCCCGAAGCAAAATTCTTGGCGTTGATAATAACGGTATTGCGGCTTCTGTATTCTATTTCAACTCCCATATCCGCAAGGATAGAGAGAGTCGTGCCAATATCACTTACGGGTGGCACGTTTTCGATAACGCAGGTTTCTTTATTTAAAGCGCAGGCAAAAAGGATGGGCAGGGCGGCATTTTTCATACCGCTGATATGCACATCTCCGTTCAATTTGCGCTGACCGCTGATAATCAATTTTTCCATTCAAAAGACATTGTCTGCCGCGTCGCGAAGGAGCGCGGTGTGATGATGTGTGGTGGGTGGACGGACGGCGGTGGCAAAATGGGGCAGAAACACGCCCCACGCTCCACTTCATTTTTTTGATCTGAAGCCCGGGTGATTATTGTATTTTTGTAAAAATTGCACATTAAAATCTTATGCAAATCTTGTTCCCAATTTATTTACAGTACGTTCTCAGAAAGCGAGAAAAAAAGCAAACTTTTGGGCACAAAATTCAAGCAAAGTTCTCCGATTATTCATAAAATGAAATATCGTGGGAATTTTTGCACAAAATCATTCTACCACAAACTTTTTGTTATGTAAATAGATACCTAATGCAATTCACAAATTGTTTACAAAATTTAAGACAAAAAGGGCTAAAAATGTTGCAATTTGTTGTTGATACGTTCATTTTGTCTTAAAAACTTGGCTATTTGCTATCTCTCCATACTGAAAGTCTATGCAAATAGCACAAGTAAATTGACAAAAATTTGTTTAAGGCATTGGTGAGGCTTTACGAAAATACCCCACAGCAAGGCGTGTGACCATGCCGTAGCTGACCGTTCCCGCCGTTCCCTGACTCTGTAAATAGGCGTTGTTTATAGTGCTTGATACGTCGCTCGCCACCGAGTCGCGGTATTTGTCATAAAAATCGCTGTAAGCGGCGAATTCGCCCTTGATGCCGGGGTGAAGGTCGCCGTAAACATTGCGGTAAAGCTCCTTGTCGGCAGAGCGAAGCGAGCTTGCCAGATACTCGTACATATTCACGTATCCGCAGTATTGAATATACGGGTCGTCGGACGCTGTGCAGACCAGAAACGCCACGAAATTCGCCTCGTCCTCTCTCGCGATACCGCGCTGATGAGCAAGCTCGTGAGCGGCGGTGAAGGGCAGAGTATAGTCTGGGAATATGACGTTGAGATTGGATTCGCCCGTAAAGAAGGTGTAAACTCCCGTTATGTGCATCTGCGACAGTCCCTCGCTCAAGAGAACGGGCTTTATCCGAGTATAGGCGTTAGGAATGAAGGAATAGCTCTCACTTACCTTGCCGTAAGCCTCGATAAGCTTTGTATTCATCTCCTCAACGGTATATGGCATATAGGAAAATCCGTCGTCGCCGTATAGAATCCCGGGAGCTAATTCACTTGCGCGGCTCGCGACCTCCTCCGAGATAGCATACAGCTCCTCGGCGGTGATGTTGTCCTTGTCAAGCTCCATTTTCTCGTCGATGGTTCTGCCGCGGTAGCCCGCCGCAAAGGTGAACACGAACATGGAGAAAAACAGTGCTACAACGGATGAAAGGACGAGGATAAACACGCCTACGGTACGCCAGGTGTCGCATCTCGTGCGCACGGCGTAGCGGAGTATCAGAAAGAGCAATAGCGGAGATGTCAATATAATCGCTTCCGCAAGCGAAAAGGGCAGTATGGAGGTGACAGCGGCAAGGGCAAATCGGATATATGTGCTTATATTTTGGTTGAACCAATCCGCCGAATCTGCACTGAGTGACATGATAATGTAAAGAATGAGAGCCACGCCGCCCAGAGCGAAGAATATCTTGCAGAATATCGGCAAATGCTCGTATTTCGGATCTACGGGGCGGTAAGATGCGCGCGCCGAGCCGTCAAGAGCAAGGTACTCCTCTTTTTTTATAATACTTTTCTGGTTGTTTGCTTTGTTCATACATTTTCTCCCTGAACGCTTGGGCAAAATAACGGATATATCTCCCTCAGCCTTTTATGCTCGCAAAACAGCCAGCGGACAAGCCTTGACATATCCTCGGGAAGGGGGGCGAAGGTACAGAGAAGTCCGTCATCTGTTGGAAAATTCAGCCTGCTTGACAGCAGTGACAGCACACCGTCATCACATTTGAGGTCGGTGTCGCGCATACGGGGCGCTGTTTTATCGCTTCCGTTGGCGGCGCGGAAAAATGGTAGGGGAATAGTGATAGAAATCGCATGGAGCGCGTGCCTGCCGATAAGAGATATATCGCCGCCGTATATATCATCTCCTACGATAGGGTGACCGATATGCGATAAATGTACGCGGAGCTGATGGGTGCGTCCTGTTCTCGGCTCGCACAGAAGAAGCGAATAGTTATTATTCGACAAAAGCACGCGGTAGTTTGTGAGCGCGTATTCCGCACCCTCCTCCTCCATACTGCATGCCGTTCGTATGATGATGCTGTCAGCAGCGCGCTTGATGGGGACTTCAATGCTATGTATCTCTCCGTTGTCGCAAAGTCCTCCGTGTACCAGCGCGATATATCGCTTTTTGACCTCGCCGCGCATGAGCGCGCCACCTAAAAATCCCGATGCGGTACGGGTTTTTGCCGCGATAACCACGCCGCTCGTGTTGCGGTCAAGTCTGCCGAGCGGGCGGAATACGAAGGGAATATCCTCCGATGCATATCTGAACGCAAGCGCGTTTGCTAATGTGTCGGTAATATGCCCGTGCGATGGATGCGTGGGCATATACGGAGGCTTGTTCAGCACGGTCACGTATTCGTCCTCGTAAAGCACGGAGAGCGGCATATCCGTCGGAATGATATTCGGTGAGCCGTCAATATCAACGTCGGCAAGCTCCAGAATATCCCCCGCGCGCAGAGCATAGCGCACGGTCACGCGCTCACCGTTGACGGTTATGCCGTTTTCCACCGCTTTGAGATGTGCCAGCGTCTTTGCCGATATGGCAAGAGTATTTTTGAGATATGAGCGCAGCAGTCTGCCCTCAAATTCTGCGGGTACGGTTATTTTCATGCGCTCACCTCCGTTCTAACATACATTATACACCGAGTGGCTCGCGTATACAAGGCTTGACTTGAAAATTTTTTGTAAAACGACAGAGGGGTGGCGGGATAAAAAGCGGTAAATATTTTAGTGTGATATATTGACATACGGTGGCAAATAATGTATAATATGAAGGTAGTTAAAAAGTGCTTTCAAAATAATTTCACAGAAAAGGAACAAGTAGCATGTACCGTATAGGAGTAGACCTTGGCGGAACGAATATCGCCGCAGGTATAGTAAATGAAAAATATGAGATTGTGTGCAAGGACAGTATCCCCACGGGAGCTGACCGAAGCGCCGAGGAAATAGTTGCCGATATGGCAAGGCTGTGCCACCGCCTTTGCGAAAAGAGCGGTATTGCAAGAGAGGAGATCGCCTCGGTGGGTATCGCATCTCCCGGAATCGCAAACAGCCGCGACGGCGTTGTGGAGTATTCCTGCAACCTGCCCTTTTTAAAGTTCCCGATATGCGCAGAGCTTCGCCGTGGATTTGACGTTCCCGAGGTTTTCGTTGAAAATGACGCTAACGCTGCCGCTTGGGGCGAGGCTATCGTCGGTGCGGCGAAGGGAACGGATAACTCCCTTATGGTAACGCTCGGAACGGGTGTCGGCGGCGGAGTTATTATTGACGGAAAGCTGTTGTCGGGCTTCAACTTTGCAGGTGGCGAAATAGGTCATATTGTGCTGGTCAAGGACGGCGTTCAGTGCGGCTGCGGCAGACGCGGCTGCTGGGAGGCTTACAGCTCGGCTACCGCCCTTATCCGTATGACCTCGGAAAAGATAGAGGAGTGTGAAAAGAGCGGTCGCAAAACGTCTATGACCGATAACGTTGCACGGAACGGCAAGGTTTCGGGACGCACCGCATTCGACGAGATGCGCGCGGGTGATGCGGCGGCTCGCGAGGTGGTGGAGATGTACGTTGACTATCTTGCAGAGGGAATTGCGAATATGATAAACATATTCCAGCCCGAGGTGGTTTCCATCGGCGGCGGAGTATCGGGCGAGGGACAGTTCCTCTTGGATATGCTCAATCCCCTTGTAGAGTCCCGTATATACGGCACGGGTATCGTCAAAGTTCCTGTGATAAAGGTTGCACAGCTTAAAAACGACGCGGGTATCGTGGGCGGTGCTGTGCTGGGAGTAAAATAAATCAATAAAAGCCAAAGCCCGAAGCCGCATCTGACTTCGGGCTTTATGACAAGAAAGTGGAGGTATCGCGTTAATGAAAACGCCAATGCTTATCGGAATTGCAGGCGGAACGGGCTCGGGAAAGTCCACCTTTGCAGAGGGGCTCCGTGCGCTGTTTCCCGACGATATCACAATAATATCCTACGACAATTACTACAAGCCTCAGGACCATATAACATTTGAGGAGAGGATAAAGACCAATTACGACTGCCCCGACGCGCTTGATACCGATTTGCTCGTAAAGCACCTGCGCCGTCTGTGCGAGGGGGAGAGCATTGATATGCCGAATTACGATTTTCGCGTGCATACCCGAAAGGCAGAGCTGACGCGGGTATCTCCCACGGCGGTCATTCTGATAGACGGCATCATGACCTTTCACGACGAGCGGCTGCGCGAGATGTTTGATATAAAGATCTACGCCGACGCGGATGCGGACGAGCGTATTCTCCGCCGTCTGCGACGTGATGTTACCGAGCGCGGACGCGATATCGACGGAGTCATCAATCAGTATGTTGGAACTGTAAAGGTGATGCACGGAATTTACGTTGAGCCTACCAAAAAATATGCGGATATCGTTATCAATGGCGGAATGAATAAAACTGCTCTTGATATAGTCGCCGCGCGTATTGCAAGCTGGCTTGAAAAATAACCAAAAGACCTCGGATGCACGCATCCGAGGTCTTTTGGTTGAGGGAGTAAAAGCCCCGTACAATGCATTACGCAATTATCATATCGATCTTTTTGTCCTTGACTGTTATGCGCTGACCGTCGATTTGCAGTGCAACTCTGTCGGACACTTGACCGTCGTATGGAGCAATTACCCTTGCGCCGTCAAGGGATATTTCGGCGTACCGTATATACCCGTAATCGGCAATTCCTGCCACCGTACCGAACAGCCTCGTGCTGTCGATATTGCTCTCGCTGACCTTTTCCGCGCTTACCGCGTCCGCGTCAAACACCAGCTCCAACGGCGTGCGGAATATACCCGTACCCTTGCACATGAACAGCTTTTCAAGTATTTCCTTAGACGGTATGAGCTTCGCACCGCAAACGGAGAAAAAGAATTTGTATCCTCCGCCGCGTTGCTTTTCTCTTATAAGTCCGCCCGAGAGCGAGTTTGAAAGATGCGGAGGTGCAATACCGCACTTATCTATTTTCAATTTACAAAAATCCAAGGTGAATTTCACCGTGTCGCCAACGGAATATTTGGGCTTGCCGTCCTCAATGGCAAAAAGCGTAAGGCTGCCTGCTGTGAGGGTGTAAAGCGTGCCGATATCCACGTCCTCTGTTCTCGCGACAGTGGCGGTTGCCTCGCCGTCGCCTAAGGTGAGTGCCGACGTAGGCATTACAGCCTCCGCGCCTTCGGTATCGGGACGTACAAGGGCAGGGGGGAGGGGAATGCCTTTTCCCTCAAAGCAGAGCTTCCTGTCCTTGATGTCGCAGGGAATGACGTTCTCCTCGGGGATACGGCGCTTTATGCTGTGTCCGCTCTCGGCATCAAAAACATGAAATTTTCTTTGCGTTATTGAAATATCCACGATATCTCCGCGAGCCACCCTTGTGTCTGGGTGTGCTTTCAGTATTACCGTTCCGCCCTCCGAATCGGGATCGTCAAGATCAAGACTTGCGTAGACGAGGGATTCGTCGCCAAGCATCTCTACAACGCTGACAACGGCTTTTGAATGTGACCACTCTCCGTTGTCTGCGGCGGAGGGATCGTACAGACGGATACCGCCGTGTCGAACTCCGAATACTACCTTCTTTGCACCGTCCATATATCCCGCGGGTATTTTGTCAGCCGCCGAATAGGGCATATCTATCCGCGCTCCGCAGTCAAGCGAGAAGGTGACGGAGTCACCGCGTCGGCTGAGTGTTCCCTCAAAGAAATTCATCTGCGGCGTTCCCATAAAGCCGGCTACAAACATATTGTCGGGGTAGTCGTAAAGATTCGTGGGGGTATCTATCTGCTGAATAAATCCGTCCTTCATCACCACTATCCGCGTACCCATGGTCATAGCCTCCACCTGATCGTGAGTGACGTAGATAAAGGTGGTATTCAGCCGCTTGTGAAGACGGGATATCTCAGCGCGCATGGCGGCTCGGAGCTTTGCATCAAGGTTGGAGAGCGGCTCGTCCAAAAGGAAAACCTTGGGGTTACGCACGATAGCACGTCCGAGAGCCACACGCTGACGCTGACCGCCCGAGAGTGCCTTTGGCTTACGGTCGAGGTACTGCGTGATGCCGAGGATCTCCGCCGCCTCCGTCACCTTTTTGTGTATCTCGTTTTGAGGAAGATGCATGGTGCGCAGGGAAAAAGCCATATTTTCGTACACGCTCATGTGCGGATAAAGTGCGTAGTTTTGAAAGACCATGGCGATATTTCTATCCTTTGGCTCGTAGTCGTTTACCACCTCGCCGTCTATCCTAAGTTCGCCCGCCGTTATCTCCTCAAGCCCCGCTATCATACGAAGCGTCGTAGATTTTCCACAGCCCGACGGACCGACAAAAACTATAAATTCGTTGTCCTCGATCTCCATATTAAAATCGTTTACCGCCTTTACCGTGCCGTCGTAAACCTTAAAAATATGCTTGAGTGATAAACTCGCCATAAGCTCCTCCATGTGTTTTGCTTTTACTTATCCCTTGACCGCGCCGCCCGTAACGCCCTCCACGTAATACTTCTGCAGCCACATAAACAGCGCCGTGATGGGCAGTGCGACTATCACAGCCGCCGCGCAGAAGGTGGTGAAATATTGCTGTATCATTTCACGCTCAAGCCAGCTGTACATACCGAGCGAAACGGTGTAAAGCCCCGTGTCGGGCACGCCTGACATGATATATGAAACGAAGATATAATCGCACCACGGAGCGATAAAGCTTATAAGCACGGTGTATATGATGATAGACTTGCTCAGTGGCAGAATGACCTTGACAAACGTGCGGAATCGGCTTGCTCCGTCGATGCGCGCTGCCTCGTCCAGGGCTCGCGGCACGGTATCGAAAAATCCCTTTGACACGTAATAGCTCAGTGCTGCGCCCGAGCAATATACTATTATAAGGCTGAGATGGGACTGATAATTCATTGGCAACAGAATTTTCAAAAGGAAATATACCGCCGACATGCTCATAAATCCGGGGAACATTCCGAGAATAAGCATGATATTCATCAGCGGACGGCGCGCACGGAACCTTATTCGGCTGAATGCGTAAGATACCGACAGCACGAAAAGAGAGGTGACAATACAGCACACCACGGATATCCACAGCGTGTTGAAGTACCAGCGCGGAAATTGCGTTTGCGTGAACAGACGCTTGTAGTTGTCAAGCGTCCATTCATGTGGAAAAAACGTGGGACTCCACGCTCCCGGCTCACCGCGAAAGGATTGCACGATAAGATAGATTAGTGGAATTATCCACACCATCGAAAGCAGAGTCAGTACTATTTGCCCCACCATGTCACCAAGGGTACGGCGGAGACTCATGCCTATGCGGAAGCCGCCACGCCGTCCTTTGCTTTTGGGAGTAAGTGAGGCCTCGAGCCTGTCAAGCTCCTCCCAATTCGCCGCGGAATTTGCCGCGGTGTTGGTGAGAACGCTTTGAGAATTTTGAGTCAGATCAATATTTTTTTGCTCTTGCTTCATTGGAAATTGTCCTCTCCTTTCACGGCTGATGAGCGGTTGTAGATTATCAGCGACAGCACGGCGGAAATGGCGAATACCAGAATACCTATCACGGAGGCGAGCTTGTAATTTCGGTCAACTCCGAGGGATAGCTTATACAGCCACGTTATAAGCAGGTCCGTACCCTTGGCACCGTCCGAGTACAAAAGGTTATCTCCCGGACCGCCGCCGCTGAGCAGATATATTACGTTGAAGTTATTGATATTTCCTATAAACTGCGTGATAAGGTAAGGCCCTGTCACAAAGAACATATAGGGAAGGGTTATTTTGAAAAAGCGTCGCGCGGGACTTGCACCGTCAATTCGGGCTGACTCGTAAAGATCGGCGGGAATATTCATTAAAATTCCGCTGCACAAAAGCATACTGTACGGTACACCTATCCAAAGGTTTACTAAAATTATGGCAACGCGGGTGTCAAAAATTTTCAGTCCGAACTGCTGATGATATCCGAAGATCTGTTCTATCCATTGGGTGATTATACCTCCGCCCGTGCCGAAGCCGCCGCCTCCCGAGTCCAGCATTTTGGACATAATGAGCAGGGACACGAACTGAGGAACGGCTATGGTGGTGACCAGCAGTGTTCGGTAGAGCTTTTTGAATCTGATGCCGTGTCTGTTGATGAGGATAGCCAAAAGCATACCGATAAAATAGCTCGTGAAGGTGGCGAGAAACGCCCAGATAAGCGTCCAGGACAGCACGCGGCGGAAGGTGTCGCCAAGCTTTGATGTGCCTGAAAACATATTTTGAAAGTTTTCAAAGCCCACCCAGCCGAATAGTCGCTCGGGCACCTCATGTCCCGCGTCGTAGTTGGTGAAGGCTATGAGTATCATGGTAAACAGAGGAATGACGGTAAACAGGAAAAGTCCCGCCATAGGCAAGGAAAGCAGGGTGACGTGGAATTTTCCGTCCAGCAGCTCAGCACCCTCTTTGCGTATTCCCGACGGACGCTTGCCTATCATTTTCATCTCCTCCAGCTTATAGCTTTCCTTGACGGAGGCGACGTAGCACAGCACGAAAAAAAGAATAACGAAAAGGGAAAGTATACCGTATAGCAGAATGTGGAACGAATTATCTCCCGCTATCTTGAGATATTGATTCAACTCGTCATCCCAGATATCCGAAATATAGGTTTCTGTGCGCCCGATATTTCCGCCAGTAAAAAAGTTTTCAAAGAACATTGACAGATAATTTCCGCCAAAAAACACGGTATAGAGAGTGAAAAGCACTTGAAGGGCAAAATAGATCATGCCCTTGACGGCTTGACCGCGAAAAAAGTGTCCCGAGCCCATAATAAAATAGGAAAGCTTGGTTACGAGATTGCCCGCGAGAAAATTCCGCACAAGCTCGTATGTGCTGCGGAATATGCCCGTGACGAAATTCTTGATGCCGAATATCAGATTTTTAAAGAATCCTCCGATCCCCTTCAGCCCTCGGATTATTGCCCGTCTGAAGCGGTAGGTCAATCTTTTTGTACCCGACAGACCGTAGTAATCAACGTCCATAAAGCAGCTCCTTTCAAAGTGTGTCGCTCAAGAGGAGTGGAGCTACTGTGCCTTTTTGGTGAGCTGATTGTTCAGCGCATCAAGGTATTCCTGAAGCTTTGCGTCGCTCACCTTCGTACCGTCTGCCTTGGCGGCAACGAGAGGGGTGATAAGGCTTGCCATAGGTGTCCAGTAGTTTGCGGGAACGCCCTTTTGTGCGCGGTTGTATTCTGCCTGCTTGAGTACAGTTGCGATAACGGGATCGCCCGTTACCTTATCTGCTGCGGCGGCAGCCTTGTTGGTGGGTGCAAAGCCACGCTTTTCAAATCGAAGAAGCTGATTGTCCTTGCTTGTCAGCCAAGCCGCGAGCCTGTGAGCCTCACCCTTGTTTTTGCTGTAACCGTTGACGCCCATAAGCTTGTAGCCCATAAATCCGCTGAGCTGCACCTGCTTGCCACCGATATTGGCGGTGGGGAGGGGACATACGCCCATATTATCTCCGAGCAGATCCTTGACAACGCTTACGTTCCACGTTCCGCTGATGATGGCGGCGGCTTCGGTCTTGCCGTTTTTATCGGGTGTGAACGCGGCTATCATTTTACTGTCGTCCGTTTGTACCACAAGACCGTCGCGGTTGACGTAGGAGCGGAGCGACTTCATTACGTCAAGCCCCTCTTTGCTGTTGTAGTTGATGTCTACCGCGGTTTCGAGCATGTTTTTGTCATAGGTTACGTTGTAGCCGAGCTTGGGAAGCGCGAAGAAAAAGGAAGAAAGATACCAGCCGTCGTCGTTGAGCTTGAAGTGTATCTTCTTGCCAGCCGCCTCGGCGGTGTCCAGCATGGAATCAAGGCTCTTGAGGTCGTCCTCGTTTTTGAAAACACGCTTGTCGTAGTAGACGAAATAGCAGTTGTCTGCAGTGGTGGGGTATGCGTAAAGCTGATCCTCGCCGTTGATATTTATGGTAGCGGCGTCAACAGAGCCCTCCGAGTTTTCCTCCTTGACCGTTTTTTCAAGGCTTCCGCCCACACGCGCTAAAGCGCCGCCTGCGTACAGGCTGTTTATCTGATCGCTTGCAAAGCTGTAAACGTCGGGACCCGAGGTGACGTCATTTAGAATCTTTTTGGTTGCCTCGCCCTCGCCCTGAACTCCAAAGAGAAATTCGTACTGATTTTTAGGGTTGGCTTTTGCATAAGCCGCGCACATGGATTTAAGAAGCTCCTGATCCTCCTGCGCACCCCAGATTGTCAGCGTATATTTTTTGCCTGTGTTATCTGAATCGTCGGTAGTGTCTGTGCCCTCGCCGCCGCTCATACCTGTACAAGCGGTAAGCGGAGTGCAAAGCATGATAAGTGCCATTATCAGCAGCACTGCTTTTTTAAAAAATTTCATTCCATATCCTTTCAGCGAAAATCATTTCCGCGTTTTGACGTATTTTTTATCAAAAGTAAACAGCTAAAAAGGTCGCCTTTGCGTAAGACAGTATTTGCAGAAGCGGCGCGAAATATACTTTTTTGTCAAAGCATCAAAACGAAAAGAAAATTTTTTCAAAAAAAGGCGGCTCGATTTCGAGCCGCCGAGGAAGTGGAAACCTTAAACTATATTGCCTACTACCGTAAGAACAGCCGTGCCTGGAGTCACGGTGTAGCTGCCGTCGGGATTTTGAGTGTAGGTCGCCGCAGGAACTGTTATAACGCTCGGTACGGTAGCAAATTCGCCCCTTACCTCGTCGTAGGTGTAGCCTTCGGGTGAGGTGAGAGGAGCGCCGTTCAGGGTGACTGAGGTGATATTGAGGATAGGGTCGAAGGTGTCGGTAACGGTCACGTTATCAGTTGCAACGGCGGGAGTGTTTCCGGTGTTCAGGATAGTGAAGGTGTAGGTTATGACGCCGTTTTCTACCACCGAGGTGGGAGAGAGAGCCTTGGTAATGCTCAATACGGGAGCTTGTATGGGCGTGACGGTCTCTTGAGCCGTCAGCACTTCGGCACCCGCGCCAGTGACCGTTGCCGTGTTGGTGATGAAGCCGTTTTCCTCCAAGGGAGCGAATTCGTTTGCATCAGCCTCGTATATCAGCAGTGCGTTGCCACCCGCGGGGACGCTGACTCCCGTGAAGGTAAGAGGCTGAGTGTCGCCGACGGTGGGAGTAGCGGCGACTGCTCCGTTGACGTAATAAGCCGCCGAGTCGGTAACGTAGGTCAGCGGGTAAACGGTGATACCGCCAAGCTCATATCCGCCGAGATCGTCGGTCACGGTGACGTTGGCAGCTTGTGCTCCCGAATTTACAAGGCTTATGACGTAAGTCAGCCTACTGCCCGTGCCGTAGGTGTCGACGAGGACGTTCTTGTCCACCGTCAAGGTCTCGTCGATAGTACCAGTGACGGTGTTGGATACGGTGGAGATGCCGTTGTAGGAAAGCGTAGCTCTGTTCGTAAAGGTTGCCATAGTATACCTTATCCCCGAACAGTCGGGGAAATCCTTTTTTCGTATTAGGATGTAATTATCCCATATCAGTGTATGTACTGTGTCGAATTTTGTTGCCTGTGCCAAAATACATAAAGCTGCCTCAAATGGGAATAATGATAATAAAAGGATAAGGAGATCGGTATGTGTACTGCAATAAGCTATAGGAACAGATATTTTGGAAGAACACTTGATTGGGAGCATGATTTTGGAGAGTGCGTTGCGGTAACGGGGCGCGGCTTTGACTTTAAATTTAGGAAAGCGGATACCCCAAAGCATCACTTTGCCATTATGGGAATGGCGAAGATGGTGGGCGGATATCCGCTTTACTTTGATGCCGCAAACGAATACGGACTTTGCATGGCGGGGTTGAATTTTACCTTAAGTGCGCAGTATGGAGCGGGCGGCGGTGACGTTTTGCTGTGTCCGTTTGAATTTATCCCATACGTTCTCTCGTCTTGCAGAAATATGGAGGCGGCGCGGGAGCTTTTGCCGCACGTCAGCCTTGCGGATGAGGATTTTTCGCCGCAGCTTAAAAACGCCCGACTGCATTGGCTGCTGTCGGACGGTACAGATTCGGTTGTGATAGAGCCGCGTGCGGGAGGCTTGGAAATACGTGAAAACAATGTCGGCGTGCTTACAAATGAGCCACCCTTCGACTACCACGTATGCCACCTCTCAAATTATATGAACGTCACATCCGCCGAGGCGGAGAGCAGATTTGCCGAGGGGCTGGCAATTCATCCGTACAGCCGCGGCATGGGGAGTGTCGGCTTGCCGGGGGATAATTCCTCGCAGTCAAGATTTGTCCGCGCGGCGTTTGCACGATGGAATTCACATCAATCGGAGGAGAGCGACGAAGCGGATATCACGCAGTTCTTTCATGTTCTCGGCGCGGTGGAGCAGGTGGAGGGGAGCGTGCGAGCGGACGGTGGATACGAGCGTACTCAGTACACCTCCTGCATTGATACCAAAAGGGGAATATACTATTATAAGACTTACGAAAACAGTGCTTTGACTGCGGTGGATATGTCGCTTTGCCAAATTGACGGCGCAGGCGTTTACACCTTCCCGCTTCGCCGCCGACAGGTCATACTCAATGCCGCCGCACCTTACAGCTTGTCGGATTCGTGACGGCGGTAGGCGGTTGGGGAGAGTCCCGTTTTTTTCTTGAATATAAGCCCGAAATAATTGGCGGAGGAAAATCCGCACGCCTTGGCGATAACGTCCACCCCGTCGCGGCTGTCCAGCAGCATACGCTTTGCACGCGACAGACGGACTCTCAGCAAATAGTCCATGGGGGAGCAGCCCGCGTATTTTTTGAAGTTGTAGATAAGCGTTCCCTTGGATACAAAAAATTGCGCGGCAAGCAGGTCAAGCGTTATATGCTCGGCGTAGCTCGAATTCATGTAGTCGATGATCTTCAACACCAGCGGAGGCAGGGCGTTGTTGCCTATTGCGGCGCGCGCCGCGCTTTGCCCCTCAAGCTCGGATAAAAGCAGGACGGTGTAGGAAAAAATCGCACGCACGATATGCTCGCGGTGCTTTGAAACGGGTGCTTCCTCCGCTTTTTCCAAAAGCTCAAGTATCTGCTCGAATTGCCGCTCGGACGGGGAGAGCATTTTCAGGGCGAGTGAATCAAGGGTGTCGCGCTGAAAGGCGTCAAGGTATCCTGTATCCACGTTAATATTGAATCGCTCAAACGCGCCGCCCTCGGTTTGATGCATGACGTGCGGGGGAATTACCATAATAATGGGAGCGCGCAGTCGGTACAGTGCGTCGGACAGCAAAAAGGTGCGCTCGCCCTTTGTCAGAAAATATATTTCGTAGTGCATATGGGAGTGCAGTGAGTTCATGGACCACTTGCCCGTGCGCACCGATCTTTCCACCTCTATAAAGCTCATATGACCCTCCGAAATTTAAATATATATGTAATTTGCTTAAATTTTATCACTTTTTATATTGAATGTCAAGAGCTAATCTGTTACAATATAAGAAAAGAATTGCTTTTGGAGGTAATTATGAAGGTATTGCAATACGGAGAGGGTAATTTTCTGCGCACCTTTGCGGATGCGTATTTCGACACCCTCAACAAAGAAGCTTTGGGCGAATACAAGGTAAACATCGTAAAGCCTATTGCCGTTGGCTCGATAGAAAAATTCAAGGAACAGAACAACAAATACCATATCGTGCTTCGCGGTGTTGACGGCGGCAAGGCAAGCGAACGTGTGTATGGCATTGACTGTATTCAAAGCGTCATTGATCCTTACGCCGATTATGACGCATATATGGCGCTTGCGGCGGATGCAGAGCTTAAATTGATAGTTTCCAACACCACAGAGGCGGGAATATGCTACAACGCCGACGATAAGATGAACGGATTTGCTGACATAACCTATCCCGCGAAGCTGACGAAATTTCTTTATGCAAGATACCGCGCGGGACTTTCGGGCGTGTATATCCTGCCTGTTGAGCTGATAGACAACAACGCCGACTGCCTCAAGGAGTGCGTGGATAAGTACATAGCCCTCTGGGGACTTGACGACGGCTTTAAGGCGTGGAATGACAAGGAAAATTTCTATTGCAACACTCTCGTTGACAGGATAGTTTCGGGATATCCGAGAGATAAGGAAACGCTGGATCACATTACCTCTCTCGTGGGCGAGGCTGACGGTCTTGTGGCTATCGGCGAGCCCTTCGGACTCTGGGCTGTGGAGAAAAAGGGAGAAATCGACAGGTACGTATTGGACGGCGTTCATAATGTTGAGGTCGTGCTGACAGAGGATATCGGATATTACAAAAAGCGCAAGGTCCGTGTGCTCAACGGCAGCCACACAAATCTCGTGTCTGCGGGACTTATCCACGGAGCGAAGACCGTTTACGACTGTATGACCGACGAGCGGCTGCGCGCCTTTGCCGAGGATACTCTGCGTGATGAGATAATTCCTTTCGTATCAGACGATATTGCCGCCACCACCGCGTTTGCTGACAGCGTGATAGAGAGATTTTTAAATCCCTATCTCAACCATCAGCTCATCAGCATTTCGCTCAATTCAATATCCAAATGGCGTGCCCGCGACCTGCCATCCTTTAAGGACTACTATAACAGATACGGCAGGATCGCCCCCTCGCTTACCAAGGGCTTTGCATATCTTATGGCGCTGTATTCCACGCTGCACAAAGTTGGTGACGAGTATTTCGTTACCGTTGGCGGTGAGGACGTTGCCTTCCGCGACGACAGAGAGCATCTTGAATACTTTGCAAACGGCGGCGACGTTACCGACTTTATGTCGAAGGTCGACGTATGGGGCGAATCCTTGCTTGATTATGAGGGCTTTGGCGAGGCGGTTGCCGAGTACGTAGAAATGATAAAAGAGGGAAAATATCTTATATGAAGACCGTAATTATCAATAAAAAGGATAACGTGGGCGTATGCCTTGAGGACGGCGAGCGGATACCGAGAGGGCACAAATACGCGCTTCGCCCTATTGCGTGCGGCGAGTACGTTATAAAATACGGCGAGATAATAGGTAGAGCTACAAAGGATATTTTGGAGGGCGAGTGGGTGCATACCCATAACGTCATGTCCCATCTTGGCGACGGTGACGCCGAAAGCTATACCTACGATTTTTGCGCGGAAAAATCAGACGAAGGTCACGCTTCCTTTATGGGATATAAGCGTCAAGGAAGGCGCGGCGGAATACGCAACGACATATACATAATTCCCACCGTTGGCTGCGTCAATAACGTTTGCATCCGTCTTGCAAAGGAAGCGCAGAGCCTTGTGCGTGGCAGTATCGACGGAATTTTTGCGCTGACGCATCAGTTCGGATGCTCACAGCTTGGCGAGGATAATCAGAATATCAAAAAGCTGCTGTGCGATATTGCCCTCAATCCCAACGCAAGCCGAGTGCTTATCGTGGGACTCGGTTGCGAAAACAACGGACTTGACGGAATGCTGAAATACCTTGACGGATATGAGCATTCCCACATTGAGAGCTTCAACTGTCAGGACGTGGAGGACGAGCATACGCACGGAATGGAGATACTGGCACGCTTTGCCGATGACTGCGCACGGCTTTGTCGCGAGGAGCTGGATATGAGCGAGCTGTGTATCGGACTCAAATGCGGCGGCAGCGACGGATTTTCGGGACTTACCGCCAACCCGCTTGTGGGCAGAATAACCGACCGCACAGTAGCGGCGGGCGGAAGTGCAATACTGTCTGAAGTCCCCGAAATGTTCGGTGCGGAGCAGCTTCTTATGAATAAGTGTAAGAGCCGCGACGTGTTCGAAAAGTACAAAAAAATGGTGTCAGACTTCAAAAATTACTATATCTCGCAAGGCTTTCCCGTGTATGAAAATCCGAGCCCGGGAAACAAAAGGGGCGGCATTACGACACTTGAGGAGAAGTCTCTCGGCTGTATCGAAAAGGCGGGCGGGGGAGAGATCGTTGACGTGCTTGGATACGGCGAGCTTGTAAAGGAGAGAGGCGTGTCCGTTCTTGACGCACCCGGCAACGACCTTATAACCTCAACCGCGCTTGCGGCGTCGGGCTGTCAGATAGTGCTGTTTACCACGGGGCGCGGCACACCCTTTTCCACCTTTGTGCCGACTATGAAAATATCATCAAATTCTCCTCTCGCGTCAAAGAAAAACGGCTGGATCGACTTTGATGCCTCCACTATGGACGAGGAGGGACTTTGGGCGCTTGTGCTTTCCACGGCAAGCGGAGAATATAAGTGCAAGAGCGAGGACGTGCGCGAGATCGCATTTTATAAAAAGGGGGTAACACTATGAGTTACATGAATGAAAAATTTCTGCTTCGCGGTGAAAACGCGCAAAAGCTTTATTTCGAATACGCAAAGGATATGCCCATATTCGACTATCACTGCCATCTGCCCGAGGTGCAGATACTTGAAAACAAGCCGTTTGTCGATCTTTTCGAGGTGTGGCTTGCAGGCGATCACTACAAGTGGAGACTTATGCGCAACTTCGGCGTGGACGAGGAATATATCACGGGGAAATCCGTGTCAAATAAAGAAAAATTCCTTGCATACTGCCGCGTTCTCGGCACTGCGTTTGGCAATCCCTTATATCACTGGTCGCAGGCGGAGCTGGAGGAGTTTTTCGGCTGTACGCTTGAGATAAATGAGCAGAACGCAGAGGCAATATGGGATATGTGTAATGCATATATCCGCGAAAATTCGGTAACGCCGCAAAAGCTGATTGAGCAGTCGGGAGTGAGCCACGTTTTCACCACCAACGAGATATTCGACGACCTTTCCACCTTTAAAAAAATCAAGGAAAAGAACTACGCCTTCAAGGTAATTCCCGCGTTCCGCGCGGATAAGATAATGAATATCGAGGCGGACAGATACAACGAATTCGTAGCAAAGCTGGGCGACGTGCAGGATATTGACGCGCTTGAAGAAATTATCGAGGATAGGCTTCTTGAATTCATCAAGGCAGGAACGGTGGCAAGCGATATCGCCCTCCAGGCGGTTTATCCTATATCCAATCGCCGCGCCGCCGCCAAGGTGTTCAAAAAACGCCGAAGCGGCGCAAGGGTGAGCGACGGCGAGGCAGAGATATTCAAGGGATACCTCACATATTTTCTGTTTAAGCTGTACGCAAAGCACAATATCGTTACCGAGCTTCATATCGGCGCTATGCGTAATAATAATTCCAAAATGCTCGCCTCTCTCGGACTTGACACGGGCTTTGACAGCATCGCCGAGGACAACAGTGTTAAAAATATGTCCCGCCTGTTTGATGCTCTTGACAGCGAGGGCTCCTTGCCGAAAACTATCGTATTCAACCTCAATCCCAAAATGAACACCGAGATTATGACGCTTATCGGCTGCTTCCAGAGCGCAGAGGCAAGGGGTAAGGTACAGTACGGCGCGGCGTGGTGGTTCCTTGATAACAAGGTAGGCATGGAGCGACATCTTGAGGACCTTACCGCCACGGGACATATAGGTACGTTTGTGGGCATGCTTACCGACAGCCGTTCATTTCTGTCTTACCCTCGCCACAGATATTTCAGAAGGATTCTCTGCAATTATCTCGGCGGCATGATGGATAGGGGAGAGATCACTGCGGATGCGGAGCTTGTCGGCGGTGTGGTGCGCGACATCTGCTATAACAACGCCATAACGTACTTCGGCGTCTGATAAAAATTCAAATTATTGTTGACAGAAAAGGATTTTTATGATACAATGACACCGTGGAGCTTTTGCAATCGAAAGGAGTAGCATATGACAAAATCCTTAAAGACCGTACAGGTGTTTTTCAAAATTGCGGAGATAATTTCTCTCGTGCTGCTTATATTCTCTATAATCGGCGCGGTGGGAGGATTTATCGGAGCCGGCTTGATTTTTGCTGTTGGTGACCTTGAGATGCCCGGTATGGACGGAACCGTATCAAGCATTATTATGTCCGAAGCAGGGCTGTCATATTGGGATATTTGCTATTCCTGCGTGGTGGCAGTCATCGGCTGTGTCGGTATGGGCATACTGTATAAGTTTGCGCACGTGTACTTCAAAAATGAAAATGCGGTGGGAACGCCCTTTACATACGAAGGCTCAAAGGAGCTTTTGCGCCTTGGTATTCTTGCTATGGCTATACCGATGGCGATATACATGCTCACAGAGCTTGTGTGGGGCATTTGCTTTGTGTTTGCGCCATACGAGTTTACCCTTGTGAATGAATATTCTGCCGATATGACGGGCGGACTTATGCTGCTTATTGCATCCTTTGTTTTCAAATACGGTGCAGAGCTGAAGGAAGCTAAGGAAAAAGCGGAGCAGCTCGCTACCGAGGATATCGGCGAGCCGTCTGCAGATATTTCCGAGGTAGAGGTCAAGACCGAAGTTGAGAATATGCAATAATGGAGGCAAATAAGAAAAAATTTACTTGGACGATTGCATTAATCATTGTGATGGCTTGATAATTTTCTGCTTGGTGAAGAACCGTGATCTTTCAAATGAAATATCCAATTTGCATACGAAAAATGAATAATACGAAAAGAAAAGCCGCTGACGCGGTTTTTCTTTTCGATGCCGGAAGCGGGGTGTCGACATCCTCGCGCCTATGGCGCTCGGGGTAAGTTGCTTTGGAAATTGAAATTTTTTCGTTTATAAATTTTCGCAACTTACAGCGGTTTCTTGCCATCACTTCGACACAAAAACAAAAGGGAGGACGAGCCTCCCTTTTGCTTTTGGTGCCGGAAGCGGGGTGTCGACATCCTCGCGCCTATGGCGCTCGGGGGTAAGTTGCTTTGAAAATTGAAATTTTTTCGTTTTTAAATTTTCGCAACTTACAGCGGTTTCTTGCCATCACTTCGACACAAAAACAAAAGGGAGGATGAGCCTCCCTTTTGTTTTTGGTGCCGGAAGCGGGGTGTCGACATCCTCGCGCCTATGGCGCTCGGGGGTAAGTTGCTTTGAAAATTGAAATTTTTTCGTTTTTAAATTTTCGCAACTTACGGCGGTTTCTTGCCATCACTTCGACACAAAAACAAAAGGGAGGACGAGCCTCCCTTTTGTTTTTGGTGCCGGAAGCGGGGGTCGAACCCGCACGGTATCGCTACCACTGGATTTTGAGTCCAGCACGTCTGCCTATTCCATCATTCCGGCGCATTTACTCGTGTATTATACCATATATTATTCTAAAAGTCAAGGGGAAAAGTAAATTTTTTGAGTGCGCTGTTTTTGCCTCAAAATATGCTTTTTTGAGTACAGGAGGTGCGCCGTGAAGGAAACCAAAAAAGCGTGGCTCACGTTCAGCTTTGGTGCGGTACTTATGGCGGTCTGCTACGTTTTCGCCGTCGTTTTCGGTCATGAGGATATAGGCGAGCTTACCGCCATGCTTGCCGCCGCCGCTCTGCACGAGCTTGGACACCTTTTCGTGGCGCGGCTGCTGTCGCTTCCGGTCGGAGGAATGAGGCTGGACATTCTCGGTGCGCGTATAAGTGCCGCTCGCTCAATGTCATATTACGAGGAATGGCTGCTCGCGTCGGGCGGCCCGCTGTTCAATCTGCTGAGTGCCGCCGTGCTTATTCCGATTTACGGCAGGGTAGGCGGAGCGTGGTTGTATTTGTTCATTTTCTCCTCGCTGGGGCTTGCTATGCTCAATCTGCTTCCTGTTGACACGTTTGACGGCGGACGTATGCTTTACTGTCTGCTTGCCTCCTTCACCGAAAGCGACCTGCCCCGTCGGACGGTGCGCGTTCTGTCCTTCGGCTTTGTGCTTTTGATGTGGCTTTTGTCCGTTTATTTGCTCTTGCGGGTGGGAAACACGCTGACTTTATTCGTTTTCTCCGCTTGCCTTTTTTCAAAGCTGGTATACGGCGTCGAAAGGTAGAGTATTCCACTCAAAAACACTTGACAAAGTGCGAAAAATCGGGTATAATGATATAATGTGAAATTATCCTGCGGTACTGTGCGAATTTTTGAAATTTAACGGAATGACCGCCGGAAAATATGAGGATTTATAAATGAATCAAAGAGATAAAAATACAAAGACCGCTCTCTCCGAGTGCGGTAGCGCGGAGCGGACGGAATACATGCGCCGAGTGCGCGAGTGGAACTCCGATTTTGCCGAGCAAAACGGCAGACGCCGCCGCGCTTACGTCCTCACCTTCGGCTGTCAGCAAAATGAGGCTGACGGCGAGAAAATGGCGGGCATGGCGAGAGATATGGGTTACGAGATAATTTCCGCTCCCGATACTGCCGATCTCATTATGGTAAACACCTGCGCCATCCGCGAGCATGCGGAGAAAAAGGCGCTGTCCGTTATCGGTCAGTTCAAGCACATAAAAGAAAAAAATCCCGAGCTGATCATAGGCGTTTGTGGATGCATGGTTACTCAAGGGCATAGATGCAAGCAGATAAAGGCAAGCTACCCTTACGTCAGCTTCGTGCTTGGTACGTCGTCAATTCACCGCATGCCGCAAATGCTGTGGAATTACATCCAAAAGCATAAGCGTCTGTTCCATCCCGAGGACGCCCCCACGGTGGAGGAGGGAATGCCCGTGTATCGTAATTCCTCTTATCGCGCATGGGTTTCTATTATGTACGGATGCAACAATTTCTGCTCGTATTGCATAGTGCCTTATGTCCGCGGACGAGAGCGCAGTCGATACCCCGACGATATCGTGCGTGAGGTGCGCGAGCTTGTCGCGGCGGGCTACAAGGATATCACCCTGCTCGGTCAGAACGTAAATTCCTACGGCAAGGGTGCGGAGTGGCAGTGCGATTTTGCAGATCTTATCGCGCGGCTTGACGGGATAGAGGGCGACTTTTGGCTTCGCTTTATGACCAGCCACCCGAAGGATGCAAGCCAAAAGCTTATTGACGTAATGGCGGACTCGCGACACGTAGCCAAGCATTTCCATCTGCCTTTGCAGTCGGGAAGTGATAAGGTCTTAAAGGATATGAACCGTCGCTACGACACGGCAAAATATCTTGATACGGTTGCGTATATGCGACAAAAAATGCCGGATATCGCAATAACGTCCGATATTATCGTAGGCTTTCCCACCGAGGACGAGAGTGATTTTGAGGGAACGCTGTCAATACTTGATACGGTCAAGTTTGATATGCTTTACTCCTTCATTTACTCGCCGCGAAATGGAACGCCTGCGGCAGAGATGCCACAGCTTGACGACGGGGTGAAGGGTGAGCGCTTCAACCGCCTCCTGACAATGCAAAATCCCATTGCCGAGAATATAAATCTCGACTCCGTAGGCAAAACCCTCAAGGTGCTTTGCGATGGGGAGAGCAAGAGCAATTCCGCACTTTTGTCGGGACGCGACGAAAAGAATAAGATAGTCTTTTTCCCGCCTGTTGAGGGTACTGCCTCTGCGGAATACACGGGAAGATTTGTAAATGTAAAAATATCCCGTGCGGAGGCGTTTGCCCTGTACGGAGAAATAGTATAAGGAATTTTAAGAATTGGAGAAAAATAAAATGGCAGACAACGCAAAAACACCTAACGTATTTGAGCTTGCAATGAAGCTGGGACTCGCGCTGAAGGACGACCCTCGTCTTGTCCGTATGCAGAAGGCAAGAGAAGCATTTGAAAACGACGCGGATATGTCCACGCTGATGACTGAGTATGAGGTACAGCAAAAGGCACTTGAAAACGTAGCCACGGGCGGTACCTTTGACCCCGAAATGGTGCAGATGATACAGGACAGAATCGACGTTTTGTATAAGCAGATCAACGAAAACCCCACGTGCCGGGAGCTTACCGCGGCACAGGAGGAGGTCAACGAGCTGATGAACGCCGTTAACAATACCATCACCTTTGCAATCACGGGACAGATGCCCACCTCATGCGGCGGCAACTGCTCCAGCTGTGGCGGAGGATGTCACTAAAACGCGCCCCCCTAACTTTTTAAGATAAGGAGAATACGGCAATGACACCGATGATGGAGCAATATTTTGAAATAAAGCGTCAGTATAACGGTTATTTGCTTTTTTACAGACTCGGAGATTTCTACGAGATGTTTTTTGACGACGCGATACTCGCCTCCCGTGAGCTGGAGCTGACACTCACGGGCAGAGATTGCGGCGAGGCTGAGCGCGCCCCCATGTGCGGCGTGCCCTTCCACTCGGCAGACACCTATATCGCCCGTCTTATTGAAAAGGGATATAAGGTAGCGATCTGCGAGCAGACGGAGGACCCTGCGCAGGCAAAGGGGCTTGTACGGCGTGAGGTCGTGCGCGTCATTACACCTGGTACGCTTATTGATTCCGAAATGCTGCCCGAGCAGAGAAATAACTATATCTGCTCTGTATTTTCGTCGGGTATGGATTACGGACTTTGCTTTATAGACCTGTCCACCGCACGCGCGGTAGCAACGCTGATCTACGGCGACAATATGGATAACAGACTGCTCAACGAGCTGTCCACCTATATGCCACGCGAGGCACTTTCAAACGTGTCCGCGTCAAAGTTAGGTATTGTCGCTGATTTCATGACGTCGCGCGGTATTATTCTCAACGACGATCAGTCCTACCGTTATGACTACGACAGCTGCGCGGAGCGCTTCCGCGTGCAGTTTGGCGCAAGCGTCAAGGAGGGTGCGGCAGAGGACAGATCCCTCGTGTGCGCTGTGGGCGCACTGCTTTCCTACGTTTCGGAGATGCAGAAAAACGATCTGCCCAATCTTTGCGAGCTTGAAATATACAGCGAGGGACAGTATCTCGATATTGATATGAACTCCCGCCGCAATCTGGAGCTGACCGAAAATATGCGCTCCAAGGATAAAAAAGGCTCACTTCTGTGGGTGCTTGATAAGACGGAGAGTGCGGCGGGTGCAAGACTTTTGCGCCGCTGGGTAGAGCATCCGCTGGTCAATTCGGCACATATCATCCGCCGTCAGTGCGCGGTAGAGGAGCTTGTTGGTAACTTTATGAAGCGCGAGGAGCTGTCCGAGCTACTCTCACAGGTCCTTGATACCGAAAGACTTATTACCAAGATAATTTACGGTACGGCAAACGCGCGCGAGCTTCGTGCCGTTGCCACTACCGCTGCAGTTTTGCCCGAGGTCAAGAGCCTTATGGAGGACTGCGAGAGCGAGGAGCTTCGCAGAATATGGCGGGAGCTTGATACGCTGCAGGACGTTTGCGACAGAATAAACAAGGCTATATGTGACGAGCCTCCCTTCTCTATTCGGGAGGGCGGAATGATACGCGACGGATATTCGGAGGAGGTCGACTATCTCCGCTCGGTTATGGATGACGGTCGCGGCTGGGTAGAGCGCGTCGCCGCAGAGGAGAAGGCGCGCACGGGTATCAAAACGCTCAAAATAAGCTACAACAAGGTTTTCGGATACTATATTGAGGTTTCGAAATCCTTTATAGACCAAGTTCCGGACAGCTATATCCGCAAGCAGACGCTTTCAAACTGCGAGCGCTATATAACACAGGAGCTGAAGGACATGGAGGCAACCATTCTCGGCGCGAAGGACAGGCTGTGCGCTATCGAACACGATCTGTTCTGCGAGGTGCGCTCCTTCGTCGCCGAGCATAGCGAGAGAATTAAGAAAGCCTCCGCACTGCTTGCCGAGCTTGACGTGTACCAGAGCCTTGCGTCGGTAGCGGCGAAGGGGCAGTACGTAAAGCCCGAAATCTCGGAGGACGATATAATATCCATCAAGGATGGCAGACACCCCGTGGTGGAGAGATTCGTCAAGGACAGCTATTTTGTCCCAAACGACGCACTGCTTGATACCAAGGCAAACCGACTTATGCTTATCACAGGTCCTAATATGGCGGGTAAATCCACCTACATGCGGCAGGTCGCGCTGATAACGATTCTCGCGCAGATAGGCTCTTACGTTCCTGCGGCAGAGGCCCATATCGGTATATGCGACAAGGTGTTTACTCGCGTCGGCGCATCGGATGACCTTGCAAGCGGACAGTCTACCTTCATGCTTGAAATGAATGAGGTGGCGTACATACTCAAAAACGCAACGCGGCGCAGTCTTATCATCTACGACGAGGTGGGACGCGGCACGTCTACCTTTGATGGCATGAGCATTGCCCGCGCGATAATCGAATACACGAACAGCAAAAAGATAGGCGCGAGAACGCTTTTCGCAACTCACTATCACGAGCTTACCACCATGGAGGAGGAGTTTGACGGTATCGTCAACTACCACGTGGCGGCAAAGAAGCGCGGTGACAATATCAATTTTCTGCGCAAGATACTTCGCGGCTCTACCGACGACAGCTACGGTATTGAGGTGGCAAAGCTGGCGGGTATTCCGAATGAGGTCATCAAGCGCGCAAGGGAAGTGCTTGCATCCGTCGAGGCGGCTTCGGGCGCGGTAAAGGATGCGGTTGATTCGGGCGCGCGCCATAAGGATAATGCAAACGGTGGCATGGATGCATTGTCGCTTGACGACTGTATAGGTGCGCGGCTGGTAGAGGAATTGCGCTCGGTTGACCTTAATACTCTGTCACCCTACGAGTGCATGAATCTTATGTTTGAATGGAAAAAGCAAGTCAGATAAAATAATTTTGAAGGGAGGGCATTATGGGAAAAATACAGGTATTATCCTTTGAGGTGGCGAACCTTATCGCCGCAGGCGAGGTGGTCGACAGACCTGCTTCCGCCATTAAGGAAATGATCGAAAATTCCATTGACGCAGGCGCGCGCCACATCACTGTGGAGATACAAAACGGAGGCGTAAGCTTCATGCGAGTCAGCGACGACGGGTGCGGTATGTCCCCTGATGACCTTCCTATGGCTGTACGCAGACACGCGACGAGTAAGATAAGAAGCGCGGAGGATCTTGACGGAATCCTCACTCTCGGCTTTCGAGGCGAAGCACTCGCGGCGATATCCTCCGTGTCGGATATGCGTATCATATCCAAGCAGGCGGATGCAGAAATGGGTGCTGAGCTTACCATTGAGGGCGGCGTGGTGCTTGGTGTCACCGAGCGCGGATGCCAGAACGGTACTACCGTTATTGTGGAAAATCTGTTCTCCATAGTACCCGCAAGACGCAAATTCTTGAAGCGCGACGCTACCGAGGCTATGGCGGTGAGCGCCAACGTGGAAAGAGTTGCGCTGTCACATCCCGAGATCGCGTTCAGACTTATCGTGGACGGCAATATGAAGCTGGAAACGGCGGGCGACGGCAATCTTAAAAATACTATTTATTCGGTGTTCGGCAAGGATTTTGCTGCGCGCCTCATACCCGTCGAGGGCGAATACGAGGGTATTCGCATCGGCGGATTTATCGGACGGTCGGATAACGTAAAGGCAAATAGAAACTTCCAAAATTTCTTTATCAACCACCGTTATGTCAAGAGCCGTACCGCGCAAGCGGCGATAGAGCAGGCATTCGTGTCCTATCTGCCGCCCGAAAAATATCCTTGCTGTGTAATTGAAATCAGCCTCAATCCCGCGCGAGTGGACGTCAACGTTCACCCCGCAAAATTAGAGGTAAAATTCTCAAACGAAAAGCCTGTGTTCGAGGCTATATACTATACCGTCAGACAAGCGCTGGAGCATAATACCACGCGCCCCGAGATAGGTGAGTCTGCGTTCACTCCCACCACAGCGGCGCAGAAAATGACGGGAATGAGTCAAGGTGCTGTCAAGGTGTCCGAAATGACGACTCCCATTGATACAAAAGAGGAATCCCTCAAAAAGCGTCAGCTTTCGTGGGGTGGTGAAGTGATTCCGAAGACGAGCGAGCAAAAGCCGCCGCAGATACGCATAACCGCAGAGGACTACGTCAGACAGTATCTCGGCATGCGCGATGAAAAGTCGGCAGATCCGAAGAAGGCTGCAACGCCTGTAATAGATGAAAAGCTATACGTCGCTGATTCCATACAGACTCCGCCTCCACCCGAAATGCCCGTAGGCTACGGCGGGAGAGCGCAGGACGTCCCGCCAGTTGAAGAAAAAACACAGAATGTCGCCGAGCGGGTTATCTCCGCATACCGCGTGGCGGGCGAGGTGTTCAATACCTACGTCTTGGTGGAAATAGGCGAAAAAATGCTTATTATCGACAAGCACGCGGCGCACGAAAGGCTGATATTCGAGCGACTTAAGGCTAACCTCAAAAAGGGGCAGGTGGATACTCAGCTATTGATGATCCCCGTCGAGGTGGTTCTGATGAGTGCTGAGGTGGCTCTTGTGCGTGAGTACGCGCGGGAGCTTGAGGATATCGGATTTTCCTTCACCTGCATGAAAAATACGGTGGAGGTAAGCGGAATTCCCTCGGGTATTGAGTCGGGAGCGGTGCAGGATATGTTCGCCGCCTTCGTTAAAAATATTTCTGAGGGCGTTGGCAACGCGCGGCTAACCAGAGATATAATTTTTGAAAAGGCACTGTATCAGGCGTCCTGCAAGGCGGCTATCAAGGGTGGCAGGGAATATCCCACCGAGCAGATAGGTCATCTTGTGGATCAGCTTATGCAGATACCCGACATCACGGTATGTCCTCACGGCAGACCCGTGGCTATGGAAATGAAAAAACGCACCCTTGACCGTCAGTTTGAGCGGTGCTGATAAAACAATAAACAAAAAGGAATTTATCATGGCTGAATTATTTGAGATACTTGCCACCGACGGGCGTGCGCGCCGCGGTGTGCTTCACACCGTTCACGGTGACATACAGACTCCCGTTTTTATGAACGTGGGTACCTGCGCGGCTATCAAGGGCGGCGTATCAACGGTGGAGCTTGAGGAGATCGACTGTCAGGTGGAGCTTTCCAATACCTATCACCTGCATCTGCGCCCGGGCGATACCCTTATTCGCGAAATGGGCGGACTTCATAAGTTTATGAATTGGAAAAAGCCGATACTTACCGACAGCGGCGGATTTCAGGTGTTCTCGCTGTCACAGCTCCGCAAAATTACCGAGGAGGGAGTGCGCTTTGCTTCGCATATCGACGGAAAGCGCATCTTCATGGGACCCGAGGAGAGCATGCAGATACAGTCAAACCTTGCGTCCACTATCGCCATGGCGTTTGACGAGTGTATTGAAAATCCCGCGCCCTACGATTACGTAAAGCAGTCTACCGAGCGCACCGTGCGTTGGCTGAAGCGCTGCAAGGACGAAATGGCAAGACTCAATTCCTTGCCCGACACTATAAACCCGCATCAGATGCTATTCGGTATCAATCAGGGCGGAACTTACGAGGATCTGCGTATCGAGCATATGCACAAGATCGCGGAAATGGATTGCGAGGGCTACGCTATCGGCGGACTTGCCGTAGGTGAGGAAACGGAGGAGATGTACCGCATAATCGACGCAGTAGAGCCTCATATGCCTAAAAATAAGCCCCGTTATCTTATGGGCGTCGGTACACCCTGCAATATACTTGAAGCGGTGCATATGGGAGTGGATTTCTTTGACTGCGTTATGCCGTCGAGAAATGCGCGTCACGGAAATCTCTTTACGTGGGAAGGGAAAATGAACCTTCTCAACGAAAAGTACGCGCGCGATCCGCGCCCGATTGGACTTACCTGTAATTGCCCCGTGTGCCAAAATTACAGCCGCTCCTACATCCGCCATCTTATCAAGGCAAAGGAGTCGCTTGGTATGCGCCTTGCGGTCACTCATAATCTGTATTTCTACAACAACCTTACCCGCGAGATAAGGCGCGCGCTTGACGGCGGATATTTTGAGAGCTTCTATCAAAAATATCATGTGCTTTTGGGTGAGCGTAATCCCGATTAAGGAGGGAAAATGAGTATCAAGGCAGTAATTTTTGATATGGACGGAACGCTCCACGATTCCGAGATAATCCACCGTCGCGGTTGGTATCGTGCTGCGGAGGAAATGAATATCACGGGAATTGAAGAGGACTGCGTGTACTGTACGGGTATCGGCGTCGTCCAGGCAAGGGAGTATTTTGAAAGAGTACATCCCGATGTGGATTGGGAGGAATTTCACTCCTGCGCCCATAAGCACATAAATAAAATTATAGACGAGGGTGGAATTCCCAAGCGCAAGGGCGCTGTGGAGCTGCTCGAATATCTTGAAGCAAATGGAATAAAAATGGCGGTTGCCACCTCCACTCCCGTGTCTATGGCAAGGCGCGACCTTGAGCTTTCGGGACTTCTTAAGTATTTCGACGTTGTAATTGGCGGAGATATGGTACAAAACGGCAAGCCCAATCCCGATATTTTCCTTATGGCGGCAGAGCTTTTAGGCGTCCTGCCTGCCGATTGCCTTGGCGTTGAGGATTCGCATAACGGCATACGCGCCCTTCACGCGGCGAATATCCGCGCAATATTTATTCCCGACCTCATGGAGGATACGGATGAGCTGAAAAAGCTGTATTCCGTAAAGCTTAATTCTCTTGACGAGACAGTTTCTCTTATCGAAAAAGAGTGAATATCTCGGTAGCTTAGAATTTCCGAAAGGAGCATAAAAATGAAAAATCTGAAAAATATTATCGCATTGTTGCTTTGCTTTGCGGTGCTGACCGTCGCACTTGCGTCCTGCGCAGGCAGTGGCGGCATTGAGGACGAAACGACGACTCTCCAAGGTGAAAAGGGAGATAAGGGAGACAAAGGAGAGCAGGGCGAGCAGGGACCTCAAGGCGAAAGGGGCGAGCAGGGTGAGCCCGGCGAGCCCGGCGAAAAGGGAGATAAGGGAGATAAGGGCGAGCCCGGTGACACCCCATACATAGGAGAAAACGGAAACTGGTGGATAGGGGATACCGATACGGGATATTATGCCGTTGGTGTCGTTGACGACGGACTTGAGTATTATCCTCTGCCCGACGGCACATATGCGGTCGCCTGCGGTAAATTGAGATATATGGATGAGATAATTATTCCGGATACCTATAATGAAAAGCCCGTTACCCGCATCATTGAAAACGGCTTTGGTGACTGTACCGCTCTTGAGAGCGTTACTTTGCCCGACAGCATAACTGTTATCGACGAATATGCTTTTTCTGGCTGTAAAATGCTTAAAAGCATAAATATCCCCGGCGGCATCCAAAGCATTGGTAACGGTGCCTTTAATCTTTGCGAGAGCCTTACAGGAAGCGAATACGACAACGCATATTACATTGGCAACGAGGAAAATCCCCACCTTGTGCTTGTCAAAGCCAAGGACAGCTCCGTTGCCTCCTGTGAGATAAATGAAAATACGAAAATTATTCTGTCGAATGCCTTTGAATGGTGTGGGGCACTGACGGAGATATCCATTCCCGACAGCGTTATTTCAATGGGCTGGGGAACATTTATGTACTGTACCAAGCTCAGAAGCGTGACTGTCGGTAACGGTGTTGCCGAAATCGGAGAATCTGCATTTGACAACTGTACCCGACTGTCAAGCGTTACGTTTGGAAGCAATGTTAAGATTATCGGAAATTCTGCGTTCAATTATTGTACCTCGCTTTCGGCGATCAGCCTTCCCGAGGGGCTTGAGGAGATCCATGGCTGGGCATTTTCGGAGTGCGGATTTACCGAAATCGTTATTCCCGACAGCGTGACGAGCATTGGCGCGCAGGCGTTCAGTGATTGCGCGGAGCTTGCTCGTGTCACCGTCGGATTGGGCGTTCTTGAAATCGGTGCGCGTGCCTTTAACGGCTGTGACGCACTGACGGGTGTGACCTTTACCGATCTTGACGGATGGGGATACGCAGAGGCAGGCTCAAATACGACGCCTACCGCTATTTCGGGACTTGATGACTCGGCAGTAGCCGCAACCTATCTGCGAAGCACGTACAGCAATTACGTCTGGACAAAAACTGTTGACAATGAGGTAGAAACAGAATGAAAACATCTAAAATTCTTGTATTGATGGCAGTGCTTTTTGCACTGACCGCACTGCTTTGTCTGTCCTCCTGCGAGGGAGAAAAGATAGATATGTCAACCCCCTCCGAGGGCTTGAAATTTGAAGCAAACTCCGACGGCACGTATTACGTCAGCGGTATTGGAGCTTGTACGGATGAGGTTATAGTTATCCCCGAGACGACCGCGACGGGTAAATCAATCACGGGTATAGGGTATAGGGCGTTTGCCGACAATTCGAAAATTAAGGCGGTCGCTATTCCGTCAAGCGTCAAGACTATCGGTAACGAAGCGTTTGACAACTGTGATGAGCTGACTGTAGTGGAGATTGCGAACGGTACGCAAACCATTGAAGAGGAAGCATTTGCGCACTGCGAAAAGATTAAAAAGGTGGAGCTGCCCGATAGTGTAAAGAAAATAGGCAAAGGGGCATTCTGGTTGTGCAAGGGGCTTGAAAGCGTAAGCATCCCCGATGGGCTTGAGGAGCTTGGAAACTATGCATTTTCAAGCTGTCACAGCCTGAAAATGGAAAAATATAATGGCGCGTATTATATCGGCTCTTCCTATAACCCGTATCTCATTCTGCTGAAGGCAGTAAACCAGGATATTGATTTCTGTCAGATAAACGACTCGACGAAATTCGTACATTCAGAGGCATTCGAAGAATGTGGAAAGCTTACAAGCATTACGATTCCGAGCGGCGTGGTGAAAATAGGAGGCGGAGCGTTTTACCGTTGCAGCAGTCTTTCCGCGGTCGAATTTGTGATAACCGACGGTTGGACTTGCTATGACTTTCACGCGACAGGCGACATCAAGAATGTGAGCAAAGAGAGTATGGCAGATGCTGACGATGCCGCACGATATCTAACCAATATGTTACTGCCAAAGTACTTGACAAGAGAATAAAAGTCAAAGAGATACAGGTGCGTATGAAAAAATATAAGATATTCTGTCTGCTCATCCTGCTGCTCACCGTCGCGGTGTTTTCGGTACTTGTCGGATGCGCGGGCGACAACGCAGACATTGATATGTCAAAGCCTTCCGTAGGCTTGAAATTTGAAGCCAACTCCGACGGCACGTATTACGTCAGCGGAATTGGCGCGTGTACGGACGAGGTTATAGTTATCCCTGAGACGACCGCGTCGGGCAAGCCTATCACGGGCATTGGAGAGGGCGCGTTTGCCAACCATCCGAGCATTAGGGCGGTAGGTATTCCGTCAAGCATCAGGACTATCGGCGATAACGCATTTTACGGCTGCTCGGAGCTGAAAAGGGTACAGATGAACCAAGGACTCCGGAGTATTGGCAAGCAGTCGTTTGCCTTTTGCAAGCAGCTTGACAAGATTAATCTGCCCGACAGCTTAAAGGAGATAGGCGACGTTGCATTCGGATTTTGCGAAAGCCTGCAGAATATTTATATTCCCGAAGGGCTTGAGGTGCTCGGCGACTATACCTTTAATGGCTGTGATAAGCTGAAGGGTTACAAATACGACGGCGCGTATTATATCGGCAACGAGGGAAATAAGTACCTTATTTTGCTGAGAGCAGAGAACGAAAATGTGGAGGCCTGTCAAGTAAACTATACCACAAAATTTATACATTCGGATGCTTTTGCTAATTGCGAGAGGTTGAAAAGTATTACCCTGCCGGAGGGCTTGCTGGAGATCGGCAGCGATTCATTTGTAAACTGCTTTTCGCTTACCGCCGTGAATATTCCTCAAAACGTTACGCGAATCGGTGAATATGCATTTTGTTACTGCAACAACCTCGGTAGCGTAACCTTCGCCGAAACCTTTGGATGGATGCTGTATGACGCGGGCGAGGGAAATTTTGAGGCTCGTGTACATCAGGAGGATCTTTTGGACGGATATTCCGCCGTCCAATGCCTGACCGAGATATATTATGAATACGAATGGGCAAGGGGAAGAGAATGAAGAAATATAGAATTTTTATAGTCGTATCAGTGATTTTGGCACTGACCGCGCTGCTTTGCCTGCCCGCCTGTTATGGTGGTGGGGATACGGGTACGGATTCGCCCTCCGAGGGATTGAAATTTACGGCTAATGCCGACAATACTTTTTCTGTTGCGGGACGCGGTGCGTGTACGGATAAGCATATTGTTATCCCTAAAACAACACCCAACGGTTACGCCGTGACGGGTATAGCGGACGAAGCGTTCAAGGGTGACGCTGAGCTTGTGGGTGTTTCTATTCCGCAGCACATCAAAAGCATTGGCGCAAAGGCGTTTTACGGATGTTACAATATGACTGACGTGGTGATAGATTACGGTGTGACTACCGTCGGCGAGGAAGCATTTATGCTGTGCAAAAGGCTGCAACAGATAACTCTGCCCGAAAGTGTAACCCACATTGGCGACAGAGCATTCTCATATTCGGATAAGCTCGTGTATGTAACGATACCGAACAGTATTCAGTATCTAGGTGATAAGGTTTTTGAGTTTTGCTACTCCTTGGAATATACACAGCACGAGGGTGTTTGCTACCTCGGTAACAGCACCAATCCCAATCTTATCCTTGCCAAGGTAAACGACGTGTCAGTGTCGTCTTGCGTTATAAGTCCTTCGACGAAGTTTATTGATTACCATGCCTTTAAGGACTGCACGCGCTTGATGGAGATAACGCTTCCCGAAGGGCTGAAAAGTATTGGCTACGAAGCGTTTTGGAATTGTCGGTGCATAGGCTACGTAACCATTCCGAGCAGCGTTGTAAGAATAGAGTCCAGCGCCTTTGCCGGTACCGATCTTGCCGACGCTTGGTTTATGAGTCCCGAGGGTTGGAAGGTTACCGTAGATGATGCATCGGGCATACGCGACATTGATGTGGGCGACTTGACCGACCCCCAAAATGCGGCGTTCTGTCTGAAAAACGCCCCCGGCGTTTGGACAAAAAATTGATTAAAAAAAGGAGCAGGTACGCCTGCTCCTTAAATTTTATGTTCAAAACCTCACCCAGGCGGAATATATGGGCATACCCTGCGAGGAAAAGTTCTTTTCGTATTCGGTCATTACGTTGCCGTCGGCTTTCTCGGAGCTGTGCAGGTCGCGGGTGACGAATTCCACCGTCAGTCCCTCCGCCTCAAACTCCTCAAGGCTGAAATCAAACAGCCCCTCGTTGTCCGTTTTGAGGTACAGATATCCGCTCTCGATAAGTATTTCGCGGTAGACGCGAAGGAAGTTTCGGTGAGTCAGGCGCCGTTTGGCATAACCCTTTTTCGGCCACGGATCGCTGAAATTGAGGTATATTCCCTCAATACTGTGGGGAGGGAACCAATCGTCGAGATGCTCCGCATTACCAATTACGAAGCGCAGGTTGTCATTCGGACGTTGCTCCTTTGCTGCCATAGCTTTTTCAAGTGCAAGACAGCAAACGTCGGCAACACGCTCAACCGCAATAAAATTGACGTCGGGGTTTGCCGCTGCCATTCCAACAGCGAAATTACCCTTGCCGCAACCAATTTCAAGTCGCACGGGGCGCGAGTCCTTAAAGTACACGCCCGCCTTTCGCGGGTCACACGCTGCGGTTGGCTCCTTTATCAAAAGCTCGGCGCACGCCTCGATCCTCTCTGCACCGTGCTTCTTTTTTCTCATTCTCATTTGCGCCCTCGCTATCAGACGTTGAATCTGAACAGCACGATATCGCCGTCCTCAACAACGTATTCCTTGCCCTCACTGCGGACAAGTCCCGCATCCTTTGCGGCAGTCATGCTGCCAAGCCGCATAAGATCGTCAAATCTAATGATCTCCGCACGGATAAAGCCGCGCTCAAAGTCGCTGTGTATCTTGCCCGCCGCCTGAGGTGCTTTCGTGCCCTTGGTGATAGTCCATGCGCGGACCTCCTTAGGGCCTGCGGTGAGATAGCTGATAAGTCCGAGCAGTGTGTAGCTTGCCTGAATGAGTCGGTCAAGTCCTGTTTCGGCGATTCCCATATCCTCGAGGAATGCCGCCTTGTCCTCGCCGTCGAGTTGAGCGATCTCCGCCTCAATCTGGGCGCAAACGGGGATTATCTGCGAGCTTTCGCTCGCCGCGAACTCCTTGAGTGTCATATATCCCGCGTTGTCAACGGGCTCAGCCGCCACCTCGTCCTCACTGACGTTTGCAACGTAAATAACAGGCTTCATAGTCAAAAGGGGAACGTCTGCAAGATAAGCCGCCTCGTCTTGAGTCAGTTCAACGGTGCGCGCGCATTTGCCGTCCTCCAAAGCCTTCATGACCGTTTCAAAGACCTCTATCTCTGCGGCAACGCTCTTGTCGCCCTTGAGGATCTTGCGGCTGGACGCAAGACGGCGCTCAAGTATTTCAATGTCGGAGAGGATAAGCTCCATGTTGATGGTGTCAACGTCGCGCAAGGGGTTGATGTTGCCGTCAACGTGGACGATATTCGAGTCCTCAAAGCAACGGACTACGTGAACGATAGCGTCAACCTCGCGGATGTGCGACAGAAACTTGTTTCCAAGTCCCTCGCCCTGCGATGCACCGCGTACAAGTCCCGCTATGTCAACGAATTCGATAATTGCAGGAGTGTATTTTTCGGGGTTATACATTTCTGCCAGAGCATCAAGCCGCTTATCGGGCACGGGAACGATACCCACGTTTGGCTCAATGGTGCAGAAGGGGTAGTTTGCGGATTCCGCACCCGCATTTGTAAGAGCGTTAAAAAGTGTGGACTTGCCTACGTTTGGAAGTCCGACGATACCTAATTTCATATATTCTCATTCTCCTTTATTTTACAAGGTTTTTTCGCCTCGAAAATGCGTTACTTTACCATTACTGTACCATTTTTAACGATTTTCGAGCATTTTTAGGATACGATTTTTTGTAACTTCATTTTGAGGTGTACCATCTACTGTACCATTACTGCACCATTTTTGGTGGAGTAGTCCCCTCAAATTGCTTGATTGCTATGGACAAGGATTCGTCCGTTACGTGAACGTATCTGTCCATTGTTGTTTGGATACTCGCGTGACCGAGCAGCTTTTGCAGAACCTTCGGCTGAACGCCTCTCTCAATCGCTCTCGTTGCGTATGTATGACGGAGAACGTGCATTGAAAAACGCTTGATCCCCGCCTCGTCGCAAAGCTTGTAGAGGTGTGTATCGTAGGAACTGTTCTTTGCCGGTTCTCCCGTTCTGAAATTGATGAACACGAGATCACGCATCACAAGAGTTGATGTTTGTCCGGTACGGCGGTCAATGTACTCCAACGTTTGAGATAGCGTCTCGGACTCCTTTCTCTCACCGACACTTGCCGCAACCATTTCAAGAATGGCATACGCCTTTGAGGTGAGTGGAATGGTTCGATAGCTTTGTTGTGTCTTTGGCGGTCCTGCACGCCAGTATCCTTGCTTGTGTCTGTACTCTAAGGTTTTGTTGACGGTCAGAGTTCGTTTCTTCCAGTCAATCGCATCCCAAGTAAGACCAATCATTTCACCGGTGCGCAATCCTGTTTCCAACATCAGAGCGTATTGAAAATAGTTGTGCGAACGCTTTGCGACCTCTAAAAACTTTTCCTGTTCTTCAATCGTGAGAAACTTGATATCGCTGACTGCACGGACGGGCTTGGTGTATCTGACACCATCCATCGGATGCTTGGCGATCAAACCGTTCATCAGAGCCGATCTAAACATCGTTCCCATCGCAATATAGGTTTGGCGAATCGTAGAGCCTGCGTAGTCCTTATCCATACGGGTTAAGACTGCCTTGCAGTGCATCGGTCTTACGTCACTCAGCTTGAGCCGTCCGAGGATCGCTTTCATATTTCGGTTGTACCGTTCGCGGTAGTTGCGCCGAGTGTTCGGTGCTAAATCGCCTACGATATTCTCAATCCAAAAATTAAACCAATCGTCAACGGTCTTTTCCGAGGGAATGAAAACCTCCTCGTGACTGTCTGCATATTTCGCTTCGCTAAGCCAATT